>CP081161.1:300000-600000 GCA_025141675.1 Rhodobacteraceae bacterium S2214
TGGGATTGTCGGGATTTGTCCCACGACGGTGACGCCAGTGTGTTTTTCCAAATCACTTGCGGTTTGGAACCCGTTCCGACGACTTGCTCGTAGCAAGACAACACCAACGCCCAACATAATTCCAAGGATGCCGGACAGCGCAACGATCCGCGACTTTTTAGGTTCGGACGGATTACGCGGAATAACCGCATCCGAAAGAATCCGACTATCCGCTTGCTGGATACCCTGTTGGGCAGAGGTTTCTTTCAAACGTGACAGGAAATATTCGTAAAGCAGACGGGTCGCTTCCGCTTCTCGGGTTAATTGCTGAAGTGCGATCAGATCACGGCTTTGCGTCGCGATCCGCGCTTCCAATTCTTGTTCCGCGTTATCCAACGCCGTGACCTGCAATTCAGCGCTTTCGACGTTCTGTTCGGCGCGCAAAAGCAGCGATGCAAAACGGACATCAAACGCCGCAACGCTGCGTGGGTCGGACGCCACGGTGTCGGACAGCCGACGCAATTGCGGGTCATTCGAAACGGCGACTTTTTCTACGATGCTCGTCGCGGATTCGAATGCGTCCAATGCGATTTCAAATTCGCTTAATGTTTCGCGGGCATCCGCTGAACGTTGGCGTAAGTCATTGAGTTCTAATTCAGAATCTTTAATGATTTCGAGAGACACCAAATCAGTGCCAGCGTTGAAATCTGCAATAGCACCTTCCGCATCCTCAAGTTCAATCTTCAATTCGGAAACGCGATTACTTAGCCAAGCGGTAGCTTGCTCCATCGCTTCGAATTTCACATTGACCTGATTGATGATGTACAATTCTACAATTGTATCAGCAATTTTCGCGGCCTTAATGGCGCTTTCGGATTCCGCAGTAATTCGAAACACAAGAGAACCGTTCACGTTCTGCACAGACGTCTTGCCAAGCAGAATATCAACCGCTGAATCGAGGGCGCGCTGGTTTGCAACATCGACAGGAACAACTTCGGGTTCAGCGCCCGACAAATCAGCGCCCGTGACAGATCCAATGGCTCCTTTTACGGACTCGATCGCAGTGGATTTCCATTGATCAATCTTGGTCTCAGGTCGCAACGACGCATTAAATTCCGGATCATTCGTCAAATCCATACGATTGACGACCAATTCCATCAGGCTGCGCGCGCGCAGAACTTCAATTTCAGATTTAACTTCCGTTGAATCGCCCGACGCACCGCTTACCACGCTCTGCAAATCAAGCACAGGTGACTGTTGATTCGTTTCCAGAATTACAACAGCTGTGGACCTGTAAATCGGAGTTGATGCAAAATACGCGACGTATACGCCAATACCAGCAGCAATAACGAAAAATAGCGCGATGATCCACTTACCAAGCCAAACCGTCCGTAGCAGCGCAAACAAATCAATTGTGTCGTCATCGACATCTTCAACAAAACGCTTTTGATCCAATGACTTATCCGCTTCTCAGTTCGGCTAGGCGGCAGCAATATCAACTGGCCACACATATTTCTTCTATCTCGGCAAACTATGCCAATTTCCCCGCAAAAACTACGGGGAACTTCGTGGGTGCTGAAACACCTGCAATTCCCCGTGTCCTAATCGGCATTTTCCATAAAAACAAGCACTCTAAGGCTTTGAATCGCGTTTGTAACATGGTATGCGATGCTAGGAAAATCTGGAGAACCCAATGGACACTAAAGTTATTCTTTCAGCTATCGCACTGACAGTTGCGGCAGCCCCTGCATTCGCTCAAGCCGTTGAGCCTGCTGCACCAGCAGCAGCTGGCGCAGCTACAGCAACAGCTCCTGTAGCGGTTACTGGCTTCACACCACTTGCTGGTGCGGCTCTCGGCGCAGCCGGCCCGCTCGCACTTGGCCTTGGCGCAATCATTGCAATCGGCGCGATCGCCGGTGGCGGTGACAGCGGCGGTACAAGCGGCACAAACTAAATTCGATACGAATTTAGACTAGGTTTTGGAAGGGCCGCAGTTTCGACTGCGGCCCTTCTTGATTGAAATATCCCATTAAAATGCCAAATACTTAGCCAGCACTCAGAAATAGCTGATTAAGAATAATATGATCAATTCGTCCCCGGTGAAACGTTCGACCAAACCAAGGTCGTTCATATCGAGGAGTGATCAATGCAACACCTTTACAATGCCAAGGCGCGGGTCTTTGACATACTGAAATTCGCGTTTGCGGCCATCATCATGGGTTCGACTGCGTCAGCGCAACCGTAATCAACGCCCGTGACCGGCACCTATGTCGAGATTTCCAATGACCGCGGCGGCTTGCTACTTGATCGCATCGCTGAATTGCAGCAATTGCGCCGAACTGGGCAAAGCGTGAAGATCACGGGCAACATCTGCTATTTGACTGCACTATGCTTCTAGGCTTACCGCAAACTTGCGTTTCACCATCAACGAAATTTGGTTGTCACGGACCCAGTTCTTACGGACGCCCGCTTGAACCGGCGCTTTTCGAACAAGCATCAAAGGTCATGGCAGAGCACTACCCAGCAGTTCTCAAAGATTGGTATATGAAGACAGGGCGTTTCGAAATTGTCGATGTCTATCGCTTTCGCGGGTCAGACATTATCAAGATGGGAATTCAATCCTGCTAGGCGGCAGATCACGCACCGCCACGGCGCAGAACGGTTTGCATCGTCCGACACACAATCCATGCTTCCAAACCAAGCGATCTATTCTGGATGTAGTGGAGGTCAGCGGCAACTTTGTTGCGCGTACCCTCTGTACTTTCGACATAACCGACTTCAGTCTGGGCATACCCGCTAATGCCCGGACGGACAGCATGCCGTTCTTTATAGCCGGGGATCGTTTCAACGTATTCATTCGCATGATCAATAAAGTCGGGACGTGGCCCAACCAAACTCATGTCGCCGTTAAGGACGTTGATAATTTGCGGGACCTCATCCAAACGGGACTTACGAAGAAAGTTGCCAAGTTTCGTGATCCGGTGCGTTTCAAGCGGGTCGTTTGCGCCGCGCTCGATCACAGGTGCACAAGTCATACTGCGGAACTTAATAGCGCGGAACGGTACGCAGTCCTTGCCCATACGGGTTTGGACATAAAACAATGGGCCCTTGTTTTTGAACGGGTTCAGAACCAAAAGTGCAACTGCTGATAGAAGCATCACTGGTGCCAGTAGAACGCACATTACTATATCAAAGGCACGTTTCGTTGTCGTGTAAACAAAACCCGGGTCAACAGTGCGCGAACGGCATGGCGATAATGCTGCGGACGCATTGGAGGCACGTGGAGTAACTGCAAACTCTTCGACTGGTTGATGCTTCACAGTGTCCCCCGGGAACTGAACTAGTAGTACGTAAAAATTTCTATTTCTCTTATAGACTACGTTTGGGTATTAACGAAGCGTAACAAATTTAGCAAATGGTGGTTGTGCATACCCCTTAAGCGTATGGCAATATTGCAAAAACTACCAGTCCAACCCTTAAGTGTTGTTAATCATGCTAAATGTTTTTGAAATTAATTTGCAATCGCTCTTAAGTGGAATTGATTGATCCGGTTTCTAAAAATTCGCGAAACGACACCGACAAAGACCGATTTCCTAAATCTTTAAGGGACTATTCTATAATAAAAAAACTGGTTCCGCGGTGAATTTTTGAAAGATGAACTCAAACCCAGAACCACAATTCTGCATCGCAGCATCAATTGTCAATCAGATGACAAAGCGAAAATGATTCGACAAAAGATCAGCGATCCATAACGTCAAATTTTTCGGCACATCGGCGACTTATCGCTAATGGTGCAGAATATGGAACTGTTCTCGGATAGCCCGATCTTGGTCTGTCGTCAGATATAGCGGGCCGTCTTCACCCAAAACGTGCTTTGCCCGCGCATTGGCCCTGTCCCATGCAGACTCAGCGCCAGCATCTGCCCAAACTTGCGGCTGGGTGCGGTCAGCGAACTTTGGGTAATGATAGTCACGTTCCATCGCTTGATACGTATGATCCGCACCAAGGAAATGCCCGTCACCCAAGATAGCGCCGCAAATCGCGTTGAACCCCAGATTATCTTCGGTCACTTCAACACCGCGCAGCGCCCGATATGTCATCGCGTGCATTTCGTCATCCAGAATGAACGCTTCGAAACTTGCCCCCAACAACGCGGCGGTCATACCTGAGCTTTCGTAAATCAGGTTTCCACCAGCCAGCGCCGCCGCCAATGACGTCATGCCTTTTTCGACCCCGTATTGCGCATCGATCCCTTTCGCATCCGTCATCGACGCAGCCACACCGGACGGGAGCCCCAACCAATTCGATAACTGGGCAGAGGCCGCGTTCAATAACGTCGTTTCCCCGCCACCGCCTGCAAAGGCCCCGCTGCGCAGATCAATCACCAACGGCCAATTCGAAAACACCATCGGATATCCCGGCGCAATAACGTTCACCATAACAAGGCTCGCAAGCGTCTCGGCTAAAGACTGCGCAAGGAAACCCGCCATCGTGGCCGGTGCCGTCGCCCCTGCTTGGGCGGCCGTAATACACGACATCGGAATGTTATGTTCGATACACTTATAGACGACATCCACAGCATCATCACCAAATCGCATCGGCGAAATAACCGGTGAGATATGGCATTTCACAAACGGTCGCTTGGCAAAGGCCCCTTCGCCGCCTGCCGCAATATCGAACATACGCACGATGGGATCGACATGTTCCGCTATCGTGAACGCAGTCGCCGTCGGTTTCGTCGTATTGCGCAGCAATGCGTATGCCGTGTTGACGTCCAAATCGAAATTGTCGGGGACGTCCGTCGCGATACAACACCGCGTGAACCATGCGACGTTATCAAGTTGATCCTGCAGACGCGTAAAATCATGTAAATCACGCAGCGTCGACGGCCGGTAAAGCCCCGTGTCCAGATCCAGCGTATTCACCGCCGCGCCACCAGTACCAAAATAAACCTTGTCACCGCCTACCTCGATTGACCGATCCGGATCGCGACCATGCAGCGTGAACTTTTTAGCAGCCTTTGCGATACAATCTTCGACCAATGCCTTTGGGAAAACAACACGCCCATCGTCGCGGAATTGTGCGCCTGCACCTAATAGGTCGGCACGCAACCGATCGGGCACCTCGCCCATTCCAAGCTCTGCCAACAACCGCAGCGCTGTATCGTAAACCTGACGCAAATCAGTCTCGGACAACGGACGATACTGGCCTCCCCGCTGCCCCGGAGGTGCCGGATTCACCGTCGGCGGCGCTGCGCGTTTCGCAAGCCTTGCATTACGTCCTGACCGCCGCGGTTTGTCTGACATCATCGTTCCTTTGCTGCCTGACAAAAACTGAAATGCCTCAGCTACGATAAAGCAAAACCTTTCTCTCGTTTTCCGGATTCCTTGACGCCCCGTTCGACAAAAATAGAACGCTGAAAATTCCATTTGACCACTGCCTATGTTTCGCTGTCATTGGGTTTAAACACACAAGGGAACTGTCACATGAAGTCGCAAACAAAGGTTGTCGTTATTGGCGGTGGTATTGCAGGGTGCTCAACTCTTTATCACCTGACCCAAGAAGGCTGGTCCGATGTTGTCTTGGTCGAACGCAATGAACTGACATCCGGCACGACGTGGCATTCCGCAGCACAGGTCACGAACTTTGGCGGCAATCAGACCATGGTTGGCCTGAAGACCCATTCGATCAATCTTTATAAAGAACTGCGCGACGATGCCGACTATCCGGTACAATACAACCACGGTGACGGCGGCATCCGCTTGGCAAATACAGAGGCGCAGATGGACGGCTACCGGCACTTTGCGTCTATGGCGCGTGGGATGGGCGTTGAATTCGAAATCCTCGATGCCGAGGAATGCGCGCGCCGCCATCCGCTGATTTCGACTGACAACCTGTTGGGTGGTCTGTGGGATGGCAACGACGGTGACATTGATCCGGCATCGCTTTGCCAAGCGCTTGCACGGCGCGCCCGCAAAGCGGGGGCCGAGGTATATCGCAACACTCCTGTGACTGGCCTGACGCAGCACAAAGATGACAGCTGGACGGTCCACACCGAACATGGCGATATCGACTGTGAAATCGTGGTGAACGCATGTGGTTACCGCGTGAACGAAGTCGGCGCGATGATGGGTGTTGAACATCCTGTTGCGTCGATGGAACACCAATACTTTGTCACCGAAGACATCCCCGCGATTGTCGAATCCGACAAGCGTATGCCGCTGCTGCGTTGCCCGATCAGCGATTACTACAGTCGTCAGGAAAAGAACGGCCTCTTGATCGGTTTCTACGAACAGGGCTGTAAAACGTGGGGCATGGACGGCATCGATCCGCATTTTGTGAATGCGCTTTGCCCCGACGACCTCGACCGGATTACCGACGTTTTGGAGGGCGCGTTTGAACGGATGCCTGTCCTGATGGAAGTCGGCATCAAGAATGTCGTGAACGGCCCGATCACCTACACCATCGACGGCGCACCGCTTGTGGGACCGATCCCCGGCAAGCGCAACGCGTTCTGCTGCATCGGTCTGCGGGCGGGGCTTGGTGAAGGCGGCGGTCACGGCTGGCTGCTGGCCCAACAGATCGTCCATGGCGAAGCGGTTTATGACACATGGTGCATCGATCCGCGTCGTTTCGGCGAACACACGAACGTCGAACTGACCGCGCTAAAAGCCATCGAAGATTACCAAAACGAATTCCGCTTCCATTTCCCCAACGAACACCGTCCGGCTGGGCGTAATGCCAAAACGACGCCTTTGACCCCAGTTATGGCGGCTGAAGGCGCAGAATTCACCATCGTAAATGGCTGGGAACGGGTGGATTACATCAAACCATCAGCGGATTTCCACCACACCCACACCTTCAAGTTCGACGAAAGCTTCGATGCCGTTGGCGAAGAAGTCAAAGCAGTTCAAACCAGCGTTGGCATCTGCGAAGTTAACGGGTTCAACCGGTTCGAACTGACAGGTGCAGACGCAAGCAATTTCCTGAACCGGATGTCATGTAGCACCGTGCCACGCAAACCGGGCCGTATGGGTCTGATCTATCTGCTCAACCACCACGGCAACGTCAAAGCGGAAGCCACAATCGCGAACATTCCTGCGTCAGATCGTGGACCTGACCGGGTTTGGTACGGTTCAGCCGCCGCGTCAGAATTGCACGACATGGATTGGTTGCAGCAGCACATTCGCGATGACGAGGACGTGCAGATCAAATCCCTGACGAACGATCAAACCATCCTGATCATTGCTGGTCCAAAGGCCCGCGATGTTCTGTCGTCGGTCAGCCGTGGCGATTGGTCAAACGAGGCGTTCAAATTCCTCGCCGTGCGCGAGGCTTACATCGGGATCGCGCCAGCGACCGTGATGCGGGTCAGTTTCTCTGGCGAAACCGCATACGAATTGCACATCCCGAACGCGTCTCTTTACGGTGCGTATTTGACGCTTCGTGAAGCGGGCAAGGCTCATGGCATGAAAATTTTCGGTGCAAAAGCGGTCGATTCCATGCGGATGGAAATGGGGTATCTGCATTGGAAAGCCGACATTCTGACCGAATTCGACCCGTTCGAAACGAACCTGAACCGTTTCATTAAAATGGACAAAGAAGACTTCGTCGGCAAAGCCGCGCTCGAAAAGAAGGGCGACCCGAAACACCTGCTCGTCTCCATGGCGCTTGATAGCACAGATGCGGCTGCGCATGGTGGATCTTCGGTCATGATCGACGGCAAAGTCGTAGGCACCGTCACATCGGGTGATTGGGGTTACCGGACCGGCCTGAACATCGCATATGCCTTTGTAGAGACTGCATATGCCGCAGAAGGCACCGCAGTCGAGGTCGATGTTCTGGGTAAAATGGTGCCCGCCAAGGTCATCCCGGCAGGTCCATATCAGGCGCAATCTAGCCGTTAAGAACCGCCGTCACGATGCTGTCCTTGGATGGCATCGTGGCCGCATAGGCAGGCCCCGTTGCGATAAAGCTTTCATCGGCGGCAAGCAGTTTCACGGGCAAATCGGTCTGCTCAGTCAAAAGCGTCACGACGCCTTCGCCCACGTTGCCCGATTTCCGGCATTCATCGACCACCAGCACGCGTTCTGCACCTGCAAGCGCTGCGATCAAATCAGTCTCTGGCAAAGGCGAAATCCACCGCAAATCAACGATCCGCGTGGCAATTCCCTTGTCTGCCAAGTCAGCCGCAGCCTGCTGGCTAAGGTAATGACCGTTGCCGTAGGTCACAATCGCGACAGGCCCGTCGCCTGTTACGCCAACGCGACCCAGCGCAATGGTTTCATCCACCGCCGGATAGGTCTGCATCCAGCCTTTGTCGACTTTTTCGTGCAGATCACGCATCGGATACAGCGCAATAGGCTCTACAAACACCACAACGCGCTGTTCTTCGCGTGCAAGCCGCACACATTCGCGCAGCATCTTGACGGCATCGTCGCCACGGCTTGGCACCGCCACGACCACGCCCGGAATATCGCGCAGCACAGCCAGTGAATTGTCGTTATGGAAATGCCCGCCAAAGCCCTTCTGATACCCTAACCCCGCGATCCGGACGACCATCGGGTTCGTGAACTGACCGTTGGAAAAGAACGACAGCGTCGCAGCCTCGCCCCTAATTTGGTCTTCGGCGTTGTGCAGATACGCCAAGAACTGGATTTCCGGCATCGGGGTAAAGCCGTTATGCGCCATGCCAATCGCCAGCCCGAGGATGGATTGCTCATCAAGCAACGTGTCGATCATCCGGTCACGCCCGAACCGCGCGGACAGCTTTTGCGTGACGCCGTAAACGCCACCCTTTGCGCCGATATCTTCGCCCATCATCGCAATGTCGCCATGCGCAAGCATCAGATCGGTCAAAGCCCAATTCAGCAGTTTCGACATCGGCTGCGGTTGGGTCATCTGTTTCAAATCAGATCCGAACGCAGCGCCTCTCGCGTCTGTCGACGGACCGTTGGTCGCAGGCAGATCGCGTTTTGGCGGCACTATGCTGTCCATGACTTGGGCGGCATTTTGCAAACGCGGTCGGGTGATCACCTCAGCCGCGACGCGTGCGCAATTGTCTTCGGTCTGCGTGTAAATCGCGGCAACCTCATCCGCCGTAGCAGCCCCTGCCGCAATCAACAAACGTGCGGAATGCAGCAAAGGATCGTCGCCTTCCCAACTTTCAAAGACGGTCTTAGGCAAATAGCTTTGCTGCATGTCTGAACCTGCATGACCATAGAGCCTAACAAGGGACAAATGCAGGAAAGCCGGTTTTTTGCGGGTACGGACGTAGGCCGCTGCTTCTGCCGCGACACGATAGGTTTCGAACAGATCAAGACCACTGGCGTGAAAGTACTTCAGCCCCGGTTTTTGCGCAAAATTCGCATGGACCCAGCCCTGCGGCGTGCGCGTTGAAATCCCGATGCCATTGTCTTCGCACACGAACAAAAGCGGCAAGGGCACCGATTGATAGGACGTCCAGCAGGCAGTGTTAATCGCCCCTTGGGCGGTGGAATGGTTCGACGACGCATCGCCAAACGAACACATCACCAAGCCATCCTCTGGGATCGATTGCTGCACAGGCGTATGCCGCTGACACATCCCGACCGAATAGGCGGCACCAACTGCCTTCGGCAAATGGCTGGCGATGGTGGATGTCTGTGGCGGAATATTCATTGCACGCGATCCCAGCACCTTATGCCGACCGCCCGAAATCGGGTCATCAGTGGATGTCGCAAAGCTGAGCAGCATGTCGCGGGTCGCATCGACGCCGACCTGGGCGGACCGACGTGTCTGGAACGCACCATCGCGGTAATGCAGAAACGCCATGTCATCTGGACGCAAGGCAGACGCGACTGCAGCCATCCCTTCATGGCCGGATGATCCGATTGTATAAAATCCTTCGCCCACCGCCTGCATTTTGCGAGACCTGCGATCAAGATTGCGGCTTAGGCACTGCGCCTCAAAAATCGCCAGCGCCTCTGCATTGGACAAGGGACCTTCAGGGACCGCGCCGTCCGGAAAATCACCTGACGCGAGACGCGCCATAAATGCGTCATGCACAATATCCGCGCGATCCATTTATGTCACCCGACTGGTTTGTTTGAACTTGGGATCATCCCACAGCCGATTGGTCATCACATCGGCAATAACATCTACGGCGCCGGTCACATCGTCCGCATCAATGTAAAGCGGCGTAAACCCGAAACGCATAATATTAGGCGCACGGAAATCACCGATGACGCCCTGCGCAATCACCGCCTGCATCGCGGCATAACCATGCTCAAACGCAAACGACACCTGACTGCCGCGTTGTGTCCCATCCCGTGGGCTGACCAGCGTCAGGTCAGGGCAACGCGCCTCAATCTCTTCAATGAACTGATCACACAACGCGATGGATGCGGCCCGCAGATCATTCATATCGACATTGTCCCAAACCGCCAAAGCAGTCTCTAACGCAGTCATTTGCAGCACAGGTGGGGTTCCAACACGCATGCGTTCAATCCCCATTGCGGGACGATAATCAGGTTCAAACGCAAAAGGCGCGTCGTGGCCTAGCCAACCTGAAAGGGCTGGAGAAATATCACCAACGATATCAGGACGCGCATAGATAAACGCGGGCGCACCCGGTCCACCATTCAGGTATTTGTAGGTACAACCAACGGCGAATTCGCAGCCACATCCGGCGACATCAACAGGCAAGGCCCCTGCACTATGCGCAAGGTCCCACAGCATCACGGCACCCACATCGTGCGCCTTGGTCGTCATTGACGCCATATCGTGCAGACGTCCCGTCCGATAATCCACCTGCGTGATCATCGCGACGGCAACGTCATCGGTTAGCGCGTCCATCACATCTTCAGGTTCCACGATCCGTAGTTCATGCCCCTTACCAAGATGCGCAATCAGGCCTTGCGCCATATACAAATCGGATGGGAAATTTCCACTGTCGGACAGGATCACCTTGCGATCCGGCCGCATTTCAAGCGCAGCCGACAACGCCTGATAGACCTTGACCGACAGGGTATCGCCCATAGTAACGGATGCTTCCGGTGCACCGATCAAACGACCGACCATGTTCCCGACACGCATCGGTTGTCCCATCCAGTCATCGACGTTCCACGCCTTGATCAAATGTTGGCCCCATTCATCAGTCACGGCAGCCTGCAGCCGCGCATTCACCGCTTTGGGCAAAGGGCCAAGAGAATTCCCATCAAGATAAATCATGCCCTCAGGCAAGACGAATTGATCTTTCAGCGGCAGAGTCATGATACGCGTCCTTCGTTAGCCAACAAAGGCATGTGTGATCCGACTGTCAGGGTCCTTCAACCCCTCAATCACCGAGAAATGGTCGCGACCTTCGTTGATTTGACAGGTGATCTGCGCGCCTTGCGCTGACCATGCCCGCCCGAACAACTGCGCTTGGCGGATAAATTCGGGGCGTTCATTGCCACCAACCCACGCGGTGATCCGGGCCGTCGGATGTGGGTTCAACAAAGCCGGGCTTTCGCGGTCAGCCTCTGCTTCATCAAGACGCAAAGTCGCGTTCATCTTTGTCTGCATCAACGGGCGCAGATCATGGACGCCGCTGATCGACAACGCGTGGTCAATACGATCCGCAATCTGGCTATCGGCACAAACCATCCGCGCAACCAGATGCCCACCTGCCGAATGCCCCGCGATACGAATAGGTCCCGACACCAAAGTCGCTGTATGGGCAATCGCGGCAGTGATCTGTTTGGTGATGTCGCTGATGCGCGCCTCTGGGGCCAGTGTATAGCTTGGAAAACACACTGCCCAACCCCGCGCACGCGCCCCTTCGGCATATGCCGTCCACATGGATTTATCGGTTTGCATCCAATAGCCGCCATGCACAAACACGGCCAAGCCCTGCGGTGCCCCATCCGGTAAAATCAGGTCAAACACTTCGCGCGGGGCTGCGCCATATGCGATGTCTTGTTCAATCTGGATGCCACTGTTGCGGTATGCTGCGGCCTCGGATGTCCAGCGATCCGGAAAGGTTTCCGATCCCGGAATGTAGGCTGAATTGGCGAATGCATCGTCCCAATCAAAATCCGTCACGTTTGTTCAACACCTTCTTCTCGCAGCACGACAAGGAAACTTAGCAGCTTTTCCTTGTCGATTGGTTTTGCCAGCAGCTTAAGCGAAAGCGCCGCGCAATCGCGACGCAACGCCTGACTGTGATCCGCCGAAATAACAGCCGCAGGCACATTCCCGTAAGCCGCTTGTAGATCGCGATACAAATCAATGCCGGTCACATCGCTGCCAAGCTGAAAATCCAGCAAGACCACATCAGGCACCAATTGGATTTCTTCGAGCAAGTCTTTCGCGTCTTGCGCGTTGCTTGCTGGCAGAACCTCTGCTCCGTGGCTTTCCATCATGAATGTCATGGCTGTGGCCAACTGCGCGTCGTTTTCCACCAACAGAACGATCATCCCGTCAAGCGCATCTCCCCAATCCGCCTGAAACTGCGGAATTGACACAAGGGTATCACCGCTGCCCAGCGCGATCTTCGTATCCACCGCAAAACAACTGCCGCGCCCGATTTCGGACCGCAGGTTCAAATCATGACCAAGGCCCTTTGCCGCGCGATCAACAATCGCAAGCCCAAGGCCAAGCCCGTCATTCGGTGTCGCCCGGTCCAATCGTTCGAATTCTTGAAACACGGCTTGCTGGTCTTTGTCCGCGATACCCGGTCCGGTGTCCCACACTTCGATGCGCGCTGAACCTTCATGGCGGCGCACCCCAACCAAAACGCGGCCAGCCCTCGTATATTTGATCGCATTGGAAATCAGGTTCTGCATGATCCGTCGCAGATACCCCGGATCGCTTTGCACACTAAGGCTGCTTTCAATGATCGTTAGGGATAGACCTTTTGCCGCCGCCACAGGTGTTAGTTCATCGCGCAACGGGCCAAAAATCGCAGACAATCTGACAGGCTGAACATCGAACACGGCTTTGCCCGCGTCCAGTTTGGAAATATCCAACAAGGCGGCGATGATGTTTTCAACGCCAGCAAGCGCAGTCTCTGCTTTGCCTAGAACGCTCAGGGTTTGCGGCGTATCCAACTGATCCGACAGAGACGACATGAACAATTTAGCGGCAGACAACGGTTGCAAAAGGTCATGCGATGCAGCCGCAACAAAGCGCGATTTCGACGCATTCGCACGTTCCGCTTCGGCCAGCGCCACACCTAGTTCTTCGGTCCGCGCAATTACGCCCGCTTCCAGTGTTTCGTTCATGTCGAACAGCGCCCGCGCCGCTTGGCGTTCCGACGTGACATCGGTGAAACTAATCACAAAACCCCGATCCGGCATTTCCTGTGCAAAGACGCTTAGGATTTGGACATCATTTCGGGTGACTTCGAACGCAATCGGCTTGCGCCGCGACCGACGATTGGCCCAGCGCGACAACCGCGCGTCGTCAAAGCCATCATGGAAGGTCAATTCGTTACGGATGTTGTCCAATAGCGCCGAAAACGTCAGCCCATGTACGCTTTCATCGGCCGGCATCGCAGCAAAATCGCTCATTGTTTTATTCCAACCGACCAGTTCTTTGTCGTGGTTGAAAATGCAGACCCCTTGGTTCAGGTGATCAAGCGTGGCCTGTAGAATGCGCGCTTGCTGATCCAGCAATTGATCACGCTGTTGCCGTTCGGACCGCATCATGTCGGTCACATCTGTTTGCAGAATAACCGTCCCGCCCCGCGCCGTGCGGTGTTCGGAAATCTGCAACCAGCGGTTCCATCTCAGTCGGACGTTAAACACAACGTGGTCGTGGCTATGACGGGACAAACGGGCAGCAGCCCAATCTGCAGGGCTTTCCCCGCTTTCGTGCGCCAAATGCGGGCTTCGCGAAACGAGCTCGACGTATTCCTGAAACGGTAATCCTTCGGCCAGATCGTCGGCAACATCAGCGATATCACGGCAAAACCGACTGTTGAACAACACCAGCCGTTCATCCGGATCAAACAGCGCAAAGCCTTCGTTAATCGTTTCAATCGCTTCGGTGATGTTCGTTCGCGCAGCTTCGGTTTCGAAATTCGCCTGCTCCAACCGCGCATTGGAATCCTGTAGCAGATCAAGCGTCCGTTCCAGTTCCTGCGTTCGCTGCCGCACCTGCGTTTCAAGCAACGCCGCGCGTTCAAACTGCTGATACGCCAACCCCGACTGATCGTTCTTCTGTTCGACACGCCGCATCAACGACTGGGCAATCACCAATAACTTTTCGTTCTGCCGTTCTAACGGATCATTCGGGTTTACGATCGACATACGGTGCTATCTTTGCGATAAAAGGCAACGCCAGTCATCGTTTGGTTCACATGCAACGGGCCAATTTGTTCGCCATATGTGGAAAAGCCGGTCACGTTATTCTTGGCCATGATGGACGATAATTCGTTCGTCATTTGGGTTTGCTCGGCCTCAATACGACGCAGGATGCAATCACACCCGATGATATCCGTGAACGGTTGATCAGCGGCCATGTCTGCCATTTTATCCGACAGATGGCTGGCCATATTCTGGGGAGTCGCCACCGTCAAAACCATGCCTTCATCAATCGCAGAAAAGAAAACCAATTCGCCCGCGTCGTTAACCTGCTGAATGGCGCGCACATGGTGATCTCCACCAATCCGTACGACCACGGGATGCGACGCGAACGTAAACCGGTCAAGCTGTTCAGGGTCCTTACCTACAATCCGCGCATATTCGCGACCAGCGGGTTCCGCGTTGATCGATTTCACGATCCGCAGTTCTGGATCAGCATTCGTCACAACCATCTGTGTGTTTGTCGGCACAAGGTGATCAAGGCTGAACACTTTGGTGCGGTGGCGACTGCGGATCATGTTCAAGACAGCACCGTTCGCCATGATTTGCCCGTTCAAAGCGACCAGCGTTTCAGTGAAATCCGCGCCATCCCCAGCCGACGCACCAAACAACGGCATATCGCGCAGTGCAGGTGAAATCGTCGTCGTCAGCGCATCTTCACGCAGGGACAAGCCGTCAACAATCAAGAAGGCAAACCCTTCTTCCATCTCGGGGCTACGGTCTTGCAAGGCGACGCGTTCTTGGGCGACGCGGTCCATTTCGAATTCGACCTGAAAGTTCTCGAGATCGGTAAAAGCCAAAGACTTGGACGCGAAATCAGCGGCTGGAAAGCCGACCGCAACGATCAAACCATCATCGTAACCCATTGCGCCAATTTCGCCCGCCGTAGTGCAGGCAACGACATCAGTATCCTGATAAAGTTGGCCAGCTTCCGCAACAACGCTTGGAAAATCGGCCTGCGACGTGACGAAAAGCGCCAATAGCGCAAGCGGTTCATCACCCAGCAGTTGCCGTAATGCTTTGACTGGCGCGGTTGTTGTACACCGCACCTCCGCCTTACAGAGCACGCTCTGGCGGACTCCCCCCGTCGTCGTCATTGTCGTTTCTCCCTGACCGAAAGATATGATCAGGTCTCTCCGTTTGGCAATCTGTTAAAGAACCGCGCTTCTTGCGCGACCAACACCGCTTGTGTCCGGCGCTGCACGCCCAGTTTACGCATGATCGCGGTGACATGGACCTTAACGGTGCCTTCCGCGATCGACAGATCAAACGCGATTTGCTTGTTCAGCTTGCCTTCGCAAATCAATTCCAGAATACGCCCCTGCTGGTTCGTCAAAGACGATAGTCGGGTCAGAACCTGTTCCAGATCATCCCCTTGGGCCGATTCGACAAAACCTGCGGGCTTATAAACGCCGCCCAGCGCAATCGCGGCCAAGGCTTCTTTGAAAACGGCCCTGCCGGAATGCTTTGGTACAAATCCAGACGCACCAGCCGCAATCGCCCCGCTGATGATCGCGTTGTCGGTCATCGACGACACGATCACGACGGGGGTTTTTTCCGCAGCACGCTTGATGCGGATCAATCCATCAAGACCACTGACGTCAGGCAAATTCAGATCAAGCAATATCAACGCAGGACCGGGTGATCCCCTGTCCGCCAAAACACGAAGCCCCTGTTCAATACAGTCGGCAGTGACAACTTCGGTGAAGTCATCCAACGCGCTAAGCGTCAATTTCAACGCGTCACAAAAAAGCGGGTGGTCGTCGATGATCAATGCCCAGCCGCGGGTGTGCGCAAAACGCGTATCGGCGGAAGCAGTTTGAAGATCATTTGTCATAACGCCAGTAAATCAGCCAATTGCAGCCACGCCAATACACCAAAGGTCTAAGGGCGCCTTGTGACACGACCGCAGAAATGTTTTGGCGAAGCGCAGTCTTGGTGTCATCATCTGTACACGACTCCTGCGTCACTAAGCCCTTGGTCGTATATCGCCAAGAAGATCGGGGTCCTAGGCTAAGCTGCGCAAGCAAAACGGAATACCTTATGAAATTAACCGATAGCCGTAGAATTCAAGCGGACGTGACCACAATCTGGGCAGGGCTTCTGAACCCTGACGTGTTGAAAGAATGCGTACCAGGATGCACCGAAATGTCCGGATCCCCCGAAGAGGGATTCGAAGCTACAGTCGTGCAAAAGGTGGGGCCAGTGAAGGCGACCTTTAAAGGCGCAGTGCAATTGTCCGACATGGTCGAGAACGAAAGCCTCGTGATGACGGGCGAAGGCAAAGGTGGGCCAGCGGGTTTTGCCAAGGGCGGCGCGAACGTGCGGCTAGAGGCCGATGGCGACGCCACGATCCTGCATTACGAAGTCGAAGCAAACGTCGGTGGCAAGCTCGCGCAGCTGGGATCGCGGATCATCGACGGCTTTGCCAAAAAGATGGCCGATCAGTTCTTTGCGAACTTTCAGGATGCGGTGGAACCACCCGATCCAGATGCGGCCGACGCAGAAGACGATACAAAAAAGAAAGGCTGGTTCCGGCGCATGACGGGCAGCTGAGACAAGAAATCCAAGGGAGGATGCGATGACAAAAGTCACGATGACCATCAACGGAAAAGAAGTTTCCGGAGACGTAGAAGGGCGCACATTGTTGTCGTCCTTCTTGCGTGAAGACTTGCGCATGACGGGGACTCACATCGGCTGTGATACGTCGCAGTGCGGCGCCTGTGTTGTGCATGTCGACGGTAAAGCGGTGAAATCCTGCACGATGTTTGCAGCAGAAGCGGACGGCGCGCAGGTATCCACGATTGAAGGCCAAGCGAATGCAGACGGGTCTTTGAACGTGATCCAACAGGCGTTTCAGGATCACCACGGCCTGCAGTGCGGATTCTGCACACCGGGCATGGTGATGACGACGGCTGCACTGCTCAAGGAAAACCCGAAACCGACCGAACAGGAAGTGCGCGAGCACCTTGAAGGCAACATCTGCCGCTGCACCGGTTACCACAACATCGTCAAAGCGATTTTGGCGGCATCGGGTCAAGATGTCAGCGCAATCGCCGCGGAGTAAGCAAATTTCTAGAAAATTTGGACGTCGTGTCGAGGAGGGCGCGATGGACAAAGGGAGGAACGTAAATGCCTAAAGATGGTGGAATTGGCGCAGCAACCACGCGCCGCGAAGACGTCCGGTTCTTAACCGGATCAGGAACATACACCGATGACATCCAAACAAATGCCGAATGCGCGGCTGTGTTTGCACGCTCAACCGTGGCGAACGGTGTTATCAAATCAATCGATACAACAGCAGCCGCTGGCATGCCCGGCGTTCTTGCGATCTTCACTGGGGAAGATTTCGCAGAGGTTGGCGGCAACCCCGCTGGCTGGCTGATCAACAGCCGCGATGGCGAACCAATGAAGGAACCAAAGCGTCCGGTTCTGGCGCATGGCAAGGTCCGGCACGTCGGCGACGCATACGCCGCTGTCATCGCTGAAACAGTCGCGCAGGCCCGTGATGCGGTTGAGGCGATTGAGGTAGATATCGAAGAACTGCCCGCAGTCGTGAACATGAAAGACGCCCTTGCTGGCGACAATTATGTGCATGACGAAATCGGGACAAACCAGTGTTTCGACTGGGGTTGGATCGAAGACAACCGCGCGGCAACCGATGAGGCGATCAAGAACGCCCATCACGTGACGACGCTGGAATTGGTCAACAACCGTCTTGTGCCAAACGCAATGGAGCCACGGTGTTCCATCGGTCATTATCACCCCGGTACTGGCGACTACACGCTGCACACCACATCGCAGAACCCGCATCTGACACGGTTGCTAATCTCTGCGTTTGTGATGGGCATTCCTGAGAACAAGCTCACTGTGATTGCCCCAGATGTAGGCGGTGGTTTCGGGTCGAAGATCTATCACTACGGTGAAGAAGCGCTTGTTCTGGCAGCCGCCAAGAAACTGGGCCGCACAGTCAAATGGACCGCCGACCGGACAGAGGCGTTCTTGACGGATGCACATGGTCGCGATCACGTCACCAAGATTGAGCTGGCGTTGGACAAGGACGGCAATTTCCTTGCCTTCCGCACAGAAACACACGCCAACGTCGGCGCGTATCTGTCAAACTTTTCCACCGCGACGCCAACCTTCCTGCATGGCACTTTGATGGCGGGCAACTACACGGTGCCGCTGGTCTACGTGAACGTCAAAGCAGTGTTCACCAACACTGCTCCCGTCGATGCGTACCGTGGTGCCGGACGGCCAGAGGCGACTTATTCGCTAGAGCGTGTCATCGACATGGCGGCCCGTGAAACTGGTCGCGATCCGATTGAGCTGCGCCGTCAGAACTTCGTCAAACCGGATCAATACCCCTTCGCGTCAGCGGCTGGTCTTGAATACGATTCAGGCAACTACGACGCCCTGATGGATAAGATGGAAGAGGTCGCCGATAAGGCTGGTTTCGAAGCCCGTCGCAAGGAATCCGAAGCCAAAGGCATGCTGCGTGGTTTCGGCGTGAACGCGTATATCGAGGCCTGCGGCATCGCGCCGTCAAACCTTGTTGGTATCCTCGGCTCGCGCGTTGGGCTGTATGACGCCGCAACTGTCCGTGTAAACGCGACTGGCAATCTGTCCGTCATGGTCGGTGCGCACAGCCACGGCCAAGGCCACGAAACGGTGTTCCCACAAGTGGTCGCTGAAATGCTGGGCATCGACCCACAAAGCATCGACATCGTTCACGGTGATACATCCAAAATTCCGTTCGGAATGGGGACCTACGGGTCACGTTCCTTGGCGGTTTGTGGGTCAGCTGTTGTGCGGGCAACCGAGAAAATCATCAACAAAGCGAAGAAGATCGCAGCCCATATGCTGGAAGCAGCGGAAGGTGATATAGACTTCACGGATGGTGAATTCTCTGTCGCTGGGACCGACAAAAAGGTCAGCTTCGGCGAAGTCGCGTTGAAGGCCTACATCCCCCACAACTTCCCTCTCGAAGACATCGAACCGGGTCTTGAAGAAACAGCCTTCTACGACCCTGCAAACTTCACCTACCCATCGGGTGCCTATTGCTGCGAGGTCGAAGTTGACCCCGAAACCGGCAAAGTGCGTGTAGACCGGATGACGGCCGTCGATGACTTCGGTAACGTGATCAACCCGATGGTTGTGACCGGTCAGGTGCATGGGGGTCTGGGTCAAGGGATCGGGCAAGCGTTGCTTGAAAACACGACCTACGACGAAAACGGGCAACTCTTGTCTGCGTCCTACATGGATTACACCATGCCGCGTGCCGATGACCTGCCGAACTACATCGTCGATCATAGCCAGGGGAATGCCTGTACGCATAACCCATTGGGTGTAAAGGGCTGCGGCGAAGCAGGCGCAATTGGGTCACCGCCAACGGTGGTCAATGCCGTAATCGACGCGCTACAGTCCGGCGGTAATAACGTCACGCACATCGACATGCCTGTCAGCCCGCATCGGGTTTGGGCTGCCATGAACAACGCTGAATAAGGAGAGCGGACCATGTATGCATTTGACATTGAACGGCCCGCAACGGTGGCAGACGCCGCCGCGGCGTTGGCAAACGAAGACGCACAGGCGCTGGGCGGCGGTCAAACGCTGATCCCGACGCTGAAAGCACGGCTTGCCAGCCCGGAAAAGCTGGTCAGCCTGTCTGGTATTGCTGAAATGCAGGGCATGTCGTCGGAGGACGGCAATCTGCGGATCGGTGGTGGAACTATCCATGCGACCGTCGCATCCGAGGCAGGCGCGATCTATCCAGCGCTCGCCGGTCTTGCGGCCAACATTGGCGATCCTGCCGTGCGCAATCGCGGGACCATTGGCGGATCAATCGCTAACAACGACCCTGCAGCGTGCTATCCTGCGGCAGCCTTGGCATCCGGTGCGACGATCGTGACAAACACACGTGAAATCGCAGCAGACGACTACTTCCAAGGAATGTTCACGACGGCACTGGAAGAAGGCGAGATCGTCACAGCGGTATCTTTTCCAGTTCCGGAAAAGGCGCACTACGAAAAGTTCGTGCAGCCTGCGTCACGCTTTGCGCTGGTTGGGGTGTTTGTCGCCAAATACGCGGACGGTGTACGCGTCGCCGTGACAGGCGCATCCAATGATGGCGTGCATCGCTGGACGGCCGCAGAAGAAGCGCTTTCCGCGAACTTCTCGGCAGACGCCCTGGCGGATCTGACAGTCCCAGCGGATGATCTGATCAGCGACCTGCACGGGACCGCTGAATATCGGGCACATCTGGTCAAAGTCATGACCGGACGGGCTGTTTCGAAAGCCAGCTAAGACCAATTGAAAACAACAGAAGGCCTCGCAGTTTGCGGGGCCTTTTTCATTCTGGGTTGGGGTCACTTAATCTTAGGAAATGTGGGTTATGTTCGGCGTCGTAACGGATGAAGAACGTGGACCTCATGTTAACGGACGATCAAATTGATCTCATTAGGGATTCCGCCGAACGCATTGCCGAAACCAATGTGGCGGCAACAAATGCGTTCTATGCAAACCTGTTTTCAGCCGCACCAAGCATCCGAAACCTGTTTCCGGACGACATGTTCAACCAAAGCGAAAAACTTTGGAATTCCATCGTCATGGTTGTGGAAAGTGCAGACGACCTTGGTGAAATCACGGACGCGCTGAAACAACTGGGCGCCAGACACGTGCAATACGGCGCTGAACCGGAACATTACGAACTGGTGTCACAGATTCTGATCGAAACGATCTCTGCGCTCATGGATAATCACTGGACCCTTGCACATCAGGATGCGTGGCAGACTGCACTCAATGCGGTTTGCACTACCATGCTGAAAGGTGCTGCTGACAGTGGGACCTAAAGAAACACAACGACCGACAAGCCATACTTCATTTCACATGGCCCGTTTCAGTGTGCTGCTAGACGAAGTGCATAACCTGCGTCTTGCCAGCCATAATTTCGCGATGTTGTGCTTATCTGCCAGTACATTGTCCGATAGCGGGCCAAACGACGCACGTGTTGTGCGTCAGCGATTGCGTGAAATATCTGGTTTGTGGGCCCGTTTGCGGAATGCAGGTGATCACATTCTGTACGGAAGCGACAGCCACCTCATTCAGATCATGTCAAAAGCGTTTACGCGCCAAACTGAGGATTCGTTCCGATGCTTTGAAGACATCGGCATTAGCATCTGCACTCAGCTTCTGTTTGACCAACGCCCCGAAACAACGGAATTGCGCGAACTGATGCGGATCGTGACCGAAGAATTGCATCAAACGATAGACGGGTTATTGGCGGCGGCCCGACATGTTGGCCAGATCGGGGATCAAAGCGCATCCAGATTGGCGTCTGTCGATGAACTGACTGGTTTGCCAAATCGGCGCGCATTGTATGACCATATCCAACGGTACGACGCAGGACATTGGCCCCATAGCAACGTCGCTGTGATGCAGATCGATCTGGATCGTTTGAAAATCATCAATGACACGATGGGGCATGCGGCCGGTGACAAGGCGCTGCGCCACGCGTCATCCGCGATGATATCCACCGATCATCCCAACATGTTTGTCGCGCGGACGGGTGGGGACGAATTCGTCCTTCTGCTATTCGGCGACTTCGAATCCGACGCGCTAAAGGACATTGCCGATCAATTGATCGCCACTATTTCCACCCCTTTCATCGTAGAGGGCAAGGAATGCTACGCAGGGGCGAGCGTTGGTATCGAAACAGGTAATTTTGCGGATGGTCTGCCGCTTGATTCATACATTCGGAACGCTGATCTCGCCCTTTACACTGCAAAGAATGGCGGGCGCGGTAAAAGCAGGTTCTTTTCGCCCACATTGCGAACCCAGATTGAGAAGGTCGAAGAACTACAATCGGACATGCGCGAGGGTCTGCAAAAAGGGGAATTCAGACCGTATTTCCAGCCGCAGGTCGAAGGACGATCGGGCAAAATCGTTGGTTTTGAATCCTTGGCGCGATGGCATCACCCTTCACGCGGGGTGCTAACACCATTCCATTTCCTGTCTGCCGCCGAAGATGCAAGATTGCTCGATCAGCTTGATCAGCACCTGATGGTCAGCACCTTTACCACGCTCCGTACATGGATTGATCAAGGGCTCGACGTGCCACAGGTTTCCCTGAACCTGACAACAAGCCGCCTGTTAGATGTCGATCTGGTTGATACCATTCTGTTCGCGGCAAGCGATGCGGGGGTCGATCCTAGCAAGATCAGCGTCGAAATTCTCGAAAGCGCGATGATTGATAACACATCAAAGCGCATGATCGAGAATATCAAAAATCTGTCCGCTGCAGGTATCAAAGTGGAGCTGGATGATTTTGGAACAGGCCATGCGTCGATATCAAACCTACGGCATTTCAGGGTGGACCGGATCAAGATTGATCGCAGCTTTGTCAAAGACGTCCATCTATATTCCGAACTCGCTCGCATCACATCCGCGATGATCGGGTTAGCGCATTCTTTACGGATTGATGTGTTGGCGGAGGGGATCGAAACACCCGAGGAACGGCTCGTGCTCAATGCGCTTGGCTGCGATCACATTCAGGGGTTCGGCGTGGCGCATCCGATGCCAGCAAGCGATGTGCCTGACTGGCTTCAAGCAACGCAAAAGATAAAAAAGCTACCGCCGCGCCGTCGTAAAAACAGCGCGGCATAGGTTTTTATCTGACATGACCTGGTTTTGGATCGGTCTCAGCCGCGGCATCTACCTCTGGCGCATCGACAACTTCTTCGGCGTCTTCGATTTCAACAATGATAACATCGTTATCAGGGGTCGCTACATCTTCTGGTTCCGCAGGCTTCGCCAACTGACCAACAATCAACGGCAGCATTTCAGTTCCAGATGGCATCGCCACATCGCCCTTTGTCGGTGTCGTCCACGCCAATGTGTCAAAGGAAGAACAATTGTCACACACAGGCACCCAAACCGGATGCACGTGCTGGCATGTTGAACAGACCCACTGCGGACCACGTGATGCGGTCAGCGCTTTGGTCAACCAACCACGAACAACTTCATCACTTTTGCCTTCACCGCGTTCAATCGCCGCCATAAGTGTCAGGCTACGCGCAGTCGGATCCGTTGTGACAAGATCGCCAAGCGCGCGTTTTGCTTCTGGGAAGTCCTCTGCGGCGATGTTCAATTCGGCCAACAGCATCTTCGTTTCGGGATGATCCGGCTTCACTTTCGTCAACGTTTTGAAACGCTTCAGACGTGCAGCGGCGGTTTCATCCGGTGCAATCTCGGCAAAGGCAGCCGCCAAATCAGGGTGCGGCTGGGCGGTCCACGCCTTTACAATCACACGTGACGCATAGCGCGCATTGCCAGCGGCAACGTAACCACGGGCAGCCATACAAGCAGCTGGGATCAGATCCGGTGACATCCGGTTCGCTTCAATCGCAGCTTCGCGGGCTTCAACATCTTTGCCTTCGTTCAGGATATCCTTGGCTTCGGACAGCGCCAGAACGGCATCACGACGACGGTGCACATCGCGCGGCAATGATCCCGCTTTCAGTTTCGCATTCAGCGTTTCGCGCGCACCTTTCCAGTCTTCTTTCTCAGCTTGCAGCTTTATCAGAACGTCCTGTGTTTCAGTGTGCTTTGGCTTCAGCGCGAACGCCTTTTGCGCCAGTTTCAACGCCGTATCGGTTTCGCCATCATCCAGCTTTTGCTTGAGAATACCGCGCACACCAACAAAGCGCGTGCTGTCATCTGCCAACAGCTTTTTGTACGTCGCCTCGGCCTTACGACGATCACCGGCCATTTCAGCGGCTTGGGCTGTCAGAAGGTTCGTCAGCTTCGGGTTATCAAGGTAACGTTCAGCGCGGGACGCTTTTGTCATCGCAAGGTGACCTTCACCGGATGCCAGCGCCATCATCCCTTCGGACAGCGCTTCGAACCCTTTGCGTTCACGGTTGCGGTCGAAGTAGCGCGAAATCGCGGTTTCATCACCGTTCAAGAACTTGAACGTCGCGATCAGCAATTTGACCAACCGCAGACCCAGCCACACCAGAACGACCAGCGCGATAAAGGCAAAGACCGCTTCTAGCACCGACAGTGTAATTTCGATCCCGCCGATGGTCAGGGCAACGCCGCCTTGCACCTCGAGCAGTTGGGTCGCGCCGTATGTCAGGCCAGTGACAATAAGAATGAAAGCCAGAATTTTGATCAGGGACCAGAGCATCGCGTTGACCTTCAGTTATCGTTTAAGGAAGTAGAAATGTCGTTCGCCGCAGCCAATGCATCAGCACGGGCCTGCGCCTGTTGCACCCAGCCGGCCAATGGACCAGCGGCACCTTCAGGAAGGGCGGACACTTCGGACAATGCGGTTTCAAGCTGGCCTTCTTTCAAAGCAGCTTCCGCACGTGACAATATGGCATCTGCGTCATCCCCATCACGGGGTGCAACAGACCGGACGTTAAATTGTTCCCGCAAAAACGATCCGAATGCGCCCGTACTTTCGCCGGATGACCCATCAGATCGCGCGTCGGACAATGCTTGACGGGCCGCAGGTGGAAAGTCGCCTTGCAGCTTTGCCAATGTCGGCACGCCTTCGGCAACTGCCGTCAAAGCGTCCGGCGCAGGTTCGCCCAGCACATCTTCGAGTTCAGCCAACGCAGCGGTCATCGGTGCGCCAGTATCCAAAGAACTGCGGATCTGTGCCAGTGCTGCGCGACCTTTCGCGTTACGCGCGGCCAACAAAGCAGCTTCTTCAATCGCTGCCGCTTCTTCGCGGGTCGATTCAAGTTGCGCAAAAGCGGCGCTTGCTTGTTCTTCGACTTGGGCACGCAGGTTGTCCAGCTCTGCCTGATAGGCCTGCAGCGCAGTGTCTTGTAGCGTGCCATCCGCACTTGGCTGTTTTTCCAGCGCGACTAGGCGGTCTTCGAAAGAGGTGATTCGTTCGTCCACGGACGCGAATTGGTCAGTCACTTGACCGCTAAGTGCCGCGATTTCGTCCGTCAAAGGTGTGATGTCAGGACCTGTTCCCAAACCCGCGATTTCAGCCTGCAGATCCGCAATCGCAGCTTCATTTGTGTTCATCGTATCAACCATCGCTGGTTCAAACCGTGGGATGAAATAATAAGCAGCGCCAAATCCAAGACCCGCTGCAATCAAGCCGCCTAATATGGCGGGCAAGAACACACTATTCGATGCGGAATCGTGTGGCTCAGGAGACGTGTGGACCTGTTGCGTAGGCGTTTCCGGCGATGACACGGGTGTATCATCAACGATCGTCTCTTCGACGATAGGTTCCGGTGTGATCTCTTCTGCAACAGCAACTTCTTCTGGCGTGTCGGGGATCGTTTCCTCGGTGACGTCTTCTGTCACCTCCGGTGTTTCGTCAGGCGTTGCCTCGGCAATCGTTTCTTCGGCTTCGACCACGTCTGGGGTCTTATCCTTTTGACTAGATTTGCTCTTCTTGGCCAACGTATCGCCCTTTCCCAACTCATCAACGCGACCCAAAGGCCGACAGTTCACGTTATAACGCGTAGCACAGACCCTCAAGCCATGATCAGGGGGAGATTTCGGCATATCGCGCCAAAGTCGCCGCAACCATCCCCGCCCCATCGCGGGACTTTGCAACTGCGCGAC
Source organism: Rhodobacteraceae bacterium S2214 (assembly GCA_025141675.1). Classification (NCBI taxonomy): domain Bacteria; kingdom Pseudomonadati; phylum Pseudomonadota; class Alphaproteobacteria; order Rhodobacterales; family Paracoccaceae; species Rhodobacteraceae bacterium S2214. The sequence goes on from CP081161.1 coordinate 325,908, forward strand.
TGACGACGGGCGCGTTTTGCTGCACGACATCAATCGCTTCACTTATGACGACGAGATGCAGCGGTGCAGAGAAATCCGCAATCTGTCCGAACAGTTTCGCACTGCGTGGCGAAAAAAGTGGCACAATTATAGGGGTTTCGCCCTTTAATGTATCAAGCGCCAATTGCGTGGGCGCAATCGCAACCTGATCATAGGCGATCACAGCTTCGCAATTGATACCTGCAGCAGATACATCGTCGACGACAGTGCCAGCGACATGACGACCCCGCAGATGAACCATCCGACCAACCGGTGCCTGTGCGACAATAAGCGCCACAAGACTGCGATTATTCCCATCTGCGATCCGTACATCAAACCCAAGCTCGGCCGCCGCCTGCGCAGTCCGCGATCCAACGCACCACGCTGTTATGCCAACAGGGATTCCCACGCGCATCGCTTGCGAAACACCATTCATGGACGTGAAAACGACGTGCTTCATGTCATCCAACGCCCCGACAACCGCAACCGGCGCGATTTCAATCAAAGGAGAGATAACACAGTTCACGGGCCCACCATGCGCCGCTTCCAATGACGCGGCAAACGCTTCTGCCTGCGCTTTTGGTCGTGTGATCAGCACAGTTGCTGACATGTCGGATCGCCCCGCCGTTGTTTTGCCCTGTGCAGAGTGTTACCTGCGAAACGGAAACAGGCAATGGGCGCATGATGACTGATACTCTGACCGTTCTTGGGATCGAAAGCAGCTGCGACGATACAGCCGCCGCCGTGGTCCGGTTGAATGGCACCGCTGATGTGCTGTCCTCTGTCGTCTACGGCCAAACTGCGCTGCATGCCGATTTCGGCGGCGTCGTCCCAGAAATTGCAGCACGTGCGCATGCTGAAAAGCTGGATCATTGTGTGGAAGACGCCCTGTCTCAGGCAAATCTGACGCTATCGGATCTTGACGGGATCGCGGTCACGGCGGGTCCGGGTCTGATTGGTGGTGTGTTGTCCGGCGTCATGTGTGCGAAAGGTCTATCCGCTGCGACGGGGCTTCCCCTGATCGGCGTGAACCATCTTGCGGGCCACGCTTTGACGCCGCGCCTGACAGACGACATCGCCTATCCATTCCTGATGTTGCTCGTATCAGGTGGGCATTGCCAATTCCTGATCGCGAAGGGCCCCGACGATTTCAAACGTCTTGGCGGCACAATCGACGATGCACCGGGTGAAGCGTTCGACAAAACCGCCCGCATTCTGGGCCTGCCACAGCCGGGTGGTCCGTCAGTTGAAAAGGCAGCGGCAAACGGTGACCCCAAACGGTTCAAACTACCCCGTCCGCTATTGGATCGGGAAGGATGTGATATGTCGTTCTCGGGCCTAAAAACCGCAATGCTGCGCGCCCGCGACGGTGTCGTGGCCGAAAAACAGGGTCTAACGCAGGCAGATCAGGCAGATCTATGCGCTGGGTTTCAAGCAGCGATCACAGATGTCCTTGTCGAAAAATCGCGTCGTGCGTTGACTGAATATCTTAAACTGAACCCAACGACGCCAACTTTGGCGGTGGCAGGCGGTGTCGCTGCGAACACAGCGATCCGCGCGGGGTTGCAAGACCTTTGCGCGAAACACGATGTCGCCTTCACTGCACCGCCTTTGGCACTTTGCACCGATAACGCAGCGATGATCGCCTATGTCGGACTAACGCGACTGGCCAAGAATGACGTGGATGATTTGACCCTATCAGCGCGCCCGCGCTGGCCCTTGGATAACACCGCCGCACCCATGTTGGGATCCGGCAAGAAAGGCGCAAAAGCATGAGCATCGCAGTCATTGGTGCCGGCGCATTTGGCGCAGCATTGGCCATAACATGGGCGCAATCAGGTCAAGACGTCACCCTTTGGGGCCGTGACGCAGACGTCATGAATGCGATGCAGACAAACCGCAAAGTGCCGCGCCTGCCAGACGCATCGCTACCCGCAAAAATTACCTGTTCTGCGAATTTAAACACTACATTTGCACAGGACACGATCGCGTTGGCGCTGCCTGCACAGGCAATGCGCCCTTTTTTGGAAACCCACAATCAGGCCCTTTCCGGCAAATCGCTGATCGCTTGTTGCAAAGGGATCGATCTGACCACGATGACGGGCCCAGTTTCGACAATCCGGCAAATCGTCCCAAACGCCAATGCCGCGATGCTCACCGGACCCAGCTTTGCTGCAGATATCGCAAAGGGCCTGCCAACGGCGCTGACGCTCGCGATCTCTGACGACGCTATCGGCACAACGTTACAGACCCAACTGTCCACCCCGACGCTGCGCATCTACCGCGCGACCGACACGATTGGCGCGGAACTGGGCGGCGCGTTAAAGAACGTGATGGCAATTGCGTGTGGCGTGGCCATCGGCGCGGGCCTTGGCGATAGCGCACGGGCCGCGCTTATGACGCGCGGGTTTTCTGAAATGCTGACGCTCGCGGATAAATTGGGCGCGGAACGTGCAACGCTTGGTGGCCTGTCTGGCTTCGGTGATCTTGTACTGACCTGCACCTCTACCCAATCCCGCAACTTCCGGTATGGGCAATCGCTGGCCCGCGAAACCGGCTTTGACAAAACTACGACTGTCGAAGGTGCCGCCACCGCAAAATCAGTGACTAAACTGGCGAAATCGCTTGAATTGGATCTGCCGATCTGCACGGTTGTGGCTGATCTGATTGATGCAAAAACCGACGTGTCCACGGCGCTAGAGGCGCTGATGGCCCGTCCCTTAAAGGAAGAATAGACATGCTTGTTGCACTTATGGCCCGCGATAAATCTGGTGCTTTGCAAACGCGGCTTGATAATCGCGAAGCACATCTGGAGCATATCAAAGCGTCCGGTATCGTTGAAATGGCTGGGCCATTGCTGGACGCAAACGGCGGCATGTGCGGATCGCTGATCGTGCTAAACGTCGAAGACATGGCGCAAGCGCAAGCATTTGCTGACAATGACCCATATGCAAAAGCGGGCCTGTTCGAAAGCGTCACTTTGGATGCTTGGAACAAGGTGATCGGCTGATGGCCTACTGGCTTTTCAAATCAGAACCCGATGTCTTCGGCTGGGATGATCTAACCGCCAAAGGCGACGCAGGCGAAGAATGGGACGGCGTGCGCAACTACCAGGCACGCAACAACATGCGGGCGATGGCCAAAGGGGACCGTGGTTTTTTCTACCATTCGCGGTCCGGACTGGAAATCGTCGGGATCGTTGAAGTCTGCGCTGAAGCCCACCAAGACAGCACAACAGACGATGAACGCTGGGATTGCGTCGATGTCAAAGCGGTGCGTCCCTTCGCAAAAGCGGTGACATTGCAGGACATCAAAGCGGACGACAGGTTGTCTGAAATGGCGCTGGTGAAATCGTCGCGGCTTTCAGTTCAACCTGTCACCGATGACGAATGGGCCATTGTCTGCGCGCTAGGCGATACAAAACCCTAGGCGTCCAGCCAAACGTCGCCCATAGTTCACACCATCCAAAATAACGGAGGGGACTATGGGATTTATTGCAGTGATTGTAGCAGCCGTCGCTGGCTGGGCATTCGGGGCAGCGTGGTACATGTCGCTGTCAAAGCCATGGGTGGCTGCGGCCAAGATCGAAGTTGACGAAAACGGCAGACCTCTCGGGGATTCCGCGGCACCCTACATCATGTCGATGATCGCGATGATTTTAGTCGCAGGAATGATGCGGCACACATTTGCATTGTCCGGCATCGAGACCTTCGGGAAAGGCCTGATTTCCGGACTTGGTGTCGGTCTATTCTTCATCAGTCCGTGGATCATGATCAACAACGCTTACGGCATGCGGCCGTTCAAGCTGACGTTGATTGATGCTGGATACGCTACCTTTGGCTGTGCGGTGATCGGGGCCGTTTTGGGCCTGTTCTGAACCGAAAAAGAGGGTCCGACGCGCCACCGGACCCTCTTTCACCCCGCGTGCTCCCTAGCACCACACGCGTATCTGAATTCTGGTCGGGGCCGTTCTGGCCGTGATAATTTGATACACCACTCAGGCGCAGATCGCGAACAAACGTTGTCCAAAATTTGAACCAAAACGAAAAAAAGCCCGCCAACAACGGGCGGGCCTTTCCTAAATCTAAACCGTCGGCTTAACCGTAAACGGATTCTTTACCGAAGTGCTTTGTCAGCATGTAGTAGACAACAGCGCGGTATTTGTTGCGCTCTGATTTGCCGTAAACTTCGATCACAGAATTGATTGCTTCCATCAGCTCTGGACCGTCTTTCAGGCCAAGCTTTTTGATTAGGAAGTTGTTTTTGACGGTTTCAAGCTCTGACGCTTGGCTGCCCGCAACTGTAGATGCATCGGCGTTATAGATCGAAGGACCGCAGCCAATCGTAACCTTTGTCAGCAAATCCATGTCAGGCGTCATGTTGCATTTGCCCTTAAGATCTTCCGCGTACTTTGCGATCCAATCGTCTCTCTTACCCATTTTGTCGTCCCCGTTCATGTATTTGGCCGATTTTGGCCGGGTATCGCGCGGTCTCCGCGCGCATTGCGGTTACGTTAATCCGTCGATTCGTCCTGCGTAAAGGAAAAATCAGGGGGAAACTTTGCATGAGCGGATCAGCGACACAAACCCCAGCCACTTGATTGCACATGAAAGTGGTCGGCATGCAGGGCGTTGTAGTCCGGCGAAAGTGTCACACGGAACCAATCGCAGGCACTATCACGCGCCCGACGCAGGAACGCGCCCTTCGGTCCACCGTCATCCCAATCGTTGATCAACCGCAAGCGTGTTCCATCGTCTAGACGAAACCCCGACACATCAATCGCATCCGCGGTCGCATGGGTGCTCCAACGTTCAGACGACCCCCTGATCCGCCTGCAATTGTAGCTGCCGATGTGGTCAATCTGTGAAATCTGCGCGCCAAACAGGTCGTGTGCAGCGGGCTGTAGCGCGTGTTCTTCCCACATCGCCATACGCAACCCAATGGCGCAACGCGTTTCAATCGATGCTAGGGACGCGTCACCAACCCCACGCAAATCCACGCGGCCTGTGATGTGGCAAGTGTCAGATGCCTCTAGATCCGGCATCGCCGTATATCGGGCCGCAGACTCTAACACAGCCAAACAGCTTTGCGTCGACGCAAGCGCACGATCCAATTTCCATCCGGTGATCGGGGTCACGTCGTCCGCCACTTGCAACGGCAACGTTGGATTCCAACCGCGCGGCAGTGGCGTCTGCGGATGGTACAACGCCTGGTAACCACCCCAGACAATACCACAGACCAAAAGCAAAGACACCGCCCGCCCCAACAGGGACGGACGGCGTTTTTCATGTTCAGGTCGTAGGTGAGGTTTCACCCCAGACGCCTTAGTAGCGGTAATGCTCTGGCTTGAACGGGCCTTCTGGTTTCACGCCGATGTAAGCTGCTTGTTCGGCATCGAGTGTCGACAGTTTCACACCGATGCGGTCGAGGTGCAGGCGCGCAACCTTTTCGTCCAGATGCTTGGGCAAAATGTACACGCCGGGCGCGTATTCAGCCGTTTTCGTCCACAATTCGATCTGGGCCAGCACTTGGTTTGTGAACGAAGCGGACATCACAAAGGATGGGTGCCCAGTCGCGTTACCAAGGTTCAACAAACGGCCTTCAGACAACAGGATCAGGCGATTGCCATTCGGCATCTCGATCATGTCGACCTGTTCTTTGATGTTCGTCCACTTGTGGTTCTTCAACGACGCCACTTGGATTTCGTTGTCGAAGTGACCGATGTTGCCCACGATCGCCATGTCTTTCATCCGGCGCATATGTTCGATGCGAATGACGTCTTTGTTGCCTGTAGTGGTGACAAAGATATCAGCGGTTTCAACGACATCGTCCAGCGTCGTGACTTGGTAGCCGTCCATTGCAGCCTGCAACGCACAGATTGGATCAACTTCGGTCACGATCACGCGTGCACCAGCACCGGACAAGGATGCGGCGGAACCTTTCCCGACGTCACCATAACCCATCACAACAGCGACTTTACCAGCCATCATCGTATCAGTGGCGCGGCGGATACCGTCGACAAGGCTTTCCTTACAGCCGTATTTGTTGTCGAATTTGGACTTTGTCACAGAGTCGTTGACGTTAATCGCTGGGAACGGCAGACGACCTTCCCGCTGCAGTTCATAAAGACGGTGAACACCTGTTGTTGTTTCCTCGGACACGCCAAGGATCGCTTCTTTGGTTTTTGTGAACCAACCCGGTGTTTCTGCCATCCGCTTTTTGATCTGTGCGAAAACGGCTTCTTCTTCTTCGGATGTCGGCACTTCGATCAGATCGGTTTCGCCAGCTTCAACACGGGCACCCAACAGAACGTACAATGTCGCATCGCCACCGTCGTCCAAGATCAGGTTCGCGCCTTCTGGGAACAGGAAGGACCGGTCAAGGTAGTCCCAATGTTCAGTCAATGACTGACCTTTGATCGCAAACACGGGAACGCCGGATTCCGCAATCGCCGCGGCTGCGTGATCCTGCGTGGAAAAGATGTTGCAAGACGCCCAGCGCACATCGGCACCCAACGCGACCAGCGTTTCGATCAGAACCGCTGTTTGAATGGTCATGTGAAGCGAACCAACGATCCGCGCACCCGCGAGTGGTTTGCTGTCGCCATATTCAGCGCGCAACGCCATCAAGCCCGGCATTTCAGTTTCAGCGATGTCCAGCTCCTTGCGGCCGAAACCGGCGAGCGCGATGTCTTTGACGATATAGTCTTCAGCCATGGAAAAAGTCCTGATGCATGTGAATTTGGGTCGCCATAACATTCCCAGCCGTTCTCGACAATGCGACGCACTGGTGCAAAAAAGAACGCAGAGCTTAAGAAAGATAAAACATGAAACAACCACGTGCGTGGCAACGGATGCTATCAGGCCGCAGGTTAGATCTGCTTGATCCAACGCCCGTTGATATCGAAGTCGAAGATATTGCGCATGGCCTTGCTTTTGTGGCGCGTTGGAATGGCCAAACAGCGGGCGATCACGCGTATTCGGTCGCCGAACATTCGCTTTTGGTCACGGACCTGTTCTGCCGCATGCAACCCAAAGCCCCTGCAAAATGGCAATTGGCCGCGTTGCTACATGACGCGCCTGAATATGTGATTGGCGACATGATCAGCCCCGTGAAAAACGCGGTCGGTCCGGGATATGAGGCGCTAGACGAACGGTTGGCCGCAGCCATTCACATCCGGTTCGGTTTGCCTGCAAAAATACCAGCAACCGTGAAGAAACAGATCAAAAAAGCGGACAAAGTCAGTGCATGGATGGAAGCCACGCAGATTGCAGGCTTTACTGTTGCAGAAGCGGACAAGTTTTTCGGTAAGGTAGACCAAACGCTGATGAGCGGGTTGACCATTACACTACGCCCAGCGCCCGACGTGCGGGCGGATTTCACAACAAAACATGCACAACTCTTAGGCCAATTATGACCCTGACGGCACGCCCATCCCAAGAATCCGATCTTCCTGCTCTCGCCGCGCTGTTTAACCACACGGTCAGACAGGGCGGCACGACAGCACATGAAGAAGAATGGGACGCGCCAACCTTCAAAACTCATTATTTTGATGACCCCGTTATGGTCCACACTGTTCTGAAAGATGACCAACCCGTCGGTTTTCAAGCGGTTTTTGCACTGCCAGACAACGGCTTATCTATCGGCAGCTTTACGGATCAACAAAACCCTGTACGGGGCGCAGGGTCTGTTATGTTTGAGGCGACCAAAGCCGCGGCCATCGCCGCCGGTTACGCGTTTATCAACGCCAAGATCAGGGCCGACAACGTCCCCGGCTTGGCGTACTACACGAAGATGGGCTTTACGGATCACGCAATCGACAAAGACGTGCCGTTAGCAGACGGCACGCCGATGGATCGGATTACAAAGCGACTGATGCTTTAAACCTCAACTATCGCCAAATCCCGATGTCTTTCGCCATGCGAATCCGGTGTTCATCCGCTTTACGTTGCTGGCGGTGATATGTGTCTTGGTGCAAGTTGTGCTTCCAATGATCAGGCGCACGCCAGTCATCAATCATAGTTGCAGTCTTGATCGTACGGTTGAAAATACCAAACATTGTGCGTTCCTTTCGTGTTTTCCTGCATTTTTGATAAAACACTTGCGTCCAGACACCGAGTCAGGAAGAATTTCGATATGTTAGCTGAACTATCATATGAACTGGCGTGACATCCCATCGCTTGCAGCCCTAAAGGGTTTCGAAGCCGCCGCGCGTGCGGGATCATTCAGCGCGGCTGCGCGTGAACTGAACGTCACCCATGCCGCCATCGCACAGCACGTCAGATCCGTTGAAGCACACTTGGGCATGTCCCTCCTTAACCGCGAAGGCCGCAAAATGGTCCTGACCGATGCCGGTGCGCAGCTCGCCAATGATCTGGGAACGGGGTTCAGCACAATCATTGATGGGGTGGCCCGCATTGTTGAAGACGTGAATACACGCCCTTTAACCGTCACTGTGACCCCGAACTTTGCGGAATACTGGTTAATGCCGCGGCTCTGTGGTTTCTGGAGCCAGCATCCCGAGATCACGGTCACTGTCCACGCAAGCAATGACCTGATTGATCTGCGCCGCGACGGATACGACATGGCCATTCGCTATGGCGAAGGCGACTATCCGGGCCTTCAATCACAGTTTTTGGTGGCGGGCGACTACGTCGTCGTCGCCACACCTGACCTGTTGGGGAACCGCAGGGTCGATACGTTAGCCGATCTGCAGGATTTGACTTGGCTGTTTAGCCCCACCCTGCCCGTCTATAAGCGCTGGGCGTCCGAAAACGGGTTGGACGTGGATGTCTGCACGATCCGCGAAGTCAGTTCCATGAGCATGATCACATCGGCGGTACGCGCAGGGGGCGGGATTTCGGTGGTGATCCGCGCGATGGTCGAAGACGACATCGCATCAGGTCGGTTGATCGTAGTGCAAGAAGGCGCAGCTGCGCCAAACCTAGGTTACTACGTTGTCAGCCAAGACGGCGCCGAAACCAATAAGGTCAAAACATTCCGCAAATGGTTGCTGTCGCACAGGTAACTCTGGGGCTTTCGTGACAATTTTTTGCAGTCCAAGCGACGGAAACGTGTGACGTCTGCGTTTAACCATCAACGCATTTTTAGAGAATTACGAAAAGCCATGTTACACCGCACTGCCATTGCCGCCGTCTCTGCTGCCATTCTGACAATGACACCTGCTTTCGCTGATAGCGTTGAAATCTATCTGGTCGATATGCTGGACAACACACAAAACGGCTATTGTGTCGATATCGCACGCGCGCAGGGGACAGCCGCAAACCCAGACGACGGCTTGCAAGGCCATACATGCTACAGCCCGTCCGGCGAACTGATGGTTGACCAAATCTTTGATACTGAAAAGTTCGTGGATAACGTGCTGTATATGCCTGAATTCGACGTTTGCGCTGAAATCGCGTCTGACGAAGCGGGTACAGCCATTGATCTGGCGACCTGTGATGGCAGCGATGCGCAAGCGTTCAACTTCTCTGGTGAAGGCACAATCACACCGGTTTCCAATGACACGATGTGTTTCACTGTCGCCGAAGACACCCGCACAGGGCGCAGCGATGCCAATCAGATCAAAGTGCTGTCACTGGAAACGTGCACAGATGACAACGCAGCCTATCAGACATGGAACGTACGCACCGCATCTGAATAATGCCGCCTAGCAAAGCCCGTTAACGCGGGCTTCGCTTTGCCAAAATGCGCTGCAATGTCCGGCGATGCATGTTCAAGCGACGTGCAGTTTCAGACACATTGCGGTCGCATAACTCGTACACCCGCTGAATATGTTCCCAACGGACGCGATCCGCGCTCATCGGGTTTTCAGGGGGTGGTGGTAGATCATCACCGTTGGCAAGCAAGGCGTTCGTGACATCAGTTGCATCCGCGGGCTTTGACAAATAATCGGTTGCGCCGATTTTGACCGCAGCCACCGCTGTTGCAATCGCACCATATCCGGTCAGGACCACAATGCGGGCGTCAGGCCTGCGTTCGCGCAAAACTTCGACGACATCCAAACCGTTCCCGTCGCCAAGACGCAAATCCACGACAGCATATGCAGGTGGGCGCGCTGTCGCGATGGCCTTTCCTGCTGCAATTGAATCGGCCGTTTCCACGGCGAAACCGCGCTTTTCCATCGCTTTTGCGAGGCGTTTCAGAAAAGCTTCATCATCATCAACTAATAGAAGTGACGGGTCTTCGCCGATGGGCAGTGCATTATTTTCCGCAGTCATCACCGTTTCCTTTGTTCGAAACAGGACTTAGACCAACGGAACGCCGGGTCAAATGCGACCTTTTCCCCTAAGTGGCGTTCACGAAGCAGCTCACCGTCTCTGCAACTTCCTCTGCAGTATTGGTGTTTCGGAAGAATTCCACAAACCCTATTTCAGGCAACGTCAAATAGGTCAGGGTTGTGTGTTGCATCAGGTAGTAGTCAGGATCACCGCTGGAATCCTTTTGATAGAAGGTGCGGTAGGCTTTTGAAGCCGCATCAACCTGTTCTGCGCTACCGGTCAAACCAATGGCCTTGTCATGAAAATTATAGGCGTAGTCGCCCACGATTTCAGGCGTGTCGCGTTCTGGGTCAATCGAAATGAAGACAGGCGTGGCTTCAATCCCCTGTTCGGCCAACAGATCAACGGCTTGTGAATTGCGCGCCATATCGACCGGGCAGAAATCTGGGCAAAAGGTGAACCCGAAATAGATCAGCGTCGGTTCTGTGATGATATCTTTGTCCGTGACCAGTTCGCCGTTTTTGTCCAACAGTTCGAACGATCCGCCAATATCCCCACCCGCAACAGCAGTCGCACCGCATTCTTCGATACCGCCGCCAAGTTGCGTGACGGCAATCGTTCCGCCAATCCCTAGACCGACAACTGTCGCCGCCGCTATCGCAAGTTTCTTTGACATAGTCTGTCCCTTTTTGGTCGCATGGCCCGTGTATAACGTATCCTGTATGTAGGGGTACATAACAGACAGGTAAACGGCGATCACATGGACGTTTCTGACTACCACATCGGCGAAGACCGCGAACGCAGCAATTGGGTCAGGCTACGCACGCTTTTGCGCGTTCGATGGTTTGCGATTGCGGGACAATCTGCCGCAATCCTTGTGGCGGTCCAGCTCTATGGATTGCAGATGCAAACGGGGTACGCGACCGCAGTGATTGGTTTGGCGATCATCGCGAACCTGTATTTCACGTCCGTCTATCCCGAGAACAAGCGCCTTTCAGAACGTGAAGCATTCTTCATGCTGATCATCGACATCTTTCAGCTGACACTTTTGCTGTATGTGACCGGTGGCTTGGTGAACCCCTTTGCGGTCCTGATCTTGGCACCTGTCACTATCGCCGCAACCGTTCTGCAGTTGCGCAGTACTTTGGTCCTGGGGATGGTCGCGATCACATTGATTTCACTGATCTCGCAGTTCTCGCAACCCATTGCGACGGCGGACGGGATCGTCCTGACGTTGCCCCCCTTGATCCAGTTCGGGTTTTGGACCGCCTTGGTCATCGGGATCACTTTCCTTGCGGTCTACGCCCGCCAAGTCACGATGGAAATGCACACGATGGCAGAGGCGCTTTTGGCGACTCAACTGGCATTGGCGCGCGAACAAAAGCTGACCGATCTAGGTGGGGTCGTGGCCGCAGCGGCGCACGAATTGGGCACGCCATTATCAACGATCAAGCTGATCAGCAGCGAATTGATGGAAGATCTATCCGAAAATACAGATCACTACGACGATGTCGTTTTGATTGGGGAACAAGCCGATCGGTGCCGTGATATTCTGCGATCCATGGGCAGGGCCGGCAAAGACGATCTTCACGTTCGGCATGCCCCATTGGAAACCGTGGTCCGCGAAGCCGCTGAACCCCACATGAACCGCGGGAAAACGGTTATGTTACGGGTTGGCCCAATGGATGACGATTCAATGGCGCAACCGTCCATTCCGCGTCGCCCTGAAATCGTGCACGGTCTGCGCAACCTTATCCAGAACGCGGTCGATTTTGCAGAAACAAGCGTCCAGATCGAAGTCGCATGGGGCGAAGACCTAATTAAAGTGCGGATCATGGACGACGGCGCAGGGTTTCCAGCGTCGGTCATCGGCCGCATCGGCGATCCCTTTGTCCGACGCAGACGCCAAACCAACGACCGTCCCGGGTACGAAGGTATGGGGCTCGGTATGTTCATCGCAAAGACGTTGCTGGAACGGTCTGGCGCGACACTGACCTTCGCCAATAGCCGCATCAAAGGGCAGGCTGGTTGGGCGGGTCAACCGCTAGGTGGTGCGATCGTATCTGTCCGCTGGCCCCGCAATATCGAATTCATCGCGACCCCTGATGCTGATGAACCACTTGGTGAAAACCAACAATTTTCATAACGGTCAAAACGAATTTTCTGAGTCTCACTAAACGTTTACCCAACATTAACCTTACAAAGCGACTCTCAGCCTGGGCAAAATTAGGTTGGGCAAATGGAATCACTAGGGCTTTTGGAGGTGGCGTTGATCGCTACCATATCGTTGGGTGGGACTGCGGCTGTCGCATTAGGGTTTTGGTTTTACTGCACGCTCGGTTTGAACCATCGCTACGCGGGTTTAGACAACATCGTTCCGACATTTCTGTTTGATGGGAACGAATTGCGCGACGCAACACCCGACGCACAGATGTTGATTAAGGACGTCCCGCCGCACATGAACGAACGGGAATCCATGTTGCATATCTTAAGTGCGCGCTTTCCGACACTGAACACAGTCATGGACCGTATCGGTCGAAATGAAGTGCATACACTGACGGCAACGGACGATTCAGCCATTTCTCTTGAGGTCACCGAAATCGACGGTTTGATCCAAGTAAAACTGATCGGGACATGCACCCAAGATAGTTTGACGATCAGTGCAATCGCCGCGCAAGATGCGATGCTTGATGAACTGACCATGCTTCGGAACATCGCGGACAAATCCCCGCACATGGTATGGCAGCAAGACAGCGACGGGCAGCTAAATTGGGCCAATCAGGCATATCTCGACCTGTGCGACCTCATATCTGACGATCAGAATAAGTCCGTTAAATCGTGGCCAAGCGAACCTGCTTTCCCCGATTTGCATCACGATATGACCGCCGACGATCACGTGTCGCGGCGTAAATCGATCGATATTCCGGCCAAAAATGGCGAAGCGTGGTTCGATATCACAACCTTCAAAAACGGAAACGACGCGCTACATTTCGCGAGCAATGCGAATAAGGCAGTCCTTGCGGAACAGGAGAAACGCAAAGCCGTTCAAATGTTTGGCCGTATATTCGCGCAACTTTCGACCGGACTTGCAACTTTTGACGCGAACCATCGCCTGACGATGTTTAATCCGGCGCTCATCGAAATGACAAATCTGGCGCCGGAATTTCTAAGCAGCAAACCGTCGATGCAAATGTTTCTGGACAGCCTGAGAGAAGCACGGCTGCTGCCGGAACCCAAAGATTACGTCAAATGGAGAGAACAATTCCCGCTGAACGATTCATCTACGAAACGCACAGCCTATTGCGAAAACTGGGAAATCGCCGACGGGCAAACGTTCAAGGTAATCGGCCAGCCCGCACGAGATGGATCTTACGCCTTCTTCTTCGAAGACATCACTGCTGAAATTTCCATGACCCGCCGTTTTCGGTCAGACCTCGAAACCGGACAAGGCGTTATGGACGCTTTACCCGATGCAATCGCTGTTTTTTCAGCAAACGGTACATTGGTGACAACGAACAAGGCCTACGCCGACCTTTGGGATGTCGACTATGACACAACTGTGCGCGTGCACGATCTACGGGCAGAAATGATGATGTGGCAAAGCCATTGCGCCGCTGCACCGATTTGGGGCGAATTGCGCGACTTCATTGGCAAAAGCGGGCATCGCAAACTGTGGACCGATCGCGCGATTTTGGACGATGGACGACAGTTTACCTGTAAGGCGCAACCAATTGCTGGTGGTAAGACGATGATTTCATTCTCCGTCCTGTCGCGGATGAGCCCTCGGGTTCAGCAAAAATTGGCCATGCCTGACCCAGCGATCTACGGGCTGAAAGGCTGAATTCGCTTGCAGGTACAGCGTCAGGTCATAATCATGGGATATGACCACGACCTCGCTATTTTTCCCGCTTGAATCCGATACGCAGCGCTTTGCCGCGCAAATGTCGGCTGTCCTAGCCCCCGGTGATACGATCCTGCTGTCAGGTGACATCGGGGCCGGAAAGTCGGCATTCTCAAGGGCGGTCATTCGGGCGATGGTTGGTGCAGAAATCGACGTTCCATCGCCAACCTTCACCCTTGTCCAGACATACGAAACGGAGACCGCAGAGATTTGGCACTGCGATCTCTATCGGCTCACGCATCCGGATGAAGCGTTCGAACTCGGGCTTGATGAGGCGTTTGAAACTGCGATCTGTTTGATCGAATGGCCCGATAGATTGGGCGACGATGCCCCGTCAAATGCCCTAACACTGCATTTCCAGGCCTTGGAAAATGGCCATTCAGTCACCTATTCGCCAAACTCGGCATGGGCCAAACGGTTGGAACATCTCAATGACTGATCGGGCATCGTTGATCGGCGATTTCCTGAAAGGGTCGCAGTGGGAAAATTGGGCGCAACACGCACTTGCCGGTGATGCATCATCGCGGCGTTATCTGCGCCTGACCAATGAAAACCAGTCGGTCATTCTCATGGACGCGGACCCGCAGACGGGACAAAGCACTGCGACATTTGTGAAAATCGGTGACTGGTTGGCGGATCAACATCTGCGCCCCCCGCAAACCCTGATTCATGATCCGAACAATGGTCTACTGCTACTCGAAGATCTCGGGCGCACCGATTTCACAATCCAATTGACCCACGCACCCGATCAAGCAACCCAGCTTTATACAGCTGCAACCGACATTCTGGTGGCACTTGATCGCGCAACCCCGCCACCAGACCTGGCACGCATGACACCCGAGGTCGGCGGCGAAATGCTGGAAATCACTGCCGAATGGTACGGTGACCCCCAGCAAACACAGATCGCTACCGAAATGTCTGACCACATGGCACGGCTCTGTCCAACGGCTGATAAGATTGCGCTGCGGGACTATCACGCCGAAAATCTGATTTGGCGCGCCGATAAAAAGGGCACCGACAGAGTTGGCCTGCTTGACTATCAAGACGCATTTATCGCGCCGCGTGGCTACGATCTTGTTTCGTTGCTCCGTGATGTCCGGCGCGTCGTTGATCCCGATCTGGCCCGCGCCATGACGGACCACTTCATCGTCGAAACCGACGCTGATCCCAATGCCATGCAAGCCGCACTTGCCTGTCTGGCTGTCCAACGGAACCTGCGCATTTTGGGTGTTTTCGCGCGGCTCGCACGTCGCGACGGGAAAACACGATACATGGCCATGATCCCGCATGTGAGGCAAATGATCCAAACCGATCTTGCCCACCCTGCCCTGCAAAAATTGCAAAAATGCGTTGAACAGACACTACCTGCGCCGGAAAATGCGGCAATTAAGGACCTGCTATGACCTCTATCATGTTATTCGCGGCGGGCCTTGGCACGCGCATGGGTCCACTGACCGCCGACAAACCAAAACCGATGGTAGAAGTCGCGGGACGCCCGTTAATCGATCACGCGCTTGATCTGGCCAAAGGTCAACCGTTGGATCCACCCGTCGTGAACCTGCACTACAAAGCAGACATTCTGCGTGACCATTTGACTGATCGATCTGTCGTGTTTTCCGACGAAACCGATTTGCTGCGCGATACCGGTGGTGGACTGCGTCACGCGCTTCCGCTGCTGGGCCCCGATCCCGTCGTCACGCTGAATACGGACGCCATATGGAACGGGCCAAATCCGATTGCGCAGCTGCTGAACGCGTGGCGTGATGACATGGAAGGTCTACTTATGTTGATCCCGACTGCGCAAGTTCTGGGTCACAAAGGCAATGGCGACTTCGTCGTCGACGACACAGGACGCCTGACCCGCCAACCCGGTCACATTTACAGCGGCCTGCAAATGATCCGCACCGATGGTTTGGCCGAAATTTCGGACGACGTATTTTCCCTTAACCGCCTATGGGACAACGCAATTGCACGCGGCACTTTGCACGGGATCACATATGCGGGCCGTTGGTGCGATGTTGGCCAACCTGACAGCATCCCGGTCGCAGAAACACTGATCGGTGAGAATGCCGATGTTTGAACCAAGCACAAAACCACGCATTTTCGGCCTGCAACCGGGATCAGATTTCGCGACCGCACTAGTGGCCGGATTGCTGGACTACGCGGGCGACATGCCTCCGCAGGACTTCGCGAAAATCCAGATTTTTGTAAACACATCACGCATGCAACGCCGCATCAGAGACGTGTTCGACGCCGGCCCTGCACGATTGCTGCCGCGTATCCGGTTGATCACCGATCTCGCTAAAGACCCCATCGCCACGGATGTAACGGCACCTGTGTCACCATTGCGCAGACGGTTGGAATTGGCCAAGTTTGTGTCTGCTTTGCTCGACAAAGAACCCGAACTCGCCCCGCGCGCAGCGCTTTACGATCTGTCCGATAGCCTCGCAAAATTGATGGACGAAATGCAAGGCGAAGGGGTTACGCCTGACAACATCAGCGGCCTCGACATCACCGATCAATCCGGACATTGGGACCGCGCGTTAAAGTTTCTGAACATCATCGCGCCTTACTTTGCGGCCGACAGCGCAGAACCTGATATCGAGGCCCGCCAACGCCAAGTCATTGAAACCATGATCGCGACATGGGCTGATACACCGCCCGCCCATCCGATCATTGTCGCAGGATCGACCGGGTCGCGGGGGGCAACGGGATTGTTCATGCGCGCGGTTGCGAACCTACCAAACGGCGCAATCGTCTTGCCCGGTTTCGATTTCGACATGCCGACGCACGTCTGGAACGCGCTAGATGGCGACAAAGGCGTTGCAGAAGATCACCCGCAATTCAGGTTTCGCAAACTGATGTCTGCGATGGATCTGCAGCGTGACGATATCCAGCACTGGGGCAACTACCCTGCCCCGAACCCTGCCCGTAACGCATTGGTTTCACTGTCATTACGTCCAGCTCCCGTGACGGATCAATGGCTGGCGGACGGCCCCGATCTTGGTGATCTCACCGCCGCGACCAAAGGATTAACGCTGGTCGAAGCCCCATCCCCACGGGCAGAGGCCGAAACGATTGCCCTGCGCCTACGCCAAGCAGCAGAGGACGGTGTCACCGCCGCCTTGATCACGCCAGACCGAAACCTGACGCGCCAAGTCGCCGCTGCCCTTGATCTGTGGAACATCGTGCCGGACGACAGTGCGGGCATGCCGCTTGCCCTATCGCCGCCCGGTCGGTTCCTGCGGCATGTCACTGACGCATTGAACCGCCCTTTTACCAGTGAAGCGTTGTTGACGTTGCTCAAACATCCGTTGTGTCATTCAACCGAGAACGACCGCGGTCCGCATTTGTTATCCACGCGGGAATTAGAGCTGTTTATCCGCCGCAACGCTGTCCCTTTCCCAGATGAACAAACGCTAATCGATGCCTCAAATCACAAGGGATTTCGTGTTGATCCGGATTGGTCCGCATGGGTGCAAACGATCCTGCAATCTGTTTCACCGTCACCAAAACAGTCTCTATCAAGCCATATTGAACGCATTATTGATCTGTCAGAGGCGCTGGCGCGTGGTCAAAGCGATGAAGGGTCCGGTGGTCTTTGGGATGAAGCAGCCGGTCGCGAAGCCTGCAAGGTTTGCGACACAATCCTGCGCGACGCTGACGCCAGCGGCGACATGTCCGCTACCGAATTCACGGGCCTGTTCGGCGCGCTGCTGGCGGCAGGCACCGTGCGCGACCGCGATGCAGGCCATCCAAACATCCTGATCTGGGGGACGTTAGAGGCGCGTGTGCAAAGCGCCGATCTCGTCATTCTTGGCGGCATGAACGAAGGTGTCTGGCCAGAAGCACCCACACCCGATCCATGGCTTAACCGCAAAATGCGGGCACAAGCGGGGTTACTGCTGCCCGAACGGCGCATCGGATTGTCCGCGCACGATTACCAGCAGGCCGTCGCAGGGGCCGAGGTCTGGATCACACGCGCCAAACGTAACGCCGACGCGGAAACCGTTCCGTCGCGCTGGGTGAACCGCCTAACCAATCTGCTCAGCGGTTTACCGGATCAAGACGGTCCTGCCGCGCTGAAGGCGATGCAATCCGAAGGCAACCGTTGGATCGCAATGGCCGCACGGTTAAGCGTGCCTGACGCACCAACAAAACCTGCGCACCGTCCATCCCCGAAACCGCCGGTCAGCGAACGCCCCGACACAATCTCGGTCACGCAGATCAAGACCCTAATCAGGGACCCTTACGCCATTTACGCGTCAAAAGTGCTGCGCCTGCGTGATCTCGACCCTCTTGTCCCGACCGCCGATGCACCACTGCGCGGGGTCATCATCCATGCGATCCTTGATGAATTCATTGGTAGTAAACCTGACGCGAAAGACCCTGCCGCATTCACGCAACTGATGGAAACCGCGGCACGCCATTTCACCGCAAACTGCCCATGGCCCACCATCCGCGCCCAATGGATGGCGCGGATGGAAAAGCTCGCGCCGGTTTTCCTCGCCGCTGAAGCAATGCGGCAAGCCAAAGGTAGCCTTGCAGTATCCGAAGGGTGGGGCGAAATGCACATGCCCTCCGTCGGCATCTGCATCACCTGCAAAGCGGACCGGATCGACCTGACGCCGGAAAACACCGCCCTGATCTACGATTACAAAACCGGAACGGTGCCCACCAAGGACGTGCAGGAAAAGTTCGACAAACAGCTTCTGGCAGAGGCCGTGATGGTATCGCGTGGTGCGTTCAAAGATCTTGGCGAAAAACACGTGGACGAAGCGGTTTTTCTCGGCGTGAATGCAGCCATGCGCGACGTGCCGGCACCCTTGGATGAGAACCCGATTGAAGCGGTTTACGCTGGATTAGAGACGCTTTTTGGCAAATGGAACACGCAAACTACAGGCTATAGCGCTCGGATGGCGATGTTCAGTAAAGACGACTTCAGCCCCTATGACCACTTATCACGCTTCGGCGAATGGACGATGGCGGATCTGCCAAAACCGGAGGATTTGTCATGATGCGCGACGATGCGACCCAACGACAGGTCAACGCGGCCGATCCACTCAATTCTACATGGCTGTCTGCCAACGCAGGGTCGGGGAAAACACGGGTACTGACCGACCGCGTGGCGCGGCTTTTGCTCGAACAGGTCGATCCGCAGAACATTCTGTGCCTGACCTACACCAAAGCCGCCGCCGCCGAGATGCAGAACCGACTGTTCAAACGGCTTGGCGCCTGGGCGATGATGCCTGACGACGCGTTGCGGGCTGATTTGACAACACTTGGTTTTGACAAAACGATCACGAAAGAAGAACTTAATCGCGCCCGCACCTTGTTTGCGCAGGCGATTGAAACGCCGGGTGGTCTGAAAATTCAAACGATCCACTCATTCTGCGCGGGCGTGCTGCGTCGGTTCCCGCTAGAGGCCGCCGTCAGTCCACAGTTTCGCGAAATGGAAGACAGGCAGGCCGAGTTGCTGCGCGCAGAGGTCATGGATGATCTGCTGCTTGGCCCGCACGCCGACACGGTTCACACGATGTTGCGGCATTTCACGGGGGCAGATGTCGCGGCATTGACCGCTGAAATCGCGAACAAACGCAGCCTGTTCACCGCAAAAACCAAAGACAGCGATCTGCACGCAGCGCTCGATTTGGCGGAAGGGGTGACAGAGGACATTCTGCTCGACACCGTATTGGGGCCGGAAGAACGCAACACCTTGAAACGCCTGCAAGCGGTGCTCGCGAAAGGCAGCAGCACAGAGGTCAAAGCCGCAAATGCGCTAGCGACAATCGACTTCAATGCGCCACCGAAACTAGCCGATATCGCCACATTAGAGTCTGTTTTTCTATTCGGTCCGACTGCCAAAGCCCCCTTTGGCGCGAAGATCGACAAATTCCCGACTAAGGCGACACGCGAAGCGAACGCAGAACTGATCGACGACGTGAACATCATCATGGAAACTGTCGAACAGGCTCGCAACGACCGTCTGGCTTTGATGGCATTTGAACGCTCAACCGCGCTGAACCGGTTCGGCGCGGCCTTCGTGCCTGCATACGAAGCCCGCAAAACCGCGATGGGAATGCTGGATTTTGACGACCTGATCCAGAAGACCAAAGGTCTGCTCACCGACCGTCGCGTTGCCCAATGGGTTCTGTTTCGTCTCGACGGCGGTATCGACCATGTCCTGGTGGACGAAGCACAGGACACCAGCCCCGATCAGTGGGCCGTGATCAAACAGCTGACGCAGGAATTCACTGCGGGCGAGGGCGCTGATCCATCGCGCCGCCGCACCATTTTCGTCGTCGGTGACAAAAAGCAGTCGATCTATTCGTTTCAGGGCGCTGATCCCGCCGCGTTCGATCAAATGCGCGACCACTTTGAGGAAGGTCTCGCAGCCGTCGATGATCGCTTGCATGGCGAAGCGTTGCTGCATTCTTTCCGGTCGTCGCAGGCGATCCTGCGCGTCGTGGACGAAACATTCACCCGCGACCGCGCCGCTGGACTGGAACCAAACGTGCAGCATCTGGCATTCAAACAAAACATGCCGGGACGCGTTGATCTATGGCCCGTGGTCGAACCATCTGACGAAAAACCCGACATCGACTGGACCAATCCTGTTGATGTGATCAGCCCCGATCATCACGTCGTCCGGCTTGCCGATCAGATCGCATTCGACATCAAACGGATGATCAAAGAAGAGACTATTCCAGTCGAAATCGGCCATTCCGGCACCTATGATCGTCGTCCCGTGACCGAAGGCGACATTCTTATTCTGGTGCAACGGCGATCTGAGCTGTTTTCGGAAATCATCCGCGCCTGCAAAACCGCCAAACTGAAGATCGCGGGCGCAGATCGATTGCGAGTCGGGGCGGAACTGGCCGTCAAAGACCTCGCAGCACTTCTATCCTTCTTGGCTTTGCCAGAGGATGATCTGTCGCTAGCCGCTGCGTTGAAATCCCCGCTGTTTGGCTGGACCGAACAGGATCTTTACACGCTCGCACACCATCGTCCGCAAAAGGGGTACCTTTGGCCCGCCTTGCGTGACAGCGATCAATACGAGACTACCAAAACCGTCTTGCGCGATCTTCGCAAACAGGCCGATTTCTTACGCCCTTACGATCTGATCGAACGCATTCTGACGCGCCACGACGGGCGTCGCAAACTTCTCGCGCGGTTGGGATCCGAAGCCGAAGACGGTATCGACGCGCTGCTGTCCCAAGCACTGGCCTATGAATCCACCGGCGTCCCCAGCCTAACGGGGTTTCTTGCGTGGATGGCGACCGACGACCTAGAGGTTAAACGCCAGATGGACAGCCAAGGCGACCGGATCAGGGTTATGACCGTGCATGGGGCCAAGGGGCTAGAGGCACCGATCGTATTCCTGCCCGAAACGGCGGAACGCAAAAACATCGTGCGTAGTGAATTGATCGAAAAGAACGGTGTCGCGTTATGGAAAACCAAATCCGACAGCACGCCACCCGCAATCGCCGAAAAGCTGGACGCGATCAAAGCCAAGCAGACCGAAGAACGGATGCGGCTTCTTTACGTTGCCATGACGCGGGCCGAAAAGTGGCTGATCGTGGCAGCTGCGGGCGATGTCAAAGACGGTGATGACAGTTGGTACAACATCATTTCGGACGGCATGAAGCAGGCAGGTGATGTGGTCGAAAGGGTCGGGTATCACGATATCCGCCGCGTCTCACACCTTGACTGGAACGCAGGCGAACGTCGCGAAAAAACAGTCACTAAAAAGGCAGAAGTTCAGAAAATCACATTTGGTGAAACCCCTGAAGGGACACGATCACAGACCATTTCACCGTCCGATCTGAAAGGCGCCAAAGTGCTGCCCGGCGATCCGCGCGACGCCGATCAAGAAACCGCAAAGGCACGCGGCACCATGATCCATCGCTTGCTGGAACACCTGCCACTTGCCGAACCAGAAAACCGCTATGACCTTGGCCTGAAAATACTGAACGGGCAGGGAGATGACACCTTTGACACCGACCTGATCGACCATGTCATTGGTTTGCTGAACACGCCGGACCTGACGCCAATCTTCGCCCCCGATGCGCTTGTCGAAGTTGATGTGACCGCCGATCTGCTCGAACTGAACGACGACCGTATTCACGGCGCGATCGACCGGTTGATCGTCACAGATACCAAAGTGCTGGCTATTGATTACAAGTCGAACCACAAAGTGCCGGATCAACCACAGGACGTCCCTGTCGGCCTATTGCGTCAGATGGCGGCCTACCAATCCGCGTTGCACCAAATCTTTCCAAACCACGCGATTGAAACTGCAATCCTTTGGACACACACAGCAAATTTGATGCGGCTGCCTGCGGACATGACCCGCGATGCACTACGTACGGTAACTGACGCGTGAACGCCGCTTGACCCTCCCCGCGCTGGTTCATAGGTTCTGGCCAAGCACATAAATCTAGGAGAGCCATCATGGCCACAGTAGCCGTCACCGACGCCACATTCGACGCCGAAGTCCGTCAGTCCGATATCCCCGTTGTTGTGGATTTCTGGGCAGAATGGTGCGGTCCATGCAAACAGATCGGCCCGTCTTTGGAAGAACTGTCCGCTGAAATGGACGGCAAGGTTAAGATCGTCAAAGTCAACGTCGACGAAAACCCGAACTCACCAGCACAAATGGGCGTGCGCGGCATTCCTGCGTTGTTCATGTTTAAAGGCGGCGAAGTCGTCTCTAACAAGACGGGCGCGGCACCAAAAGCTGCGATCCAAGGCTGGATCGAAGAATCCATCTAAACCAATCACTTTGGTTCGAAAGGGCGTCCATTGGGGCGCCCTTTTTGCGTTTTGGCAGCCGCTATTGTCAGCAAACCATCGGATTGCCATATAGACGCTAAGCAACAAAGGACGCGACCCATGGCAAACGACGACTTTCCCGGCTGGCACGGCACCACAATCATCGGCGTGCGTAAAGGTGACGAAGTGGTCATCGCAGGCGACGGTCAGGTCAGCCTTGGCCAGACGGTGATTAAAGGCACAGCACGTAAAGTGCGGCGACTTTCACCGGGCGGGCACGACGTGATCTGTGGATTTGCGGGATCGACAGCAGATGCGTTTACACTGCTGGAACGTCTGGAAAAGAAACTCGAAGCCACACCTGGTCAGCTCGCGCGCGCATCTGTTGAACTGGCCAAAGACTGGCGCACCGACAAATATCTGCAAAAACTCGAAGCAATGTTGATTGTGTCCGATGGCAGCGAACTGCTTGTGATCACGGGGGCAGGGGACGTGCTGGAACCCGAACACGAGGTCACAGCGATCGGATCAGGCGGTAACTACGCGCTGGCAGCGGGTCGCGCCCTGATGGACAGTGATCTGAACGCCGAAGAAATCGCCCGCAAAGCGATGGCAATTGCATCTGACATCTGCGTCTACACCAACGGTAAACTGACTGTTGAAACAATCAAAAAGCCCACGTCGTAAACGCGGACTCTTTTTCTTTTGGTCGTAAATATCTCGGGGGTTTGGGGGCTGGCCCCCAATTACTTGGCGGATGCAATCGCCAAACCAACGCTGAACTTTTCGCACCAAATCCAGACTTCGTTGTAGTCATCGGGGTTCACGCTAGGGCGCAATTCCCATGACGACGCGCCCTTGTATTGGCTCGGCTGCAAGACAAGCGTATGCACCGTTGCCGGATCGTACACGCCATCCTTGCCCAGCGCGATACGAGGATCGGGTGCGCTGTCAAAGTTGAAATCATCCAGCAGATACACAGTGTTGCCCACAATCTCTGCGGTGCCAGTTACGGTGTGGTTGTTGATTCCGCGAAACGAAAACAGCCGGCCATGTCCGCCAGCGAATGCAGCAGGGGCAGCAGTTGTGGCAAGTGCGGCAGCAAAAAAAGTACGACGGTCCATTGGTATCCTCCGGTAAATGGCCTCTTGCGACAGACCCTAGCGACGAAAAATCTGTCAGGATACCGCGCATACGCGTTTGTGAACTCTCGCGAAAATCATGTCATCACTTGGCCTTTGGCCCAACAGACCATAGGTATCTGACATGATCGAAACTGATGACATCCGCGCAAGCGTCGCCGCAGGCATTCTGTCCGAAAAGCAGGCCGCGTCTCTGACCGCCCTCGCGCACAGTCGCCGTGGCGCGCGCGAAGGCCTGCATCCTGGCGATGAACCGTTTGAGCTGTTCAAAGGCTTCAACGAAATTTTCATCATCGTGGGCCTGCTGATCCTGTCGCTTGGCTGGGTCGGCCTGATCACCGCCGTCTTCGACACGCAAATCATCGGATTTCGTGATGCAGCACTTTGGTACGGTGTCCCCGGTGCGGCATTCCTTTGGCTGCTGTCCGAATATTTCATCTGGCGCAGGCGCATGGTTGGCCCCGCGATTGCCCTGTCGATCCTGTTTGGTTTGAACGCTGGCGTTACGCTTGTCGCCTACTTCGCCGAACCCTTCATGATCGGCCAACAAGACTACAGCAGTCTGCCTTTCCCACTTGCCATGACCACCGTCGCTGTCGGCCTTTTCTGGCTGCGGTTCCGTGTACCCTTTGCGATGGCGATGATTGCCGTCAGCTTGTTCATTGTCGCGATGATGGTCGCAGCCATTAACCAAGGGACGCCCCAAAACCCCGCTGACCTGTTTCTCCTTTCCGCTGGCGGACCCTTCGCGTGGATCACTCTTGGCCTTGGCATCGCAATCTTCATTGCCGCTATGGCGTTTGATATGTCTGATCCGCACCGTGTCACGCGCCGCGCCGCCAACGGGTTCTGGCTGCACGTTGTCGCCGCCCCCGCGCTTGTGAACACCATCGCCCTGTCGCTGATCAACGACGAAAACATGACCGTTCTTCTGGCGTTCCTCGCCGTGATCGCTGTCATCGCAATGATCATCGACCGCCGGTCGTTCCTGATCACGGCCATCGGTTATGTCGTGGCCGTCGCAGGCACCGTCTTTGGCGGCGATGGCATCGCGACGACGATCCTTGCCCTTGGCATCATCCTTCTCATCTTAGGTGCATTCTGGGAAAAATTCCGCGCAAGGCTGCTACGCCTCATGCCCGGTTTCATCCCGCTGCACCGTCTTCCTCCTGCTGAATAAGAGACCCTTATGACTGACCTGACCCCCCGCGAAATCGTGTCCGAACTGGACCGCTACATTATCGGCCAAAAAGACGCGAAACGTGCTGTTGCCGTGGCATTGCGTAACCGGTGGCGGCGCAACCAATTGTCCGACGATCTGCGCGATGAAGTGTACCCGAAAAATATCCTGATGATCGGGCCCACTGGCGTTGGTAAAACTGAGATCTCGCGGCGTTTGGCAAAACTCGCGCGCGCACCTTTCATCAAGGTCGAAGCGACCAAATTCACCGAAGTCGGCTATGTCGGCCGTGATGTCGAACAGATCATCCGCGACCTGATCGAAATCGCAATCAACGATACCCGCGACCACATGCGCGAAGACGTGAAAGCCAAAGCGCGCGAAGCAGCAGAGGAACGCGTCATCACCGCCGTAGCCGGCACCGACGCCCGCGATCAAACCCGCGAAATGTTCCGGCGCAAACTGAAATCAGGCGAACTCGACGACACGATTATCGAACTCGAACTCGCCGACACATCCAACCCCATGGGCGGTTTCGAAGTTCCCGGTCAGCCCGGCGGCATGGGCGGCATGATGAACATCGGCGACCTGTTCGGCAAAATGGCAGGCGGACGCACGGTCAAGAAAAAGATGTCCGTCGCGGACAGCTATGACGCCTTGATCGCGGACGAGGCCGACAAACTCCTCGACGATGAAAGCGTGACAAAGGTCGCGCTGGAAGCGGTTGAAAAGAACGGCATCGTGTTCCTTGATGAGATCGACAAGGTCTGTGCAAAATCTGATGCACGCGGCGCTGATGTGTCGCGCGAAGGTGTGCAGCGCGACCTGCTGCCGTTGATCGAAGGCACAACCGTGTCCACCAAACACGGTCCCATCAAAACTGACCACATCCTGTTTGTGGCATCCGGCGCGTTCCACGTCGCGAAACCGTCTGATCTGTTGCCAGAACTACAAGGTCGCCTGCCGATCCGCGTTGAATTACGCGCACTGACCGAGGACGACTTCATCCGCATTCTGACAGAAACAGACAACGCGCTGACCCTGCAATACACGGCGCTCATGGGCACTGAAGACGTAAAAGTCACCTTCGCACCCGAAGGCATCGCAGCCCTTGCCAAAATCGCCGCGGAAGTGAACGAAAGCGTTGAAAACATCGGTGCGCGCAGGCTCTACACCGTGATGGAGCGTGTCTTCGAAGATCTGTCCTTCAACGCGCCCGACAAAGCAGGCGACGAAATCACGGTCGATGCAGCCTTCGTCGAAGAACATCTTGGCGAACTCAGCCGCTCCACAGACGTCAGCCGTTACGTACTCTAAACCCGCATCCCGCGCCCCTTTCTTTTGGTAAAAAATATCTCGGGGGGTGCGGGGGGCTGGCCCCCCGCCTGTCTCTGCAAAAGCGGTCTTTCCTTCCAATCCGCATCGGCGCAATGTCGCGCCATGACTCCAGGCTACATCCAGTTCATTCGCGAAAACGCGCCCTTTCTTGCGACGGGCGCTTTGCTGTCATTTCTGTCGTCCTTCGGGCAGACGTTTTTCATCGCTGTGTTCGCGGGCGATATCAGGACCGAATTCAATCTGTCCCACGGTGACTGGGGGTTATTGTATATGCTGGGCACGGGCGCATCCGCCGTCGCAATGGTGTTCGCAGGTGGTTTGGCCGACAAATTCCGCGTGCGCAGCCTTGGCATCATCGTCGCTGCCATGCTCGCCGCTGCCTGTTTCACGATGGCCTACAATACGACGGCCGTCATCTTGCCGTTTGTGATCTTTGCGCTGCGTTTCACTGGCCAAGGCATGATGACCCACACTGCCGTTGTTGCCATGGCCCGCTGGTTTGTCGCGACACGGGGCAAGGCGCTGGCAATTGCAGGGCTTGGTTACATGTTGGCCGAGGCAACATTGCCGCTCACCTTCGTTTGGCTGAAAACATTCGCAAGCTGGCGCACGTTGTGGATCTGCGCGGCGATCTTCACGCTTGCAATGATCCCCGTGTTGATCCGCCTCTTGCGCCTTGAACGCACACCGCAATCGGTGACCCAAGAAAATGCGTCACCGGGCATGGGCGGCCACCATTGGACGCGCCGCGACGCTTTGCGCCACCCGCTTTTCTGGGCGTTGACGCCCACCATCATGTTCTTTCCGGCCTTCGCGACGGCCTTTTGGTTCCACCAAGTTCATTTTGCAGACCTAAAAGGATACAGTCACCTCGCGCTCGTGTCCGTTTTTCCCATCGGGACGGGGGTGCTTGCTGTATCTAGCATCGCTTACGGATGGTTGATCGACCGGATTGGCGCCAAGATCATTCTACCGTTTTACTTGTTGCCGTTGGTCGCCGCCTTCACCCTGCATTGGTCCGCCGACCACCTTGCATGGACCGCGTTGGCCGTATGTCTCATGGGGCTCGCGGGTGGTGGGCAGGCGACCGTATTGATGGCGATCTGGTCCGAATTCTACGGCACGCGTCACATCGGATCGATCAAGGCGGCGGCGACGGCCGTGATGGTGCTGGGCTCTGCAATCGGTCCCGGATTGTCGGGTTGGTTGATCGACATAGGTGTCGGGTTTGAACAGCAAATGTTGGGGTACGCGGCATCGTTTATCGTTGCTATTTTGGTGATGCTAATTCCGCTCAAGAACGCATCCAAAGATCTACCGACTGCGCCGT
The DNA here is from genome assembly GCA_025141675.1 of Rhodobacteraceae bacterium S2214. Lineage (NCBI taxonomy): Bacteria > Pseudomonadati > Pseudomonadota > Alphaproteobacteria > Rhodobacterales > Paracoccaceae > Rhodobacteraceae bacterium S2214. The sequence continues at coordinate 353,833 of CP081161.1, forward strand.
AGATACACGTAATAAGCTCCGTGCCCGCCATGTTTCAGATGGGCAGGGGTCACCTGCAAAATCGCCTGCGCCATCGGCGGCAAAGCAAGCCATTGCGGCACCTGATGCCGCAAAATCCCGTTGCGCACGGGGATCGCATACCCTTCGTCGCGTTCTTTACCCTTACCTGTGATCACCAGCACCAGCCGTTTGCCAACGGCCTGCGCGCCTAGGATGAACGCAACCAATTCAGGATGCGCTTCGGCCAATGTCATCCCGTGCAGATCAAGCCGTCCTTCGGGTTTCAACTTGCCCTTCGTCATCCGCCCGTAGTTCTTGGCGTCCATATTCACAGGGGCCGATTGCAGTCGTGCACCAACAGGTTTCAGCACATCATTGGGGCGTTTCGGGTCGGCCTTCGCGCCAACCATGAAATCCTGAATAATATCGCGTTCGCGCGGGGCTGCCTTCTTAGGTGGCGCAACAGGTTCCGGTGTCTTTGGCCGTTTTGGATCAAGCGGTTTCATCCGGCCTGCCACGGAATCCCATAAGTCCCGTTCTTCGGGTGACAGATGCCGTGGCTTGCGCATTATTCAATCACATCGTCTGGCAGCTTCGCGAAAGCACGCTGGATCGGCAACAGCACAACAATGCGGCCCGTGTCCTTGATCCGACCCGCATCGCGTCCTGCTTGATCACCCGTGCCGTAGAAAATATCGGCGCGTTGGGCACCCTTGATTGCAGAACCGGTATCCTGCGCAATCATCAGACGATTGAGCGGATCAGCGCCTTCTTTTTCAATCCAAACCGGTGCACCAAGCTTTGTGATCGACGGATCAACAGCAATAGACCGCATCGTCGTAATCGACCTGTTCATCGCGCCAAGCGGGCCTTTGTCGGCAGGTACTTCACTGACTTCACGGAAAAAAACGTAGCTGTCGTTCACCCACAACAATTCGCGACCTTCTTCGGGATTATCATTCACCCAATTACGGATCACATCGGCGGACACCTGATGCTGTTCAAAAATCCCGCGGCTGACCAGTTCCAGCCCAACGGACGAATAATCTCGACCGTTCTTACCGCCATATCCGACGCGCAAGCCACCACCATCTGGCAGCTTCACGCGACCCGACCCCTGCACCTGCAAGAAAAACAGATCAACGGGATCAGCCAGCCAAGCGATTTCCAATCCCTTGCCGGCCAGCAGATCACCTTCCTGCAATTCACGGCGGGTGGCATAGGGTTGACCGGGGACAAGATCGTCAGGGACCGCATAGATGGGATGTTGGTAGTCGCCACCGCGGGTCCGTGACCCCCGCAATTCGGGTTCAAAATAGCCTGTGAACAACATCGGCTCACCATCTTCGATCAGCACAGGCTGAAAGAACAATTCAAAGAACGCCTTCGCATCAGGTGCATCAGCCGCGTAGGCGCACAGATTTTCCCATTCGGGGTCATTGATATCGCGGCAGGTGTTCAAAAACGTGGAAAGGGCCGCCTGATGATCATCAGCGGCCCAGCCATTCAGGTCGTCAAACCCAAGCATTGTATATGTCGGTTCAGCCAAAGCGGCCCCCGCTGGCATCAAGCCAAGCCATGCAAATGCGACCGCACGACCCAGCATGAAATATTATTCACCCGTGGCGACAAGACGCCAATTCGGATCGTCGGACCCCATGTCATGAGCAAAGGTCCAAACATCTTTCTGGCGTTTGATCTCGTTTGGATCGCCTTCGACGATGTCGCCACCTTTATCACGGACCAGATAGGCCAGTTCAGATTTAAAGCGGACGGTCAGTTCGGCCTCTTTCGTGGTCTCATCAAATTCCGCATCAACAAGCGCCAGGTCAGACAGGCCAACAAACGTGGCTTCAATCGTCAGACCTTGCTGTTCACGCTGGTCAATCACGCTGGCGAACGCTTCGAACACGTCTTCGGAAATGAACGGCACAACGCCTTCCAATTCACCTTGTTCAAACGCCATCAGGATCATCTCGTAGGCACCTTTAGCACCGCCGAGGAATTCACCCACGTGGAAAGACGGATCAACGCGTTTCATCGCAGCCAAGGCTTTCGCCATATCGCTGCCTTCTTCCGCATGATCGGTGATGTCCAGATCAGGACCACCTTCGATCACTTCAAGATCAGGACCGCGGCGCTGCGGCTGGACCACTTCGGGTTTTTCAAAACCTTCCCGCGTTCCCAGAACACTGCGCAGACGCAAAATTAGAAACACAGCAATGCCAACCAATACCAGCAGCTGAATAATCGAGTTGTTCATTCGGACCTCATCCTCGGAAACCATGGAAAAACGCATAGCAATGCTTATGTAGGTTCGAGAAGGGTGCGAGTCCACCTTTCGCACCAAGAAGTCGCACAAGAGGCACCCTTATGTGGTTGTTATTCGCATTTATCGCCGTTCCGCTGATCGAAATCGGTCTTTTTATCGAAGTCGGCGGCGCGATTGGCCTTTGGCCGACGCTGTTGATCGTCCTTTTGACGGCAATGCTGGGGTCGTGGCTGGTTAAATCGCAAGGCGCGCGTGAACTGGCAAATCTACGTGGGTCGTTCAATGAACTACGTGACCCGACCGAACCGTTGGCGAACGGGGCGATGATCCTGTTTGCAGGCGCACTCTTGCTGACACCGGGATTCTTCACCGATGCCTTCGGATTTGCGCTGCTGGTCCCGCAGTTTCGCGCAGCTGCGTTTCGTGCAGTGAAATCGCGGGTGAACGTACAAAGCTTCACAATGGGCGGTGCCGAAAACCACCAACCCCACGAACACCATCATCGCGGCCCGCAAGATCGTGTCATCGACGGTGAATTCAGCGACGTCACACAAACCCACGACAGCCCGCGTGGTCCATCTGGGTGGACAAAACACTAACGTGGTTGAGGCTGGTGCAACGTCCTGCTACCAATTCGCGAAATCAATTTTTAAAGGCCGGAGCATCCCATGGCAGACGAAACACCAGAGACAGCAGCAGCAACACCGCAAGAACAAGCCATGCAGGCGAAAAGCCGCGTTTTGGCACAGTACATCCGCGACCTTTCTTTCGAAAACATCCTTGCGCAAAAGGGTGCCAGCCCTGATGCGAAACCTGAAATCAAAGTTCAGGTAAACCTTGATGCGAAAAAACGGTCTGCTGAAAACCAGTTCGAAATCATCACAAAGCTGAACATCACCAGCAGCGCGAAAGACTCGGGCGAGCCGTTGTTCGTACTGGAACTTGAATATGCTGGCATCTTCCACGTTGAAGGCGTACCAGAAGAACAGATGCACCCGTACCTGTTGATCGAATGCCCACGCATCACGTTCCCATTCGTGCGCCGTGTGGTCAGCGATGTGACACGTGACGGTGGTTTCCCGCCGCTGAACCTTGAAACGATCGACTTCTTGCAGCTGTACCGCTCTGAAATCGCGCGTCGTGTTGAAGCGCAAAAAGCGGAAACACCTGTTCAGTAAGGTTTGGGCGCTAGTTTAGCGTCTTCCACAAAGCATCGTCGCCCAAGCTATCAATGAATTTAGCGTGGGCGGCGGCCTCTTCTTCGGAAATACGCGAAGGCAGGGGATCAGGACGGCGCGATGGCCGCCAATCTTCATCAGGTCCACCCGCCTTTTGTGTCGTAGCCGCCTGCAAAACCATGCCGGGCTGGCGACCACCGATCAGCTCCAGATACACTTCCGCCAGAATTTCACTATCCAGCAACGCGCCGTGCAGCGTCCGGTTTGTGTTGTCGATGCCAAACCGGCGACACAACGCATCCAAAGACGCGGGCGAACCAGGGAATTTACGCCGTGCGATGGCGAGCGTGTCCAGCGATTGATCCATCGGCAAAAGCGGACGCTTCAGCCAGCCAAGTTCGGCGTTCAAAAACTTCATATCAAAGGCCGCGTTGTGGATCACCATGCGGGAATCCCCAACAAAATCGATGAAATCCTGTGCGACATCAGCAAAGACTGGTTTGTCCTTTAGAATAACCTCACCCGGTTTCGGATCGCGCGGCACGTCAAGCAAATCGGGACCAATCCCATGCACGCCAAACGCACCTTCCGGCATCGACCGCATCGGGTTGATATATTGGTGATACGTCCGGCCCGTGGGCACGTGGCCGATCAGTTCAACCGCACCGATTTCAACGATCCGGTCGCCTTCATGCGGTTCAAAACCTGTGGTTTCGGTATCAAGAACGATTTCACGATCAGCCATGGGTAGCCTTCAAGTCAGTCATCAGTTTCGCGACAGCATCACGGGTCGCATCCAGTTCAAGCGTCTCAATGACATGATCCGCCTTCGCGCGCTTATCGGCATCCGGCATTTGGTGGGACAAGATCATATCAAACGTCTGTTTTGTCATGCTCTTACGCGATAGAACGCGGTTTTCCTGCACGTCAGCAGGGGCAGAGACACAGATCGTCACGTCGATCCATTTCTCGGCACCCGTTTCAAAGAGCAGCGGAATATCCAGCAGAACAAAATCGGCGTCTTTATGATCATCCAGAAACGCCTGACGATCAGCAGCGACAAGTGGGTGCACTATTTCCTGAATTTTCTCCAACACACCATCGCGGTCGGCCATCATATCTTTCAGCTTACCACGATCAACGGCACCATTCGTAATCGCCATCGGATAAATGTCAGACACAGGACCAACAGCCGTCCCACCAACGCTATAAATGCGGTGAACAGCGGCATCCGCATCCCAAACAGGTACGCCAAGATCCGCGAACATCTGTGCCGTCGTGGATTTTCCCATCCCGATCGAACCCGTCAGACCAAGTGTGATCATCGTAGCATCACCTGCCGCAGATCATCGTCAACTTCAGGGCGGACACCAAACCACCGTTCAAACCCCGGGACACCTTGGTGCAGCAACATCCCAAGACCATCAACAACGGTGCAACCCGCCTTTTCAGCTTCATCCAACAACCGCGTACGCAACGGCGTGTAAACCAGATCGGTCACAACCATACCCGGACGCAAACCATCTAACGGCACACGGAATTCGGCGGCACCCTTCATCCCCAGCGATGTCGTATTCACAACTGTGCTGGCATCATCCAACATATTACCCGCCTGCACCCAATCCACGACTTTGATCCGTGCACCAAATTCCGATTTCAGCGCTTCGGCCTTGGGGCGTGTCCGGTTCGACAGGTAAATCTCGGGCACACCCGCATCAGCAAGTGCCACAATCACAGCACGCGCCGCACCACCGGCACCAAAGATCGCAGCAGGGCCGGCCTTTGGATTCCAGTCTGGCGCGTTTTGTTTGATATTCGCCATAAACCCGTAGCCATCGGTGTTATCGGCGTAAATCTTACCGTCTTTCTTAAAGATCAACGTATTGGCGGCACCAATTAACGTGGCGCGGTCGCTGACCTGATCAGCAATCGACATCACGTTCACCTTATGCGGGATCGTGACGTTTGCACCGGCAAAGCCCATCAAGGGCATCGACCGGATCACACGTTCCAGATCATCCTCGTGGACATGTAGCGGAACATAATCCCCCAACAGGCCATATTTACGCAGCCAATATTTGTGCATCTTCGGTGATTTCGAATGGGAGATCGGGTTCCCGATCACACCGGCCAATGGAATAACAGTCACACTCATCCGTCTAAAGTCCCGCGCAAGGTTAGATACGATAGTAACTCTAGTAACGGCAGACCAAGCACATTGAAATAGTCGCCCTCAACACGGTGAAACAGGCGTGCGCCTTCTTCTTCCAGTTTATAGGCACCAACCGCGTGACGAATGCTGTCCCAGTTCCGGTCGACATAGCTTTCAAGATAAGCGTCAGAGGCATCGCGCATATGCAAACGAACGACGCCAACATGACGCCATTGCGGTTTACCCTCGCCATAAAGAACAGCAGCCGACAACAACTGATGGACCTTGCCACGCATCATCTTCAACTGGGCAAGGGCATCATCCGGCGATGCGGGCTTGGATAACGTCTGTTGTTGAAAGGCTAACACCTGATCACAGCCAATCACCAAAGCATCGGGATGTTTTGACGCAACCTTGCGGGCTTTCATCTCGGCTAATGTATCGGCAATGTCGCGGGGCGGGGCGTCTTCGGCCAAAAGGGCTTGTTTGATCGCATCTTCATCCACGCGGGCGATCGCGACATCAATATCGACACCAGCATTGCGCAAAAGCGTCGCACGGATTTCAGAACCAGAGGCAAGAATAATCGGATCAGCCATGTGGATAACCTTTAGGAAAAATGCGTGAAGAATCTGAGCACACATCTGAGGGTAAATCGACCCAACCAACGGCTTGGGTATAACCCCGACTTTTTGCCCAGAGTTCAGCCCGTTTGTCCACGGTGGATGAGGATAAGTCAGGCTTGTGGACGAATCGCACGCTATGCGAGAGTCAATGGATGACGCTAAGTCATCGAACGCAAAGACTGAAGAATAAACCATTGAAATAATTAAGTATACTAAAAGAAGTATACAAAAGTTCACAAACTATAATCAGCCCCAACCGGTGGATAACTTGTCGGATAAAAAAAGAAACCACAGAAAACGACGACACTATAATCATCATCATCTTTCTAATACTTAATATATATTTAAGAGTAGAAAGAATAAGGACAGCGCTATGATCGACCTGCTCAGCTATCTCTATCCATGGATCAAAATGCTACACATCGCAGCCGTGATCAGCTGGATGGCAGCGCTATTCTATTTGCCTAGATTATTGGTGCATCATGTCGAACGGACAACACCTGGTTCAGGGTCAGAGATGGATCAGACGTTCCAGATGATGGAAGAAAAACTGCACCGTGTGATCATGAACCCTGCGATGATGGTGGCGTGGGTGTGCGGATTGATCATGATCGGGCTAGGGATGCTGGATTTAGGGGCCGTATGGGGCTGGGCCAAGCTGTTGGGTGTCATCGCTATGACGGTGTTCCACGTGTGGCTGGGGAAACAACGCAAAGCGGTGGCAGTCGGGCAGGCGAAAACGGGTCGTCAGTACCGAATGGCGAACGAAATTCCGACGGTTTTGATGCTTGTCATTCTCGTTGCTGTTGTCGTCCGTCCGTTTTGATTGACTCAGCAAGCTGAAAAACCTACACAGCAAGCGCACCCCGTTCGGGGACCGCATTTTCCAGATTTGTTTTGAAAGTCGCGCAACCCACGGGCCTGCGCGTGGATAACTGCATATGACCCACCGTCTGAACCTTGCCGACCTGAAAGCGCAAAGCCCGAAGGACCTGCTGTCTCTCGCTGAAGAGCTCGAGATCGAAAACGCGTCCACAATGCGCAAAGGCGATATGATGTTCGCCATTCTGCGCGAACGTGCAGACGAAGAATGGGTGATCGGCGGCGACGGCGTGCTGGAAGTGCTGCAAGACGGCTTCGGTTTCCTGCGTTCCCCGGAAGCGAACTACCTACCAGGTCCCGACGATATTTACGTGTCGCCTGAAATGATCCGGATCCACTCCTTGCGGACTGGGGATACGGTTCAAGGGGTCATTAAAGAACCACTTGAAAATGAACGCTATTTTGCGCTGATCTCGGTTGAATCTATCAACTTTGAAGAACCGGAAAAAGCAAAACACAAAGTGGCTTTCGACAACCTGACACCGCTCTACCCAGACGAGCGGCTGAACATGGAAGTCAAATCAGAGAACAATACAAAAGATCGCTCCGCGCGGATCATCGACCTCGTGTCACCAATCGGTAAAGGGCAGCGGTCCTTGATCGTGGCACCACCGCGGACAGGTAAAACGGTTCTGCTGCAAAACATCGCGAACAGCATCGAAAAGAACCACCCTGAATGCTACCTAATCGTTCTGTTGATCGACGAACGGCCGGAAGAAGTTACAGACATGCAGCGGTCCGTGAAGGGCGAGGTTGTGTCTTCTACGTTCGACGAACCAGCGACACGTCACGTGGCTGTGTCCGAAATGGTGATCGAAAAAGCGAAACGTCTCGTCGAACATAAACGCGACGTTGTCATCCTGCTCGATTCCATCACGCGTTTGGGCCGTGCATTCAACACGACAGTGCCGTCATCCGGTAAAGTTCTAACCGGTGGTGTGGACGCCAACGCCTTGCAACGTCCAAAACGTTTCTTTGGTGCTGCGCGGAACATCGAAGAAGGCGGGTCTTTGACTATCATCGCGACAGCGCTGATCGACACAGGCAGCCGGATGGACGAAGTCATTTTTGAAGAATTCAAAGGGACCGGTAACTCTGAAATCGTGCTGGATCGTAAGGTTGCAGATAAACGTGTCTTCCCAGCGATGGACATTCTCAAGTCCGGTACACGGAAAGAAGAACTGTTGGTCGACAAAATCGATCTTCAGAAAACATATGTGCTGCGCCGTATCCTGAACCCAATGGGGACCACGGATGCGATCGAATTCCTGATCGGGAAATTGAAGCAGACAAAGACAAACGAAGACTTCTTCGACTCAATGAACACATAAATTATTATTCCTAAACAATGGGTTAGGATGATGGATACGATTTTTGCCTTGGCGACAGCACAGGGACGGGCAGGCGTTGCAGTTGTGCGCTTGTCTGGCCCCGACGCGGTGACTGCAGCGCAAGATATCATGTCAAATGCGCCAGCAGATCGCGGTGTGCGGCGCATTATCGGCGCAGATGGTGTCTTGCTTGATGAGGCTTTGGTTCTGCGGTTTCCATCTGGGCAAAGCTTTACCGGTGAAGAGGTTGTCGAACTTCAATTGCACGGAAGCCCGGCTGTTGTGGCAGCGGTGCTACGTGTTCTCGGCGATCATCCGTTGCTGCGCCAAGCAGAAGCAGGTGAATTCACCAAAAGAGCGCTCGAAAACGGGCGGCTTGATCTGGCACAGGTGGAAGGCCTCGCCGATCTGATCGACGCTGAAACCGAAGGACAGCGAAAACAAGCGCTTCGTGTTTTTTCGGGCGAACTTGGGCAGCGGGCAGAAGATTGGCGGCGCAAACTCATTAGGGCGACAGCCTTGCTGGAAGCAACCATCGACTTCGCAGATGAAGAGGTACCAGTCGACACGCGGCCCGAAGTGAAAGAACTGATTCTTGATGTACGGGAAAGCCTTGTTCGCGAACATGACGGCGTGCAGATTGCCGAACGCGTTCGTGACGGTTTCGAAGTTGCAATTGTCGGCGCGCCGAATGTTGGCAAATCGACATTGCTCAACAGGATTGCAGGGCGCGATGCGGCGATCACATCTGATATTGCGGGTACAACACGCGATGTGATCGAGGTGCGTTTCGACTTAGACGGTCTACCTGTCACGTTCCTGGACACTGCAGGATTGCGCGAAAGCGAAGATCAGATCGAAATGATGGGTGTCGCGCGTGCGAAAGACAGGGCAGCCGCAGCCGACCTTCGCGTGTACATGTTGCTTGATGGCGAAACTGCTCAACTAGATATGGTAGATGGTGATATTACCGTGCGCGCCAAAGGAGATGTTGAATCTTCCGGCGATTTTGCCATTTCCGGTAAAACAGGTACAGGTGTTGACGAACTGATCAATCGTATCGGAACAGAGTTAAAGCAACGTGTTGCTTCTGTTGGGGTTGCGATGCGCGAACGTCATCGGATTGCCCTGAAACAGGGGATCGAAGGTCTTGATGTGGCAATCGGTTCCATTGATGATCCCATGGGAATGAGCGATCTCATCGCCGAAGATCTACGCACGGCAATTCGGGCTGTCGATTCGCTTGTTGGTCGTGTAGATGTTGAACACGTCTTGGACGAAATCTTCATGAGTTTTTGCATCGGCAAATAAGGAGTGTTTCACGTGAAACATTACGACGTCATTGTTGTTGGCGGCGGGCACGCCGGAACTGAAGCTGCGCATGCGGCAGCCAGAATGGGTGTTGAAACCGCACTGGTGACACTTCGTGTGGATACCATTGGCGTTATGTCTTGTAATCCGGCCATCGGCGGACTGGGAAAAGGACATCTCGTTCGTGAAATTGACGCGCTTGATGGTGTTATGGGCACAGTCGCAGATCTGGCAGGTATCCAGTTCAGGCTTCTGAATCGCACAAAAGGTCCAGCTGTTCAGGGCCCGCGCGCGCAATCTGATCGCACAATCTATCGTCGCGAAATGCAACGTCTTACTAGCGAACAACAATATCTTGATGTCATTGAAGGCGAAGTCGCTGATTTTATCATGAAAGATGGGAAGGTCGCCGGCATCACGCTCCCTGATGGGAGCGAAATTCATGCGCAAGCGGTCATTTTGACAACGGGTACATTCCTTCGCGGGGTCATTCACGTAGGTGATGTCGCAAAACCTGGTGGTCGTATGGGTGAACAGCCTTCAATTAAATTGGCTGAACGCATCGATTCCTTCGATCTTCCACTTGGACGGCTCAAGACTGGTACGCCGCCACGCTTAGATGGGCGCACGATCGCATGGGATAAGCTTGAGATGCAGGCGGGTGATGACGCGCCAACGATGTTCTCTTTCATGTCAAAGGCGCCAACAGCCCAGCAGATTTCGTGTGGTATTACCCACACAAACGAAGCAACGCATGATATCATTCGCGAGAATCTGAAGCGCTCGGCGATGTATGGTGGGCACATCGATGGCATTGGGCCACGGTATTGCCCGTCAATCGAAGACAAAGTTGTTCGGTTTGCGGATAAGACATCACATCAGATTTTCTTGGAACCTGAAGGGGTTACCGATCATACGGTCTATCCGAATGGCATCTCAACATCGTTGCCGGTGGATGTTCAAGATGACTACGTTCATTCGATCTACGGACTGGAAGACGCCAAAATCTTGCAGCCGGGATACGCCATTGAATACGATTACGTAGATCCGCGTGCGTTGAGCCTTACGCTGGAATTGAAAGACGTGCCGGGATTATATCTTGCTGGTCAAATCAACGGGACAACTGGATACGAAGAAGCAGCAGCGCAAGGATTGGTTGCTGGTTTGAATGCGGCGCGACGAATCAAAGGTCAAGAAGCGCTGCACTTTAGCCGGCGTTCTTCCTACATCGGAGTTATGATTGACGACCTCACGACCAGAGGCGTCAGCGAACCATATCGCATGTTTACCTCTCGGGCTGAATTCCGGTTGTCGTTGCGTGCTGATAACGCCGACCAGAGATTGACGGGTTTAGGTCGTGAGGTTGGTTGTGTTTCAGATGTTCGGTGGCGGGCGTTTTCTGAAAAGATGACGGCGATTGATGCAACGAAGGCGTCTTTGGCTGATATTTCATTGTCTGCGCGAGAAATAGCGGGGCAGGGCGTGAAATTGAACGCCGACGGTCCGCGTCGTTCTGCATTGGACGCACTGGCTCTGATCGACTTTGATTTCTCTCATATCAAACAGTTGTCGGATGCGCCTTTGACAGATGATCCTGTAATCCAGCAGCAGGTGAAGTGCGATGCGCTTTATGCAAATTATATTGCGCGGCAGGAAAAGGATATTGCTGCAATGGAACGGGACGAAGCGCAGATCATTCCGACAGACCTCGATTATGGGTCAATCAATGGGCTATCTAATGAAATGGTCGCAAAACTGACAAGGGCGCGACCTGAAACCATCGCAAAGGCAGGTAGAGTTGATGGCGTTACCCCAGCAGCGCTAATGTTAATTCTTAGCCGTTTGCGGAAGTCTTCAGTTAAAAAGACCGGTAGCTAATATGATTGAAGAAATTGGCGTCAGTGTTTCACGTGAAACAATCCAACATCTCGAGGCATTTGGTGAGCTGACTGCAAAATGGACAGCCAAGATCAATTTGATCGCAAAATCGACAGTCCCAGATATTTGGAACCGACATATCATCGATTCCGCACAAGTGTTCCAATATGCGGATAGCCCGAAGCATTGGGTAGATATCGGCAGTGGCGGTGGTTTTCCTGGGATCGTTATGGCGATTATTGCAAAAGAACTGTCGCCAGATACAAAGTTTACACTGATCGAAAGCGATGCGCGTAAGTGCACATTTCTGAGAACCGCAATTCGCGAACTCGGATTGAATGCCTATGTAATACCACAACGTATAGAAAAAGCGGCTCCACAAGACGCAGATATAGTAAGTGCGCGTGCCTTGGCAAGTATCGAAGACTTGCTGCCGATGATCGAAATACATCTGCGTCCAGCGGGGCAGGCGCTTTTGATGAAGGGTCGGACATACGCTGAAGAATTGAATGCCGTTCGCGGCAATTGGGACTTTGAATTGGCTGAATACACCAGTATCACCGAACCAGACTCACGCATTCTCTCACTGAAAAGGATCGCCCGTGCCGCATAATCGCCGCAGTACCGGACCTAAAATTATCGCTGTTGCGAACCAGAAGGGCGGCGTTGGTAAGACGACAACGACGATCAACCTTGGAGCGGCGTTGGCCGAAGCTGGCCGTCACGTGTTGTTGGTTGACCTTGACCCGCAGGGGAACGCGTCAACTGGTCTTGGTGTTGAACAGGACGACCGTGATATCACAACTTACGATCTGCTCGCTGGCGAAGCGACGCTTGAAGAGGCTATTCAGGCGACGGATATCCAAAATCTTGCGATCATTCCGGCGACAACTGACTTAAGTTCTGCCGATATCGAACTGATCTCAAATGAAAAACGCAGCTTCTTGCTGCATGATGCTTTGCGCCAGATTGATATCGACCGCTTTGGTTTCGACTATGTGTTGATCGATTGCCCACCGTCGTTGAATATTCTGACGGTGAACGCGATGGTCGCTGCCGACTCTGTTGTTGTCCCCCTGCAAAGTGAGTTTTTCGCGTTGGAAGGTTTGTCGCAGCTTATGCTGACAATCCGCGATGTACGTCAAACCGCGAACCCGAATTTGCGGATCGAAGGCGTTGCTCTCACCATGTACGACAGCCGCAACAACCTATCGCAACAGGTTGAAATGGACGCGCGCGACAATCTGGGTGATCTAGTGTTCCAGACCGTAATCCCGCGGAACGTCCGGTTAAGCGAAGCACCATCTTTTGCCCTGCCAGTTCTGCAATACGACGCGCAATCCAAGGGCAGTCAAGCGTATCGCGCGCTTGCAAAAGAAATCATCGGGCGTGAACAGCCCGCTAAGCAAAGGGCCTAAACCATGTCGAACAAACCGAACAAAAACCGTGGTCTGGGGCGTGGCTTGTCTGCATTGATGGCGGATGTCGGACCTGAACAGACAGCAGCACCGCGTAAAGCTGAAACGCATTTGCCGGTCGAGCGGGTACACCCAAATCCGGACCAGCCGCGTCGTGCTTTTAACGAAGATGCATTGGCTGAACTGGCGTCTTCGATCAAAGAAAAAGGCATCATTCAGCCTTTGATCGTCCGTGCAATCGCAGATCGGCCTGACCATTTTGAAATCGTTGCGGGTGAACGCCGTTGGCGTGCGTCGCAAATCGCCCAGCTGCATGAAGTGCCGGTGATCGTCCGTGAATTTGACGACACTGAAGTTCTTGAAATCGCGATCATCGAGAACATTCAGCGTGCAGATCTGAACCCTGTCGACGAAGCCGCAGGTTATCGTCAGTTGATGGATCGTTTTGGGCATACCCAAGACCAGATGTCGCAAGCGCTTGGCAAAAGCCGCAGCCACATCGCGAATCTTTTGCGCCTACTGAACCTGCCGGATGACGTCCAACGGATGTTGGTTGAAGGTCAGCTATCCGCAGGTCACGCGCGTGCTCTTGTTGGTCATCCATTTGCCAGCGCTCTGGCGCGGCAGATTGTCGAGAATGGATTGTCAGTTCGCGACGCCGAACGTCTTGCCAAAAAAGACCCGAACGCGGGCGACCAGACACCAAAAGCGAAAAAGCCTGCCGGTAAAAAGGACGCCGATACGCTCCAGATCGAGGCAGAGCTTGCTGCCAATCTTGGCATGAAAGTCAGCATTGATCATTCCGGTGATGGTGAGGGTGGCAAGATGGTTTTGAACTACAAAAGCCTTGATCAACTTGACGACTTGCTGCGCGCTTTGGGCGGTTAATCCCGTAACAGTTCGCTCAACACAGCATTCAATAATGGGCGGCCTTTTGCAGTAACGCGCAATTGGCCGTCTTTCGTTTCGACCATGCCCATGTCGCGCAAACCTGCGATGTTTGCGTCATATGTGCCGCGGGACAACGCTTGCAGACGCGCCAATGATACGCCTTCTGTGACGCGCAACCCCATCAGTAGAAATTCGCTGGTTTGGTCGGGCAGGGATAAAGCGGTGCGATCACTTTCGCCGCTGCCGCCTTTGCGTACTGCTTTCAACCAATCGAACGGACCAAGCGGTGCTTCGGTCGCATAACGCTGCCCATCGATCGTCACGCGGCCATGCGCACCAGGTCCGATTCCGACGTAATCGCCATAATGCCAGTACAATAGATTGTGTCTGCTTTCTTGACCCGGTTTAGCGTGGTTAGACACTTCGTAGGTATGATATCCGGCATCGACCGTGATCGCTTGCGTGACTTCGTACATCTCTGTTGCACGATCTTCGTCCGGCAAACCGCGTAGCTTTCCTGCCGCGTAGCGATCCCCAAACGCAGTGCCATCTTCGATCGTCAGTTGGTACAAAGAAAGATGGTCTATTGCGAGGTTTAGTGCCTGTTTCAGCTCAGCTTCCCACGCGCTAACAGTTTGATCCTGACGCGCATAAATCAGATCAAAACTCACCCGATCAAATACACCACGTGCGACATCAAATGCTGCCATTGCTTCGGATGCAGAATGCAAACGTCCCAGCGCTTTCAAATCCGGATCGTTCAACGCCTGCACGCCCATCGACACACGGTTCACACCAGCATCGCGATATCCCCGAAACCGACCCGCTTCGACAGATGTTGGATTTGCCTCAAGGGTGATCTCAATATCGTTCGCAGCAGGCCACGCCGCGCGAACCTCTCGCAAGATCGCATCAACCAGATCAGGGTCCATCATGCTGGGCGTGCCGCCACCAAAGAACACGGATCGCAAAACGCGTCCTTCGGTTTCGGCAGCGGTCCGGCGGATTTCGCTGATATACGCGTCGCGCCAAACCGTTTGATCAATCTCGCGGACCACGTGACTGTTAAAGTCGCAGTAGGGGCATTTTGCCTGACAAAACGGCCAATGGATATAAAGGCCGAAGCCCCCGTTTTCCCAATCGTTATTCAAAGCAACCAGACACTAACTTGGCAAACGCATCAGCGCGGTGGCTGATTTTGTTCTTTTCCCAACGATCCATTTCGCCAAACGTGATGTCATATCCGTCTGGTTGGAACACGGGATCGTATCCGTGGCCTTCACTACCGCGCATCGGCCAAACCAGCTGACCGGGCATGATACCGGGAAACACCTCATCGTGGCCATCCGGCCATGCAAGGACGAGTGTGCAGTTGAACTGCGCTTTACGTGAAACGTCCGCGCCTTTGGCTGCCAACGCATCTTCGACCTTTTTCATAGCCATCGGGAAATCACGGCCATTCGGCGTTTCCGCCCAATCCGCTGTGTAAATCCCTGGTGCGCCATCTAACGCATCAACGGACAAACCACTGTCATCTGCCAATGCAGGCAAGCCTGTCGCCTTGGCCGCTGCATGTGCTTTGATCCGTGCATTGTCGATAAATGTCTGACCGTCCTCCACAGGTTCCGGAAGGTCATGATCGTCGTTGGATGAAATTTTTACACCATAGGGCGCAAGCAACGCTGAAATCTCTTCCAACTTGCCTTTGTTGTGTGTCGCCACAACCAGCTGATCACCCGTGAACTTCCGCATCTTAGGATACCGCTGCCAGCTGAACTGCTTTCAGTTCGGACACGCCCTTTTCAGCGAGGTCCAGCAAGCCGTTCATTTGTGCCCGGGTAAAAGTCGATCCTTCAGCGGACATCTGTACTTCGATCAACTTGTCACCCGTCATGATGAAATTGCCATCAACGCCAGCTTCTGAATCCTCGGGATAATCCAGATCAAGCACTTCTTGGCCCGCGTAAATCCCGCATGAAATTGCGGCTACAGGTTCAACCAGCGGATCGGACGTAATCATGCCCGCTTTCATCAATTGGTTCACCGCCAGTTTCAGCGCAACCCAACCACCGGTGATCGCGGCACACCGTGTGCCGCCGTCGGCTTGGATCACATCGCAGTCAATCTGAATTTGACGTTCACCCAAAGCCACGCGATCAACACCAGCCCGCAGGGACCGCCCGATCAAGCGTTGAATTTCTTGGGTCCGGCCAGATTGACCATTCTTCGCTTCACGGCGCATCCGCGTATGCGTCGCCCGCGGCAGCATTCCGTATTCCGCCGTCACCCAACCCAGACCGGAATTGCGCATGAAAGGGGGCACTTTTTCGTCAACCGTCGCAGTGCACAACACATGGGTGTTGCCCATCTTGATCAAACAGGATCCTTCGGCGTGGATCGTGACACCAGTCTCGATGGAAACTTCGCGCATTTCATTCGTCTGACGGCCTGATGGACGCATGGGGGAACTCCTGTCATTGGTTGCATACCTGCGATACGCGCCCCACATGAAAATTCCAAGCCTGATTGACGCCAGCAACCACTTGGTCTTAATTGCACTGCTCCTTTTGAAGAAGTCTGATGTCCGACAAGAAGCCACAAATCGAAGATATGACCGATCGGTCCCGTGAAGTATTTCAGCGGGTCGTCGAAGGCTATCTTGAAACTGGCGCACCTGTTGGGTCGCGGACTTTGACGCGGACATTGTCGGAAAGCGTATCCGCCGCGACTGTTCGTAACGTGATGCAGGACCTCGAATATCTGGGTCTTGTCGGGTCGCCCCATGTCAGCGCAGGTCGTGTGCCAACGCAGCTAGGTCTACGGATGTTTGTCGATGGTATTCTTGAAATGGGCGATCTTGGTGCAGAAGACCGCCAGCGGATCGACCAGACCATGGGCGAGAAAGACAGCGACGTAACTGCGTTGTTGGATCGTGTCGGATCTGCTTTGTCCGGCGTGACACATGGGGCCAGCCTTGTCCTGACGCCAAAGCACGAAGCGCCGATCAAACATATCGATTTTGTGTCGCTGTCGCGCGAACGTGCACTCGTGGTTCTCGTGTTCGCTGACGGCCACGTCGAAAACCGCCTGTTCACACCGCCAGCCGGACAAACGCCATCGTCCATGCGCGAAGCTGCCAATTTCCTGAACGCAATTGCCGAAGGTCATACGCTGTCCGAACTCGATGGCATCATCACGCGTGAAATCGCAGCACGGCGTCAGGAAATTGACACGCTTGCCGCGGAACTCGTCGAAACGGGCGCGGCGATTTGGGAAAACAAAGGCGAAACAACCGAACGGCTAATCGTGCGGGGCAGGGGAAATCTGTTAACGGATAACGAATCCGAGGCCGATCTCGACCGCATTCGCACCCTGTTTGATGACCTAGAGGCAAAGCGCGACATCGCCCAATTCTTGGAACTGGCAGACGATGCCGATGGCGTTCGCATTTTTATTGGGTCAGAGAACAAATTGTTCTCACTTTCGGGTTCCTCTTTGGTGGTTTCTCCTTATATGAACGCCGATCAGAAGATTATTGGCGCCGTTGGCGTCATTGGGCCGACTCGCCTTAATTATGGGCGGATTGTTCCCATCGTAAATTATACGGCACAGCTGGTGGGCAAAATGATTGCCGACCGGTCCTAGAGGTAGAAAAAGATGGTAGACGAAAACGCAGAACCGATGTCCTTGGATGACCTTGTTGCTGAGGGTGAAGAGCCTGATTTCGATCAAGGCGGCTTTGAAGAAATCGAAGCCATCAAGACAGAGCGTGACGATTTCCGCGACAAATTCATGCGCGCACTGGCCGACGTTGAAAACATCCGCAAGCGGTCTGATCGGGATCGGCGTGAAGCGGAAAACTACGGTGGGTCCAAACTCGCGCGTGACCTGCTGCCAGTCTACGACAACATGCGCCGCGCGTTGAATTCAGCGGAAGAAGCCGAAGGTGACGCAAACGCTGCGTTGTTGGAAGGTGTCGAACTGACAATGCGCGCATTGATCTCGACCTTCAAAAAGCACGGCATTGACCCAATCGTGCCTGAGGTTGGCGACAAATTTGACCCCAAACTGCACGAAGCCATGTTCGAGGCCCCGGTGCCCGGCACCAAAGCAGGGGACATCATCCAAGTCGCCGCCGAAGGTTTCATGTTGCACGACCGTCTTTTGCGCGCAGCCCAAGTTGGGGTTTCCTCAACACCAGCGTCCTAATCGACGCTTTTGCAAATATGATCAGGGCAGGGGCAGTGATGCTCCTGCTTTTTGCGTCTGCGGTGCAGGCGCAAACAACCTACCCCGATTACGAAGACCTTTACGTCAATGACTACGCGGGCTTGATTCCCAATTCGTGGGAAGCGCGGCTGCGGTATCGGCTTGAAGAACTGAATGATGCGCGGGGCATCGAATTCACCATTTTGACTATCAATCGCATGTCTGATTACGGGCACAGCGGCGCGATTGAACCTTTCGCCACTGACCTGTTCAATGAATGGGGAATCGGTAATGCGGACACGAACGACGGTATCCTTCTTCTCGTTTCACGTCGGGATCGCAAACTGCGGATCGAACTCGGCGCCGGTTATGGTACCGAATACAATGCGGAAATGAAGCGGATCATCGACACGACTATCACGCCCGCCTTTCGAGAAGATGCATATTACACCGGAATCGACGAAGGCATGATCAAGATCATCCAAGCCGTCACAGGTCGATATCCTGGTGAATATGACGCGAACCTTCTGACACGAATGTTAAACGCAACAGGCCGATTTGTTGCGATGGCGTTCTGGTGGATCTTGGGAATCGGCACGCCGTTCGGGCTCTATTTCGGCACCAAAGCGTACCGTCACCACAAACGGACAAAACCGCGCATTTGTCGGAATGACGGGTCAAAGATGTACTGGCTGACCGAAGAGGAAGAAGACGCATTCCTAAGCCAAGGCCAGATCATCGAAGAACAGATCAAGGCGATGGATCACGACGTCTGGGCCTGCCGCCAATGTGAACATGTGCGGGTCGAAGCCTATCCAGCGCTCTTCAATAGTCACAAAGTTTGCCCAAGTTGCAGCTACAAAACGCAATACATCACCAAAATCACCGACACCTATCCGACGCGAACCAGCCAAGGCCACGGCAGAGCCTATGCGCTTTGCAAAAACTGCGATCATGAAACAGTGACCACATTTGTCATTCCAAAGATCGAAGATCAAAATGTCTCAAGCAACTCCAGCAGTAGCTTTTCATCATCGTCCAGTGGATCATCATCATCCTTCGGCGGTGGCAGCTCCAGCGGCGGCGGCGCAAGCGGTAGCTGGTAACGCTTATCCGTCCGCCAAATCTCGCAATTCGTAGATCAACGCCAACGCCTCGCGCGGCGTTAATTCATCCGGCATGATTGTTTTCAACCGCTCCTCTGCAGCGGATTCTTTCACGACTTCTTTGACAGGCGCGGGCGGTGGCGCGGCAGCAAACAACGGTAGATCGTCGATGATCGCCTTGCGGTTTGACCCGCCTTCGCGTTCGCCTTTTTCCAGCGCTTCCAACACGACTTTTGCGCGTTCAACCACCGCGGGCGGCAGTCCCGCAAGCCGCGCAACCTGCACACCATAACTGCGATCTGCCGTGCCTTTGCGGACTTCGTGCAGGAAGATCACGTCGCCTTCCCACTCCTTTACCGTCACCGTCGCATTGTCGACGCCGTCCAATTTCGCGGAAAGCGCCGACATCTCGTGGTAATGCGTGGCGAACAACGCGCGGCAGCGGTTCACATCGTGCAGGTGTTCTAACGTGGCCCAAGCGATAGACAGGCCGTCATAGGTCGCCGTTCCCCGTCCGATTTCATCCAAAATCACCAAAGCCCGGTCATCCGCTTGGTTCAGGATCGCAGCCGTTTCGACCATTTCGACCATGAATGTTGATCGGCCTTTTGCCAGATCATCCGACGCCCCGACGCGGCTGAAAATCTGGCTAACGATCCCGATATGTGCGGACTTTGCCGGAACAAAACTGCCCATCTGGGCCAGCACCGCGATCAGCGCATTTTGGCGCAGGAACGTCGATTTACCCGCCATGTTCGGACCTGTCAGCAACCAGATCGACTGATCCGACAGATCACAATCATTCGCAATAAACGGCTCGCCCGCTTGGCTCAGCGCAGCTTCCACCACAGGATGCCGCCCGCCTTGCAGATCAAACGCGCGGCTGTCGTCCATCTTTGGCCGCGCCCAGTTTTCCTGTGCAGCCAGATGCGCCAAACCAGCGGTCAAATCGATCTCGGCCAAGGCGCGGGCCAACGCACCCAGTGGGCCAGCCTGTGCCACAATCGCCTGTGTTAGAGACTGATAAAGCCGCTTTTCAATGTCAAGCGCCCGCCCGCCAGCGTTCAAAATTCGCGTCTCGATCTCGGACAGTTCCACGGTTGTGAACCGTACTTGGTTTGCCGTTGTTTGCCTGTGAATGAATGTTTCGTTCAAAGGCGGCGTCATCATCTTTTCAGCGTGGGTCGCCGTTGTTTCAATGAAATAGCCCAGTACGTTGTTATGCTTAATCTTCAATGCCGACACGCCGGACAATTCGATAAATTCTGTTTGCATGGCGGCAATTACAGAGCGACCTTCATCCCGCAGCGTCCGCGCCTCATCCAGATCCGCGTCATAGCCCTGCGCGATAAATCCACCATCGCGCGCTAACAAGGGCGGCTCTGCGATCAGTGCCGCATCAAGCAACGCCAGTAATTCGTCGTGGCCTTGCAACCCCGCAGCAGCACTCACCAAAATGCCAGGTAAATTACCCTGCAACGTAGAAAACAGTGTCTGCGCTTGCCCAATCGTGTTGCGAATGGCGGCCATGTCACGTGGACCACCGCGATCCAGCGCTAACCGTGACAACGCCCGATCCAGATCATGGACGCCTTTCAGATGATCCCGTAGATCACCGGTCAGGCGGCTATCATCTGCCAAAAACGCAACCGCGTCCTGCCGTTCTTGAATGACCGCAAGGTTGCAAGACGGCGACGCCAAACGCCGTTCCAACAACCGTGCGCCACCAGCCGTCATGGTCTTATCAATAGCACCCAGCAACGATCCGGCACGACCGCGGTTCATCCCATGCGTCAATTCCAGCGACCGCCGCGTTGCCGCATCAATCTGCATCGTCGCGCGTTGGCCTTCTGACACAGGCGGGCGCAGCAGGGGCAATTTGCCCTTCTGGGTGATTTCCAGATACTCGACAACCGCCGACATCGCTGCAATCTCGGCGCGCGCAAAGGTGCCGTAAGCGTCGAGCGATCCGATGTTATAAAGGTTCAGCAACCGCTTTTCGCCAGCTGTACTGTCAAAGGCCGCAGCCCCCAGCGTGGTCAAAGCAGCGCCCGCATCAGACACTAATTCGGCGAATTCCGGCTCTGTGCCGTCAACCACGATCACTTCGCGCGGTGTCAGTCGGGCGAGTTCGGGCCCCAACGCAACACGTGGACACGTCATCACGTGAAACGCTCCGGTTGAGATATCGACCCAAGCCAATGCCCCTTCATCACGTACAGTGGCAAACGCCGCCAAAAAATTATGCCGCCGTGCATCCAACAATGAATCCTCGGTCAGCGTACCGGGTGTCACCAGTCGCACAACTTCGCGCTTCACGACCGCCTTATAGCCACGCTTCTTCGCTTCAGCCGGACTTTCCATCTGTTCACAAACAGCAACGCGAAATCCTTTGCGGATCAGCGTTAGAAAATACCCTTCGGCGGCGTGATGCGGGACGCCGCACATCGGAATGTCATTCCCATCATGCTTCCCGCGTTTGGTCAGCGCGATATCCAGCGCCTCTGCCGCATGAACGGCATCGTCAAAGAACATCTCGTAGAAATCACCCATCCGGTAGAACAGCAACGCATCGGGATGCGCCTGCTTAATCTCCAGATATTGCGCCATCATCGGCGTCACTGTGCTTTTCTCGGCAGCCACGACATTTCCCCCACGGTCATCGGGGCGACACTACCGACGCAATGTTAGCGACGAAACCCCGAAATCCACCCGTTGCCCTTTGGTTTGATCCCCCCTTACAAAGGCTGGACGCATGCGGGAGGAACACCATGGCCAAGACGAAAATGACACGGGAAGACGCACTGTCTTTCCACATCGCCCCAACACCGGGGAAGTGGGAAATTCAGGCAACCGTGCCAATGACCACACAACGCGATTTGTCGCTGGCTTATTCCCCCGGCGTGGCGATCCCCTGCGAAGAAATCGCAGCCGATTCTGCGACGGCGTACGACTATACCAACAAGGGCAATCTGGTCGCCGTTATCTCGAACGGGACTGCTGTTCTGGGTTTGGGCAACCTTGGTGCGCTCGCGTCGAAACCGGTCATGGAAGGCAAATCTGTTCTGTTCAAACGGTTCGCCGATGTGAACTCGATCGATCTGGAACTAGATACAGAAGACCCCGATGCGTTCTGCAATGCTGTGAAGCTGATGGGCCCGACCTTTGGTGGCATCAACCTCGAAGATATCAAAGCCCCTGAATGTTTCATCATCGAACAACGCCTGAAGGAAGAAATGGACATTCCCGTGTTCCATGACGACCAGCACGGGACGGCTGTGATCTGTGCTGCAGGCCTGATCAACGCACTGCATATCTCTGGCAAGAAAATTGAAGACGTGAAGATTGTTCTGAACGGTGCCGGTGCCGCTGGGATTGCTTGTCTTGAATTGCTCAAGGCGATGGGTGCGAAACACGACAATTGCATCATGTGCGACACCAAAGGTGTGATTTATCAGGGCCGCACCGAAGGCATGAACCAGTGGAAATCTGCGCATGCGGCCAACACTGATACACGGACTTTGGCCGAGGCAATGGCTGGCTGCGATGTCTTCCTTGGTGTGTCGGCAAAAGGGGCCGTGACGCAGGACATGGTGATGTCGATGGCACCCAATGCCGTGATCTTCGCGATGGCAAACCCTGATCCGGAAATCACACCAGAAGAAGCCCACGAAGTCCGCGATGACGTGATCGTTGCCACAGGTCGGTCAGATTATCCGAACCAAGTGAACAACGTCCTTGGTTTCCCCTACCTGTTCCGCGGGGCGCTCGACATTCACGCCCGCGCCATCAACGACGAAATGAAGATTGCCTGCGCCCAAGCGCTCGCTGATCTGGCCCGCGAAGATGTGCCAGACGAGGTCGCGATGGCTTACGGCAAGAAATTGTCTTTTGGCCGCGACTATATCATTCCGACGCCGTTTGATCCGCGCTTGATCTACCGCATCCCAACCGCTGTGGCGCAGGCAGGGATGGACACTGGCGTTGCGCGTCGGCCCATCGTCGACATGGAAGGGTACGAAGCATCGCTAAAGGCCCGCATGGATCCGACCGCGAACATGCTGCGTAATCTCAACGCGCGGGCGCGTTCCAATCAATCCACAGTCGTTTTTGCAGAAGGCGACGATCCGCGCGTCTTGCGGGCTGCGGTCACGTATCAGCGGTCTGGTTTCGGGACGGCGCTGGTTGTGGGTCGTGCAGATGACGTCGCAGAAAAGCTGACTGCAGAGGGCATGGCAGACGCAATCGACGAACTGACAATCGTGAATGCGGCGAATACGCCTAATTTAGACACTTATAAGGACTTTCTCTACAAACGCCTGCAACGCAAAGGTCTGGATATGCAGGACGTCCACCGTCTTGCAGCCCGTGATCGGCACGTGTTCGCAGCATTGATGGTCGCACACGGTCACGCCGACGGAATGGTTACAGGTGCGACACGGAAATCCGCGCATGTGCTGGAACTGATCAATCGCGTGTTTGATGCCGAACCGCATGATGGTGCCGTGGGTGTCACGGCGATCCTGAACAAAGGTAAGATCGTGCTGATGGCGGATACACTGGTGCACGAATGGCCGGACGAAAACGATCTAGCGGATATCGCTGAACGGGGTGCGGCGGTCGCGCGTGAACTGGGTCTTGATCCGCGCGTTGCCTTCGTGTCGTTCTCGACCTTTGGTTATCCGGTGTCCGAACGAGCTGAAAAGATGCACGTGGCCCCGAATATTCTTGATCAACGCGGTGTCGATTTCGAATACGAAGGTGAAATGAACGTCGACGTGGCACTGAACCCGGCCGTCATGGCGCAGTATCCATTCCAACGCCTGACGGGTCCGGCAAACGTTTTGGTCGTACCTGCGCGGCACTCTGCCTCGATCTCGGTGAAGCTGATGCAGGAAATGGCGGGCGCGACTGTGATTGGACCGATCTTGTCAGGCGTCGGAAAGCCTGTACAACTTTGCTCAACCACCTCTACGGTGAACGATATCTTGAACATGGCGGTCATCGCCGCTTGTCGTATTGGGTAAATCATGGCGATCTGGAATCTAGGCTCTATCAACGCGGACTACGTTTATGCGGTGCCGCATATTCCCGCGCGTGGCGAAACACTGGCAGCAACCGACCGGAAAGTTTTTCTGGGCGGCAAAGGGGCCAATATGTCCGTTGCTGCGGCGCGAGCAGCGGCACAAGTAAACCACATCGGTGCCGTTGGACATGATGGGGCGTGGGCAAAGCAACGCTTGCTCGAATATGGCGTCGATACACGCCATATCACCACGTTAGACACTGAAACCGCCCATGCGATTATCGCGGTGGATGCGGATTCAGAAAACATGATCATCCTGCATCCGGGTGCGAATGCTGAAATCCCGCAGGCGATTTTGCAGACCGCATTGTCCGAAGCCCAAACAGGCGATTGGTTCATCACGCAGAATGAAACGAACCTGCAACGCACCGGAACACAGCTTGCCAAAAAGATGGGGCTGAAGGTCGGATATGCAGCAGCTCCTTTTGATGCAGAACGCGTCAAAGCGGTTCTCGAATACATCGATTTCCTGATCCTGAACGAAGTCGAAGCCGCGCAACTGAAAGACGCAACTGGCCAAGACGCCAAAGACTTGGGTGTGGCCGACGTGATCGTAACATTGGGCGCAGATGGCGCGGACTGGTATAGCCGCGCTGGCAAACAGCATTTTGACGCGATCAAGGTTGATCCGGTCGACACGACTGGTGCCGGCGACACGTTCACCGGCTACGTTTTGGCGGGCCTCGACCGCGGTTTGCCGATGGAACAAGCCATCAATCAGGCCCTGAAAGCAGGCGCATTGATGGTCACGCGCAACGGCACCGCCGACGTGATCCCCGATCTTTCTGAAGTACAGGCTTTCCAACGATGACCGATGACCACCTGACCACCCACCAAGCCGAAGAAGACGCGCGCAACGACGACATCTTGATCTACGTTGACGGTAAAATCGTGCCTAAATCGCAGGCCGTGGTCAGCGTTTATGACAGCGGTTTCATGTTGGGCGACGGCATCTGGGAAGGGCTGCGTCTGCACGACAATCACTGGGCCTTCGCCGATGAACATCTCGACCGTTTGTTTGAAGCTGCCAAAGCGATTGATCTTGATATCGGGATGGACCGAAAAGGCGTGTTTGACGCCTTGTTAGAGACGCAAAAAGCGAACAGCATCACCACCGACGCCCATGCGCGTTTGATGATCACGCGGGGCGTAAAGGTGCGTCCGTTCCAACATCCGAACCTGTCCCAAACCGGGCCGACGTTTGTGATCATCGTGGAACATTCGAAACCGAAAATCCCGCGTCCGATCAGCCTTGCAACCGTGCCGCACCAGCGCGGCTTGCCGATGACGCAGGACCCGAAGCTAAATTCGCATTCCAAACTTAACTGCATCCTCGCCTGTATCGCCGCGCAAAAGGCTGGCGCAGACGAGGCGTTGATGCTCGACGTGCATGGCTTCGTGAACACGACCAACGCCTGCAACTTTTTCATCGTGCGCAAGGGGGCTGTTTGGACCTCGACTGGTGATTACTGCATGAACGGGATCACGCGCCAAAAGGTCATTGACCTGTGCCGCGCGAACGATATTCCTGTGTTCGAACGCAACTATTCGCTCGTGGACACTTACGGCGCAGACGAGGTGTTTTTGACCGGCACGTTTGGGGCGCAAACGCCTGTAGGGTCAATCGACGGGCGGCAAATCGGGAACGGTGAACTTGGCCCAATGACAAAACGCATCCGTAAACTTTACGCCGACCTTATCGCGCAGGAGTGCAGCTAATGCGGATCGCGATGTGGTCTGGCCCGCGTAACCTGTCGACAGCCATGATGTACGCCTTCGGCAACCGCGCCGATTTCGCGGCATGGGACGAACCATTCTATGCGGCGTACTTGAAGCAAACCGGTCTTGATCACCCCATGGCCGATCGGATTATCGCGACCCATGAAGACGATCCGGCTAAGGTCGCCGCGCGCTGTGTAGGCTCTATTCCTGACGAAAAGCCGCATTTTTACATGAAACACATGCCACACCACATGATTGACGGCATGCCGATGGACTGGACAGCCGAGTGTGAAAACGTCCACCTGATCCGTCATCCGGCGCGTGTGATCGCGAGTTATGCGGCAAAACGCGAACAGGTCACAGCGGCTGATCTTGGTTTCAAACAGCAGGTCGACCTGTTCGACAAAATCGGCGGTGCGGTCATCGACAGCAGCGATATCCGTGAAGATCCCGAAGAAATGCTACACCTGCTGTGCGACTACATCGGGCTGGATTTTGATCCGGCGATGTTGGCTTGGGATGCAGGCCCGCGTGACGCGGACGGGATTTGGGCGCAGCATTGGTATGGTGCCGTTCATAAGTCCACGGGGTTCGCGGGCGCGGAAGGGCCATTGCCAGAACTGACTGGTCGTGACGCA
Source organism: Rhodobacteraceae bacterium S2214 (assembly GCA_025141675.1). Classification (NCBI taxonomy): domain Bacteria; kingdom Pseudomonadati; phylum Pseudomonadota; class Alphaproteobacteria; order Rhodobacterales; family Paracoccaceae; species Rhodobacteraceae bacterium S2214. The sequence goes on from CP081161.1 coordinate 380,533, forward strand.
GAATTGTTGGAAGAAACGCTGCCGTATTTCGAACGCCTCTCGAAAGAAAAAATCTGAAGCCTGTGAAACTTTCCCAGCTGAATACCGTGACTACAGAATAAATCCAGCCGCGTTCAGAATATCGTAATGCCCCAAACATACGATGAACCGGTAAGGAATCCGCATCACGCGGGTAGTTCTTAAGTGGTATTGTGGTACTGCCCCGTTGGCCTGCGCCAGCGGGGCAATTTCTTTAGGACTTAAGCAGTTCGCCCAGCTTCAGCGCAATCCGCGCATCGCCAGACACCTTCAGCTTACCAGTCACAACACCTGTCATCGGGTTTAGCTTGCCTTTGATCAGTTTCGCCAGATTTGGCGCCGTGATCTTGATCGTGCAATCGGCGTCACGATCCACGTTTGATACAGTCTGGTCTTCCAGAATGATCACGCCATCATCGCCGCTATCAAACTTCAACGATCCTGCCAGCGGCGCATGGTTCACGCCCCGCTGCAACAATTCGGTCATCTCGGCTTGGGTCATTTCTTGCGACGATCCCGTGCGGCCAGCAATTTCAAACGCAGCGCGTTCAACTGGATAAAGCCCTGCGCATCTGTTTGATCGTACGCGCCTGCATCTTCTTCAAAGGTCACATGTGCCTCTGAATACAGGGAATTCTCGGACCAACGTGCAACAGTTGTCGCGGACCCTTTGTACAACTTCACCTTAACGGTGCCGCTGACGTGCTGCTGCGATTTATCGATCGCGGCTTGCAGCATTTCACGTTCCGGCGAGAACCAGAAACCGTTGTAGATCAGTTCAGCGTAGCGTGGCATCAGGCTGTCTTTCAGGTGACCTGCACCGGAATCGAGCGTGATTTGTTCGATCCCGCGGTGTGCTTCCAGCAGAACTGTGCCACCCGGAGTTTCGTAGATACCGCGTGATTTCATGCCGACGAAACGGTTCTCAACAAGGTCCAAACGACCAATGCCGTGCTTACCGCCGTATTCGTTCAGCTTGGTCAGGATAGTAGCAGGCGACATCGCTTCGCCGTTGATAGACACAGCATCGCCGCGCTCGAACCCGATTTCGATGAATTCCGGCTCGTTAGGCGCATCTTCCGGCGCAACCGTCCGCTGGTACACATATTCCGGCGCCTCAATCGCTGGATCTTCCAGCACTTTTCCTTCGGAAGATGTGTGCAGCAGGTTGGCATCCACAGAAAACGGCGCTTCGCCACGTTTGTCTTTGGCGACAGGAATTTGGTGCTGCTCTGCGAATTCAATCAAACGCGTACGGGATGTCAGATCCCATTCCCGCCAAGGTGCGATGACTTTGATGTCTGGGTTCAACGCATAAGCGGCCAGTTCAAACCGTACCTGATCGTTGCCTTTACCAGTCGCACCGTGGGCAATCGCGTCAGCGCCTTCGGCTTCGGCAATTTCAACCAAACGCTTGGAAATCAGCGGGCGGGCGATAGACGTGCCAAGCAGGTAGATGCCTTCGTAAACGGCATTCGCACGGAACATCGGGAACACGAAATCGCGCACGAATTCTTCGCGGACGTCTTCGATGTGGATCGCAGACGCACCCATCATTTCAGCCTTGGCGCGGGCGGGTTCCAGTTCTTCACCTTGACCCAGATCGGCGGTGAACGTGACAACTTCGCAGTTATATTCGGTCTGGAGCCACTTGAGGATGATAGAGGTGTCGAGGCCACCAGAATAAGCAAGGACAACTTTTTTAGGAGCGGACATAAGATCAAGCCTTTGATGCGGATATTTGTTGGAAACGGCGATACTGCGTTTGGGCGGGCAGGGCAAGGATAGCGGCGTTGACGGGGGTTTAACCGCGTGCAACCTAGGCGCACAATTCAACCAGACGAGTATTTTTCCATGGCGTTCAAGATTCTACTTCACACATTCCGCATGATTTTTGGTAACTTCGGGCAGGCGCTAAAGGTGTCCGTCGGACCCTATGCAATTCTGATCGGCGCCATGATGATTTTGGTCGCGATTGCGGGAACAGCGGGTAATGGTTCTGTTTCGCAGGGTTACACCACCCTTGCGCTTTTGCCGCTCGTTCTTCTTCCTGCTGTCTTCTTTGTTACCGCTTGGGTCGCTGTATCATGGCATCGCTTTATTCTTTTGGAAGAATACACGTCGTTACTACCGGCAGTGCAGAACCGCCCGATCTGGTCCTACGCAGGCAAAGCAATCTTGCTCGGGCTTATCGTTGGTCTTGCTGCAGTGCCAATATTTTTGATTATGGGTCTGTTTTCGATGGGACCGATGAGTTCGGGTTCAAACGGATCAATCCTTGGCACCCTTCTGTTTTTCGGAATTGCGATGATTGCACTGTCTGTGATCGCAATCCGTCTGGGTGTTGCGCTGGTTGGGACCGCGCTTGGAAAGCCGATGCCATTTGGAGATGCATTTCGGGCGACAAGTTCCTTAAATGGTACAATTGTTCTACTGTCTATCCTGCTGGCAGTGATCAATATCGTTCCAAGTGCGTTCATTGGTTACTTTATGTTAAGCATTCCTGCGATTGCTACGATCCTGAACTTCGCATTGCAGTGGTTGGTTATGATGCTTGGCATTTCAATCCTGACCACAATCTACGGTCACGTGATCGAAGACCGCCCTCTCGTTTCTTAACGCATTGTTAATAAACAGAGTTTCGTTGCGAAACTATCAAAAGACGCCGGCGAGGAAGTCGGCGTCTCCGTCGTTTGCCAGTTCAGCCAGTGCGACGACCGGATCAAGCCAGACTGCCAGATGTCCCGGTTCCGATGGTGGGCCAAGCGGCAGAATGGGGCGCGCCAGATAGATGTGGCAGACCTTTTCGGCGTTGATCCCGTATTCAGGCATATAGGTGAACCTGCGGAACACGCCGATCTTGCGCGGGGCGGCGATCCGGTATCCGGTTTCTTCCAAAACTTCGCGGTGCAATGCCTCGATCGGGCCTTCGCCCGGATCAATGCCGCCGCCGGGCAGCTGGAATTCATCGTGCGGCGCGCCTTGGTAGGTGACCAAAACCTTCCCGCCGCGAGGTAAAATCGCGTAGGCACCGGGCCGTTGCACGTACTTGTGTCCCGCAATCGGCGTGCTGCCATACCGTCTGATCATACCTTACCCCCTTGGACGCTACACTTGCCGCCCCTATATAGCCGCGATATGCCAATTCCTGACAAGATAGGAAAGCCGATGACCATAGGTTCAATTGCCTGGGACGATACAGTCCTGCCGTTTCAACTCGATCGTTCCGACATCCGTGGCCGCGTGGCCCGTTTGGATGGCGTGTTGGAAGAAGTTCTGAAACAGCACGACTACCCAGCCGTGATCGAAGGTCTGGTGGCTGAAATGGCTTTGCTGACCGCGATGATCGGCCAGTCGATGAAACTGCGTTGGAAGCTGTCTTTGCAGGTTCGCGGCGAAGGCGCTGCACGTATTCTGGCGACAGATTATTATGCGCCGACTGACGATGGTCAACCCGCCCGCATCCGTGCCTATGCCAGCTACAACAAAGATACGCTGGACGAGAATGGCGATGGGTTTGAACAGATCGGCAAAGGTTACTTTGCGATCATGATCCATCAGGGCGAAGACATGGCGCCTTACCAAGGTGTGACGCCGCTTGCCGGTGGGTCCTTGTCCGCTTGTGCAGAGACATATTTTGCACAGTCTGAACAGTTGCCGACGCAGTTTTCGCTGTCTTACGGTCAAAACCAGATGCCGGGCGAAGGTCCAAAATGGCGGGCTGGTGGGATCATGTTGCAGCACATGCCAAAATCCTCGATCCGCGACGCCCCTGCGGGCGACGAGGCATTGCGCGAGGATGGTCTGACTGATCCGATGGATTTCCTGAACGAGGATGAAGGTGAAAACTGGAACCGCGCGACAGCATTGCTGAGCACTGTTGACGACATGGAACTGATCGGCCCAACCGTGACGCCAACCGAATTGTTGGTCCGTTTGTTCCACGAAGAAGAGCCGCGCGTGTTTGACGCGAACCAGATCAAATTCGGCTGCACCTGTTCCGAAGACAAGGTGCGTCAGTCGTTGTCGATCTATTCCGCGAAAGACATCAAGACGATGACCACGCCGGAAAACACAGTGACGGCGGATTGTCAGTTCTGTGGGGCCCATTATGTGTTCGATCCTTTGACACTTGGGTTTGAAGCGGAAAAGGCCGCAGGCGATGACGCCTGATTACGGCCAAATCTTACGCGACGCGCTGTCCCAATCGGGTGGCGCGTCGTCTGATTTTGATCTGAACCCTGACATTGTCACGCCCGAGGGTCGCGTTTTGAAACCAGCCGCTGTGTTGGTTGGCGTGCGCGAAAACGGGAACCTGATCCTTACGAAACGCTCTGCGAAGTTGAAACACCATCCGGGGCAGATCGCCTTTCCGGGTGGCAAGATGGATGACACCGACGCGGACCTTGCGGCCGCTGCTTTGCGTGAAGCACGCGAAGAGATCGGATTGCCATCGGGTCAAGTTGACGTTCTTGGCGCGTTGCCGTGCCATGAAACGGTGACGTCCTACCAAGTCACCCCAATTTTGGCCCTGATACGCGGTGAATACACGGTGATCCCCGAAGCCGGCGAAGTCGCCGAAGTGTTCGAGGTACCGTTTACCCATTTCACCGACCCCGCAAATTACCGCATCGAAGGTCGCCGCTGGCAGGGCAGGCGGCGCGAATATTATGTGGCCCCGTTCGGCGCATATTACATCTGGGGTGCGACCGCCCGTATCCTGCGCGGCTTGGCGGATCGGATCGCATCATGAAAATCACGGCGGACTGGCTTTCTGCGACACCTGCGCAAACCGTTTGTGCGTTGTTAGCAGATGCCGGGTTCGAGGCGTGGTTCGTAGGCGGTTGTGTCCGTAATACATTGCTGGATGCGCCTGTTGCTGATCTGGACTTGTCTACGAACGCACGGCCCGACGTGGTGATGAAGTTGGCGCAAGCCGCTGAATTGACCGTTGTTCCGACGGGGATCGACCACGGCACCGTGACGATCATCGTGGGTAAGGAACCGATTGAGGTCACGACATTCCGCAAAGATGTCGCCACCGATGGCAGGCGTGCCGTCGTTGCGTTTGCCGACACGATGTTGGACGATGCCCGTCGCCGCGATTTCACGATGAACGCGCTTTATGCGGATCGTGACGGTGTGGTCGCTGACCCTTTGGATGGATTGCCGGATTTGAAGGCGCGGCATGTCCGTTTCATCGAAGATCCGGATCGCCGCATTCGCGAAGATTATCTGCGTATCTTGCGGTTTTTTCGGTTTCACGCGTGGTATGGCAATGTCGATGACGGCATTGATGCCGATGGTTTGGCGGCATGCGCCGAGAATGTTGAGGGCATCCAGAGTCTGTCAAAGGAACGCATCGGTCAGGAGATGATCAAGCTGCTCGCCGCCCCTGATCCGGCTCCTGCTGTTGCGTCTTTTGCGTCTTGCGGTGGCTTGATGCAGGTGCTGCCCGGCGCAGATCACGGCGCGTTGGCGGTGTTGGTGCATATTGAACAGAACGCGGAAATGACGCCCGATCCGATCCGTCGTTTGGCGGTTCTAGGCGGGATGGACGTGGCTGAAAATTTGCGGCTGTCAAAGGCAAATGCGCGGCGGCTGGATGTGTTGCGCAGCGATATGTCCCCGACCGAAATTGCGTATCGCTATGATAGGCAAACGGGCATGGACAAGCTGGCGATTGAATGCGCGTCTAAGGGTCAAGATATAGACACTCATCAAACGAAATCAGTAAATTTTGCAGCCAGTCAAACGTTCCCGATTACGGCCCAAGACCTAATGCCTACGTTGCAGGGTGCGGCGCTGGGCGAGGCGTTGAAGGCAGCAGAGAAACGGTGGATCGCGTCCGGTTTCACGTTGACCAAGGATGACCTGATTGACTGAACTATTGCCGCTTTTCGGGTTCGTCTTTGCTGGGCTGTTTTCACCCGGTCCGAACGTGATTTTGCTAACGGCATCTGGTGCGCGGTTCGGGTTTCGCCCGACATTGCCCCATATCCTTGGCGTGGCGTTTGGTGTTGGGATCACGTCGGCGATCACAGGATTTGGCCTTGGCGCGCTTTTGCAGAGCTATCCATCCCTGCGGCTAATCCTGCAAATCTGCGCGAGCCTTTGGATTTTGTGGATGGCGTACAAGCTGTGGCTTGCCAATCCGGTGCAAAAGAATGACGCCGCTGACCGTCCGTTCACCTTTATCGAAGCGGTGCTGTTCCAGTGGGTGAACCCAAAGGTCTGGGCGGTCGCATTGTCCGCGATGGTCTACGTGCCAATGGGATCACCGACAGAGCAGGCATTGACGCTCGGCGCTACGTTTTCGGGGATTAACCTATGTGTGTGCCTGTTCTGGACTTATGCTGGAACGTTGCTGTCGTATCTGCTGACGAACGCGACCGCATGGCGCGTGTTTTTGCGTATCATGGCCGTCGCTTTGGTTTGTTTTTCGGTGCTGGTTTTCATCTAGTGCGTGCACGACTATGTCTAGGGGATAACCCCAAAGGCTATTGTCATGTTCCGCTTCTTTGAAAAGCTGGTCGACCCCTATGTCGCCTATCCCGAAAACAACACGCCGCCGCAAACATTGCGCGCGTTTTTGTGGGACTATTTCAGGCCTTTTCGTGGAGTTTTCGTTTTTACGGGTATCGTTTCAATCGTGATCGCGATTGTCGAGATCATGCTGATTTCCTACATGGGCCGGCTTGTGAATTTGCTAGGCAGCGGCACGCCGGATCAGGTCTGGACGACCTACGGGGTCGAGCTGATTGTCGTTGCCATTGCGATTTTGACGGTGCGGCCTGTCGTTTACATGGGCCAAGTGCTGCTATTGAACCAGACAATCCTGCCAAATGTCGGCACGCTGGTTCGGTGGCGTGCGCACCGCCATGTCATGCGTCAGTCTGTTGGCTGGTTCGAGGATGATTTTGCTGGTCGGATCGCGAACCGGATCATGCAGACGCCGCCAGCGGCTGGCGAAGTGGTGTTCGAAATTTTCGATGCGCTGACCTTTGCTGTGGCTTATGTTGTTGGGGCCGCTGCGCTGTTGTCCGGCGCTGATCCACGGTTGATGGTCCCGCTTTTGCTTTGGTTAGGGTCTTATTTGTGGCTGATGCGCTGGGTCATGGCCAAGATTGGTCCCGCGTCTGAGGCATCGTCGAATGCGCGGTCCGCTGTGACGGGGCGCGTCGTTGATAGTTATACAAATATCCATTCCGTGAAGATGTTCGCGCATCATGATCGCGAAATTGACTATGCGAAGGAAAGCATCGAAGAGGCGCGCCGCACGTTCCAGACCGAAATGCGGCTGTTCACGATCATGGATGGCGGGCTGACGCTGATTAACGGGTTCTTGGTCGTCGGTGTTGTTGGCTGGGCCGTTTATTTGTGGATGCAAGGCACTGCGTCTGTGGGTGTTGTCGCGGCGGCGACCGCGCTGGCGCTGCGACTAAATTCCATGTCGGGGTGGATCATGTTCGCCGCGTCCAGTTTCTTTCGCGACTTGGGCGTTGTGAAGGAGGGGATGCAGACGATTGCGCAACCTATCACGCTGCTCGATGATCCGAATGCGGTGCCGTTGCAGGTGTCGCAAGGTGGTGTCGAGATGCAGGACCTGTCGCATCATTATGGGAAGCAGACAGGCGGACTCGACCAGATTAACCTGACGATTGCACCTGGTGAAAAGGTGGGGCTCGTTGGCCAGTCGGGTGCCGGGAAATCGACGCTCGTGAAGCTGTTGTTGCGGTTCTATGACGCCGAAAGTGGGCAGATCGTGATTGATGGACAGCCGATTAACACCGTGACCCAGGACAGTCTGCGGGCGGCAATTGGCATGGTCCAGCAGGATAGCGCATTGCTGCATCGGTCGGTCCGCGAGAACATTCTGTATGGCTGCCCAAGTGCCACCGAGGCCGAAATGATCGCCGCCGCGAAAAAAGCCGAGGCGCATGATTTTATCCTGACGCTGGAAGATAACGAAGGGAACGCCGGATATGACGCGCGCGTTGGTGAACGTGGTGTGAAATTGTCGGGTGGACAGCGACAAAGGATCGCGTTGGCCCGTGTCATTTTGAAAGACGCGCCTATCTTGTTGTTAGACGAGGCGACGTCGGCACTGGATTCAGAGGTCGAAGCCGCCATTCTAGAAACGCTTTATGGCATGATGCAGGGCAAAACGGTGATCGCGATTGCGCACCGTTTGTCGACGATTGCCCAGATGGATCGGATCATCGTGATGGACCAAGGTCGCATTATTGAAGACGGGACGCATGACAGTTTGCTGGCGGCGAACGGGCAATATGCGCGGTTCTGGGCACGCCAATCGGGCGGGTTTTTAGGGCAGGACACAGCAGGATCAAAAGCATGAGCATCGCGAACTGGATCGCCCCGTTTCAGGCGGCGGATGGGCCGCCGCCAAAGACGCTGGTCGCCTTTGCGCGCTGGGCGTTGAAGGGTAGCTTCCTGCCGATTACAGCCGGATCAGCGGTTTCGGTGGTGTCGGGCCTGATCGAGGTCGCGTCAGCGTTGATGCTGGGCATGGTGATTGACGCGGCTTTGGCGGGAAGCGCCGAAGGCTTCTTCGCCGAAAACACGGGTCTAATACTGGGCGTTTCGGTGTTTTTCCTGCTATTCCGCCCTGCATGGCTTGCCCTGTCCGGCGTGATGCAATCGGTGGTTCTGGGGCCGTCGATTTCTGCGCTGATCCTATCGCGATTGCATCGCTACACGTTGGGCCAAGCGGTGTCGTTCTTTGACAACGACTTTGCGGGCCGGATTTCACAAAAGCAGATGCAGGCGTCGCGGGCGTTGACCGATATTGTCGTGGAATTCGTGCACACGGTTGTCTTTGCTTTTGCGTCTGTGGTCGGATCGTTGATCTTGGTTATGACGCTGGATTGGCGGGCGGGTCTGGCGCTTGCGCTTTGGTTTGTCGCTTATGTCTTTTTCCTGCGTTTCTTTATGCCGCGAATCCGTAAAGCATCCCGCGCGCGGGCGGCGGCGAACGCGACCGTGTCGGGCCAGATTGTTGATACGATTGGCAACATCAAGACGGTCAAATTGTTTGCCCATGACGATCACGAAGACAAAGCTGCAATCAATGCGATGAAGGCGTTTCGCCAAAAGGGGATCGCGTGGGGCTGGGTGTCTGCGTCGTTCCGCGGATCGTTGATGGTGCTTTCGGGCGTTTTGCCTTTGATTTTGGTTGGCGTGACTCTGCTGGTCTGGAGCCGTGGCGGCGCATCGACAGGTGACATCGCGGTTGCGGGCACCATTGGGCTGCGTCTGGCGCAGATGACTGGCTGGGTCAGTTTCACGCTGATGGGCATGTACGGCAATGTTGGCGTTTTGGAAGACGCTGTGCAGACCCTGACGCCAGAACATACGCTAGGCGATGCGCCGAATGCAGGTGTTTTGGATGTGCCAAAGGGAACGATCACATTGGACGACGTGACGTTTTCTTATGGCGGTGGTCCGGGTGGTTTAAACGCTGTTGATCTGAATATCGCGAGCGGCGAACGGTTGGGCATTGTTGGTGCGTCTGGCGCTGGGAAGTCGACCTTGGTCGCGTTGCTTCTGCGGCTGTATGACACCGAAAAGGGTCGGGTTCTGATTGATGGTCAGGACATTTCGATGGTGACGCAAGAAAGCCTGCGGCGCCAAATTGCGATGGTGACGCAAGAAACAGCGATGTTTAATAGGTCAGCGCGTGACAACATCGGGTACGGATCGCCGGATGCGACCGAGGATCAGATCATCGCGGCAGCACAGCAGGCAGAAGCGCATGACTTTCTGGTCGATCTTAAGGATTTCCTGGATCGGACCGGCTATGACGCCCATCTCGGCGAACGCGGTGTGAAACTGTCGGGTGGTCAACGGCAACGGATCGCGATTGCCCGTGCGATTTTGAAAGATGCACCGATCTTGGTGCTGGACGAAGCGACGTCTGCGCTTGATTCAGAGGTCGAGGCGTCCATTCAGTCCGCGCTGGAAACGGTGATGGAAGGCAAGACTGTGATCGCGATTGCGCACCGTTTGTCCACATTGGCCCGCATGGATCGCATCATCGTGCTTGACGCGGGGCGCATCGTTGAACAAGGAAGCCACGACGACTTGCTCGCGCAAGACGGTCTGTATGCGCGGTATTGGAACCGGCAATCGGGCGGCTTTATTAATGTGAAAGATGCGGCGGAATAATTCATGGCGATGATCGAAGGGTTAACCCACCTTGGCATGGGTAAATTGGACGACGGGCGCACGTTGTTGCCGCGCGTTCTGCCGGGTGAAGAGGTTAGTGTTGATCAAGACGGCACAGTCCGGATCGTCACGCCGTCTGTGGATCGTGTGTCGCCGCCTTGTCGCCATTTCAAGACCTGTGGCGGTTGTGCGATGCAACATGCCTCTGACGCGTTTGTCGCCGATTGGAAGCAGGAAATTGTGCGCAAAGCCATCGCTGCACAGGGTCTAAACACGGTGTTTCGCGATATTGCGACGTCGCCTGCCCAGTCGCGCCGGCGTGCAAAGTTTGCGGGTCAGCGCACGAAAAAGGGCGTGATGCTGGGGTTTTACGCGAAGGGCACTGATACAATTATTGCGGTGCCGGATTGCCAGCTGATCACACCGGGTTTGCATGACGCGCGCGCAGCACTTGAGGCGCTGATCATGTTCGCGGCGTCTCGCAAATCGCATGTGTCGTTTACGGTGACCGAAACTTCAGTCGGTCCTGATATCAGCGTCGAGACGGAAAAAGAGTTAACGTCGCAATTGCGGATGGAGCTTGCGGTTTTCGCCCAAAAGCACGGTGTGTCGCGGCTTGTTTGGCAGGACGAGGTGATCGTGACGATGAACCCGCCTGCGCAGGATTTTGGTGGTGTGTCCGCTGTACCGCCTGCTGGCGCGTTTCTGCAGGCGACAAAACACGGCGAAGCGGTTCTGCGAGATGCGGTGATTGAGATTACCCAAGGCGCGAAAAGCATCGTTGATCTGTTCGCTGGGTCCGGCACCTTTGCTTTGCCTTTGTCGAAGACGGCTGAAATTCATGCGGTCGAAGGTGAAGCGGATATGATCGCGGCGCTTGATCGGGGGTGGCGCGAAGGCAAGCACCTGAAGCGCGTGACGTCCGAGACGCGTGATCTTTTCCGCCGTCCGCTGGAACCTGATGAACTGCGGAAATTTGACGCGGCTGTCATCGATCCCCCGCGTGCCGGTGCTGATGCGCAAATTGCGACGCTTGCGGCAAGCGACGTCAAGGTGATCGCGATGGTGTCGTGTAACCCTGTCACCTTTGCCCGCGACGCAAAAATGCTTGTTGCACATGGCTTTACGCTAAATTGGGTACAGGTTGTTGATCAATTCCGCTGGTCGCCACATGTTGAGGTTGTGGCAAGCTTCACGAGGAAGTGAAGATCAGTTTGACGAAGGCGCTATGGTGGCGCAAATATAGTGCATAATATCCGGCAAAACGGCAGCAGACCGACGGTGGGCAGATGACAATTTCTAGGCGAACAATGGTAGTAGGTCTGGGCGCTGCGGCGCTGACCGGCTGTTCAACAACTAAATTCCGGACGTACAGCGGACCACCCGTGACCCGCATTCAGGTGTTCAAAGCGCGTCGAACCATGCAGTTGCTAAGTGGAACGCGCCAGTTGAAGTCTTATAAATTCGAACTTGGGTTTGCACCTGCAGGTCACAAATCGTTTGAAGGCGACGGTCGGACACCCGAAGGGGCGTACCTGATTAATCGCCGGAACCCGAATAGCCGTTATCATCTTTCTTTGGGTATTTCTTACCCGAACCGTAACGACATCGCCTATGCGCGGTCGCATGGATTAAGCCCGGGTGGTGATATCTTTATTCACGGCACGCCCAATCCGTTGTCGAACGAAGACGACTGGACATGGGGCTGTATTGCCGTGACGAACGACGAGATTGAAGAAATCTATGCGATGGTCCGCGATGGGACCCCGATCTACATTTATCCCTGAAAAGTACTGCCTGCGACGGGTGCGCCAAGCGGACGAATGTCTACGGCTGCTGGCGCTTGGAACGCACCTGGTGCCGTGCCGACGCTGAGCGTCCACCAAATTTTGCCTGCAGGTTCTTGATACCATGCAAAACCGATGCGCTGGGCTGTTGGGTCAAGGATCACAGCACGGCTGTCTTGGTCTTGGGTCCATGCGGCAAGCGTTTCTAGTTCGGTTTCGTAGGATTCCGAAATGACTTCGCCAACAAGACGTCCAGAGAACCCTGCGCGACGTGCCCGATCAAGTGGTGATGATCCGTCAGACCCGAACAGCCATGGCCGGTTCTGCACGGACATGTCCCGCGAATGGGTTGCGGCAGATGCGATCAGGTTCGGATCAAGTGTGACAGGCGTTACACCCGCTGCTTGGCGCAGCGCGTTGATGCTGTCTTCCATGCGGAATTGAATGGCATCGACGTCGTTTGCCCCGATTTGGTAAACCGTCGGTAGTGGCAAGCCATCCGGGCCGATTCTTGCGACTGGTGTACCACCAGAACAAGCGGCCAAACCAAAAGCTGTCAGTCCTAAAATCAATTCGCGTCGAAACATGGGGATACTCGCGTTAAGAATGCCTTGTCTTAGCGGCATTCGCACAACACCGCAAACACCGTTCAGCAACAGTTTGCCATTATGACACATGTTTGATTTGCGCGAACGGGGTAGAATACCTAAGTCTACATCACATTATTTTGTATTTCACGGAGCGCGAGACCATGACGTCCGACTTCAAGTCCCTTTCCCGCCGCGGGTTTCTTGCGGCAACTGCAGCCACCGTTGGCACAGCCGCAATCGGTCAGACGAACAATTCGACCGAGATTGAAGGCGTGATTGGTGGTGGTGTGACACGTAACACGGCATCGTTCCGGTCGCTTGATTGGCGTCCGTATTTCCAAACGTTAGCTGGCGGTGCGATCCTGTGCGATCTGGAAAGCCGTGCGTTGCATTTCTGGTCCGAGGATCAGAGCATTTATAAACTGTATCCAACGTCCGTTCCACTGTCAGAGGATCTGACACGTCGCGGCCGCACAGAGGTTATTCGCAAGGTCGAAGGTCCATCTTGGGCACCGACACCCGCGATGCGTGAACGCAACCCGGAATGGCCTGAACGTATTGGACCGGGTCCGGACAATCCGCTTGGCACACACGCGTTGTACCTAAGCTGGCAGTATTACCGAATCCACGGCACCCACGACACGCGCAAAATCGGTCGTCGTTCGTCGAATGGCTGCATCGGTTTGTATAATGAACACATCGCGGAATTGTACGGCTTGGTCGGCAATGGCGCCCAAGTGATGTTGATCTAGGATCACCTAACCATAATTTCTGAAGCCCCGTCATGATTGGCGGGGCTTTTTTATTGGGCGAATTGGATGACCCAACTTCTCCGTGCAATTGAGCCACATTCACAACCGAAACCCAGTGGTTGCACAAGTTTCATTTTGAAATGGACAGATTTCCACGGATACTGGCCTCATAAAAATAAATGCAGGTTACCGAAGCTATTGTTCTTAAAGAGTAAAGAACGGAAGCGTTCGGATAGGCCTGTGAGGCAGATCTTGGAGTTACATAATGAATTTGAGTGAATTGCTCATTGACGGCACAGGTGCGTCTACCGCATCCGCAGGCCCGACCGTCACAATCGCAGACCCGGTTACGGGAACATTTCGTATCGCCGCAGGGACCGGACAGGTCCAGCTAGGCTTTGCCGCATCGGACATCGCATCGACGCAACAGGTAGGTGATGATCTGATCCTGACGCTGGCCAACGGCGAAGTGATCCGGCTTGTCGACTACTTCGAGGTGTTCGAAGCAGGTGCCGGATTGGCGCTGGGCGGCGCTGCTGTTGCACTGGACAGCACTGCACTGCTTGGCGCGGCGGCTGGTGCTGGCGTATTGGCTGCGGTCGCAGGCGGTGGCGGCGGTGGTTCCGACGATACAAGCGGTGGTGGAACTGGCGGTGATGGCGGTGGTGATGGTGGAACCGGCGGCGACGGCGGTGGTACGATCGTTGATACAACGGCACCGGATGCGCCAACATTCACAAGCTACCGCGACGATGTTGGGTCGATCACCAGCACGACGAGCACGGCTGTCACAACCGACGATACGCGCCCCGCGTTGAATATCGGGGCCAATCTGGCGGACACACCGAAGCTTTACGTCAACGGTGTTGAAACCGCAGCGACATATTCGGCAGCCGACGGCACATTGACGCCCGATGCCCCGCTGGCGGAAGGCGAACAGACCCTTTCGGTGACACTGACCGATGCCGCTGGCAACGAAAGCGATCAAGCAGATGCGACGTTGGATGTTGTCGTGGATACAACCGCGCCCGTGGCACCCGTTGTTGTCGCCGACGGTGACAAAGCGGTTTTGGGTACTGCAGGTGCAGGTGCCACTGTTGTGATCGATGTCGATGGAGACGGCGTGCCGGATCTTGAAACTGTCGCCGACGCTGATGGAAACTGGACGATCGAGGGTGACTTTGCAGTGGGATCGACGATCTCTGTGTTTTCGACAGACGAAGCCGGTAACACCAGCGACAAGATCGACATCACAGTCAGGCCGATGAATGAGGTCACGATTACGGGGTCAGGGGAAGCGACGGCGATCCCTGAAAATGTCTACTGGGGAAATTTTGAGGCTGGGACAAATACGATTACGTTTGAGTTCAGCCAAGCGGTCGATAGTTCTAACTTCACTGAAAGTGATATTATCGTTGCTAACGGCACACTTGTTGCAGGCAGCTTGACGGGTAGTGGCACAACTTGGACCGCAGAAGTGGTTCCTGATCTAGCCGTCGGGCATTCGAACGTCGCGGTTGATATTGCGGCGTATTCTGTGACCTCACCTTCCGGTGTGCTGAATACGGCTGGAGCAAACGAAACTAGTCTTATTTATCCGTTTTATGAGACAAGCTATCCCTATGTTTTGGATGCAGACATAACGGACTGGGACACGTCCAATCTGGTAAACATGTATGGTGCATTTTTCAATGCGAACTCTTTCAATCAGGACATAGGTGGTTGGGATACGTCAAGTGTCACTGTAATGGAGGGAACGTTTCTTAACGCGTATGTATTCGATCAAGATATTGGTTCTTGGGATACGTCGAATGTCGAATCGATGTCTTACATGTTTGCTGACGCCACGGTATTTAATCAGGACATAGGTGGTTGGGACACCTCAAATGTCGAATCTATGTATGAGATGTTCAATAGTGCAGAGGAATTCGATCAAGATATCGGTGACTGGGACACATCGAGTGTTACGGACATGAACAATATGTTTGATGGAGCTAAGATTTTCAATCAGGACATCGGTAGGTGGGACACCTCAAGCGTGACTGACATGACAACCATGTTTGGCGCCACTGAAATGTTCGACCAGGACATCGGAGGTTGGGATACATCGAGCGTTAAAAGTATGCGTTCCATGTTCAATCGCGCTGTTGCTTTCAATCAGGACATCAGCGGTTGGGATACATCCAGTGTTACGAATATGGGGTCGATGTTTAGACTAAGCAGCACATTTGATCAAGATATTGGTGATTGGAACGTCTCAAGTATCACTGAGGGGTTTCGGGCTAGTATGTGGCAGATGTTCGAGGGTGCCACAGGGATGTCGTCCGAAAATATGGATGCCACGTTGAATGGCTGGGCCACGATTGATGCGGATGCTGGTGAAACTGATTTGAAGTCGGGTGTGGAGCTAACTGTCGCTGCATCTGCGACTGACGCGACTGCGATTCAGCATTTGGAAGAAGCGCACGGTTGGATTGTTGATGGGATGGACTTCGACGCAATTGATGGTTTGCAGGTTGGCGATGCGACCGCCAATGACGTGGTTCTTGCTGCCGGTGGTGAAACGTATCACGGGCTTGGTGGTAACGACACGATTACCGGTGGTGACGGCGATGACGTGATCTTTGGTGGTACTGGCGATGATTTGATCACGTTGGGTGCTGGTGAGAACCTTGTCGTTTATGGTCACGCTGATGCGGGTGTCGATACAATCACTGATTTCGGAGCTTCGACCAACAAATTGGACGTGTCGAACCTGTTGATCGGTTACGATGAAGGTGATGACATCTCGGATTGGGTAACTGCAGCGGACGACGGGTCTGGTGGTACGACTTTGACCATTTCAGAAGTAGCGGGCGGAGCAGATACGATCACGATCAATCTGGACGGTGTTGCGCATACCACGACGCTTGAAGATGATATGGTCGCCGACGGCAGTCTTGTCGTTATCTAAAATGAAAAACGGCAGGGGGTTTGAAACCTCCTGCCGTTTTGCGTCTTTTCGTATCGTTGCGATCAACTGCGCTGTTTAGCGCCCTGCGGACGAGAACGACCGTCGCACGTCCGGGCCTATGCCCAGCCAGCTTGCTGTGACTTGTTGTAGGTGGCGCGTGATGCGGACCTTTTGCGTTTCGCCTTGTTGGAATGCTTCGAAAGCGGCTTCGCCGACGTGCGCTTCCAAATCTGCACGAATGAATTCCGGTTCTGTCAAAGGTTCGCCAGTGCGCGCATCGACCACTTGAATGCTGAAGGCGATGTTATGCACCGCGGATGGTGCTTTTGCCCGCGCGAGCGGTGTCAGTGCATGGAATTCATACAACATCACATCCAGGTTCACAGGTTTGGACCCACGCAACGGGCGTGCACCGCGACGGACGCCGTCGGTTAAGATTTCCGCGACTTGCATTCTACGATCGCCGACTGGATCTTCGTGCCAAACAACGTCAGCGTTTGGTGCGTAAGAATTCGTTTCGGTCGTCGTCAGGTCGTCTGGTATCGCGACGTTTACTTCACGTACGCGCCATTTTTGTGAAACGGTGTTTTCGATACCTGTGCCATAGTCTGTTTCCCAGCTGCCGGAACATCCAGCGAGCAAAGCAAGGCATAGCGTTAAGATTCGAGTTTTCATTGGGCTCCTCCATCGGGAAAGAAATTTATTCCAATGGAGCTACCGTCCGATTCTGTCCGGAATGCGACTTTTCTACCGACAATACCCTAAAGATACGGGGAATATTCTAAAGATAGTATCATGTTTGAATGATGCGCTGGATTCGCCGAATGCCTACCGTAGCCAGCCGCGTAAGTTCCTATTGATGATCCCTGATAGTGCATTGATATGCGCCGGATCATCGTTGAGGCATGGGATATAGGTGAAGTGTTCGCCGCCTGCTTCTTCGAAGCTTTCTTTGATCTCTTCGTTGATTTCTTCCAACGTTTCGATGCAATCGGCAGAGAATGCAGGCGCGCAGATCGCGATGTTCTTGATGCCCTCTTCAGATGCCATACGCGCCACTTCTTCGACGGTGTAGGGTTTCAGCCATTCTTCGCGACCAAAGACCGATTGGAACGTCGTGCGGATTTCGGTGTCCGCCCATCCCAGCCGTTCTTTCAGCAGGCGCGTCGTTTTCTGGCATTCGCAATGATACCGGTCGCCTTCCATCAGATACCGGATCGGCATGCCGTGGTAGGAACACACGAGCATTTCCGGCTTTTTGTCCGCCTTTGCGTAGGCGGCTTCGATGGATTTGGCGAGCGCATCGATGTAGGCTGTGTCTTCGAAATAAGGTTCAACGATCCGCGCGATGGGTTGCTGTTTTTGCGCGATCAGGGCACGGAAAAACTGGTCGTTTGCGGTTGCTGATGTGGCCCCTGCGTAGTGCGGGTACAGCGGGAAAAACAGGATTTTAGTGCAGCCTGCATCGACCATTTCCTGCACTTTGGATTTGGTGGATGGGTTGCCGTAGCGCATGCAGAAATCCACCCGCACGTCGTCACCGTATTCCGCGACCATCTTGGCGCGGATCGCTGCGGTCTGCTTTTTGGTGATGGTCAGCAGCGGGCTTTCGTTATCTTCTTCGTTCCAGATGGATTTGTAGGCCGCGCCTGACGAAAAAGGCCGTTTCGTCAGGATCACCAGCTGCAAGAGCGGTTGCCAAATCCAATTCGAGATATCGACGACGCGTTTGTCGGACAGGAATTCGTTCAGATAGCGGCGCATTGACCAATAGCCGGTGTCGTCTGGTGTGCCGAGGTTGGCCACAAGCACGCCAACACGTGCCGGTTTCACCTTCGGGTGGTCAGGCTGTGCGTGAACAGGACAAACGGCAGGGCGTTCAGATGAGGTTTCTTGTGCATCAAACATGGTCATGGCCCGTCATTATCGCGATTTGGTGGTTTATGAAATGGAATACGCGCAGGCGCGTCGATTGGACTTATTTTAGTGGTGTTTCATCGGTGCCAAGCGCATCGGCCAGTCGTGTCTTGGCGCTACCCGGTCGCAAGGGTTGCGGTTGGCTTTCTGCTGGTGCCCATCCTGTCAGCGTGATGATCTCGAAGGTGGCTGTGACCCGCTTGCCGTCTTCTGCGCGGAAGTTGTCGGCGTAGATCGTCGCGGCTTCTGTCAGCATGTTGCGGGGCGTGAAGGTTTTGATCCGGTCGGACAGTGCGTTGTTTTCACCCATCTTGCGCAGGTCGTGCATCAAGTGAAACGCGTTGGCGTAGCTGACCTGCAAGGGTGTGCCGTCTGCCACTGGCAATGCGAAACCTGCCCGTTGCAGCAAACCGCCAAGGTCACGAATTTCGCCCATGGGTGCGATGCGCGGGGACAAACCGCCTGTGACGGCGATTTCCGCTTCGGCCAACGATGTCCGCAATTCGTTCAGTGTTTGCCCACCAAAGCTGGCGGCAAGGAACAACCCGTCCGGTTTCAGTGCCCGCCGACATTGCACCAGCTGTCCAACGGGGTCGTTTGCCCAATGCAGCGCGAGTGTATGCAGGACCAGATCGTAGGTTTCGACCTCGAGCGCGAGGGTGTCGTCGTCGCCAACAATTGTGGCGTCCGGATACTTTGCCGCCCAAAATTCGGGAAAGCCGGTCACAATCGCGACCTTTGTAAACTTTCTGTTAACCTCGATCAGTCTTTCCTGAAATTCGTCGGCGACGACATCGTGCAAGAAAAGCGCGTCGGGCAAGGCTCTGTCACGGTGACGGGTCAGGGCGGTGCGGTCGGTGATGTTCGGTGGCGTATCCATACGGGGGATTTAGAGCGTGCAAGCCTTAATGCAAAGTGTCGTTCGATCAATTTATCCGCCGCAATGTGTCGCGTGCGAAACCGCAACCGAGGCCGAACATGGTTTGTGCGGCCCATGTTGGGCGCAAACCGGATTTATCAGCGGGTTGGTGTGCGACACCTGCGGGGCGCCGCAATTGGGCGAAGATCACGGAGATCGCATCCAGTGCGATGATTGCATGACGATCGCCCGCCCGTGGGAACGCGGTCGTGCAGCGTTAGAATATCGCGGGATTGGCAGGCGGTTGGTGTTGGGTTTGAAGCACGGTGACCGATTAGATCTGACGTGGCCTGCTGCCGGATGGATGGCTGCGCGTGTGCAGCCGATCCTGCGCGAAGATACGGTGATTGTGCCGGTGCCGTTGCATTGGTCGCGTTTGATTAAACGCCGCTATAATCAAGCCGCAGCTTTGGCCGTGGATCTTGGGCGTCATCTGGGGCGACCCGTGATTGTGGATGCGTTGACGCGGAGGAAAGCGACCAAACCGTTGGATGGTGTTGGCCGTACAGCCCGCTTTGCAGCTTTGACCGGTACTATTGCAGCCCATCCCAAACGGGGTCTTTTGCTGGCTGGCAAGTCGGTTCTGATTGTCGACGATGTGATGACATCCGGGGCGACGTTAGCTGCCGCAACAGAGGCTGCGCGGGCCGCTGGTGCCGCAAACGTGTCTATTGTTACTCTGGCGCGTGTGGTGAAGGATACCTAGATAGGCGCTGACCCGCACTGAAAGGATTGCCCGATGGCTAACATTGAAATGTATATCAAACCCGGTTGCCCGTATTGCCATGCGGCTGCACGCTTGCTCGACAACAAAAAGGTCAGCTACAGCACCGTCAACATTCTTGCCCAACCCAACAAGCGCCCTGAAATGATCAAGCGTGCAAATGGGGGATCAACGGTTCCACAAATCTTCATTGATGGAAAACACATCGGTGGCTTTGATGACCTGAGCGCGTTGAATGCGCGTGGCAAGCTGGACCCGCTTTTGGCTGCATGAAAGTAGCTTTACTTCAGATCACGTCAGGACCTGATCCGGTCCAGAACCTTGCGATGGTGCGCGCTATGGTGCGCGATGCTGTCCGGCAAGGGGCCGGATTTGTCCTGACACCTGAAGTCACGAATTGCCTGACATCAAGCCGCGCCGCACAGGACGCGGCTTTGTCATTAGAAGGCGACGACATCACCCTTGCCGCGTTGTGCGCTGACGCCAAGGCGCTGGGCGTTTGGATTTCGATCGGGTCACTGGCCCTGAAAACAGGTGATCCGGACGGGCGTTTTGCCAATCGGTCGTTCATGATCAACCCGCAGGGCGATATCGTCGGGCGCTATGACAAAATCCACATGTTCGACGTGACCGTGTCCGAGAAAGAGACCTATCGCGAATCGAAAGGATATCGCCCCGGAGATCACGCAACTTTGGTAGAAACGTCATTTGGTACGGTTGGCATGTCGATTTGTTACGATATTCGTTTTGCCTATCTCTACCGCACATTGGCGCAGGCTGGTGCCGATATTCTACTGGTTCCTGCTGCTTTTTCACCGGTGACGGGCGCTGCCCACTGGGAAACATTATTGCGCGCAAGAGCCATAGAAACAGGGTGTTATGTCCTTGCCGCCGCCCAAACGGGCACGTTTGACCCCGATGCCAAGCGTCCACGCACGACGTATGGACATTCGATGGTGATCAGTCCGTGGGGTGACGTTTTGGCCGACGGCGGCACAGATGCGACGATTGTAATGGTTGATATTGACCCTGCGGAAGTGTCACATGCGCGCAAACGCATTCCCGCGCTCACACATGATCGAGATTTTACAGGTCCCTGATGATTGACGACTCCGATAATCTTGCTGCGACGTTATTCAGCGAGATTTTGGCGGTGGATCAGTTGGCGCGTGCCAGTGTCGCGAAGGTGTTGCCGAAGGGGATGGAGCTGTCCCATTTTTCAGTGCTCAATCATCTGGCCCATAGCGGTGTAGAACGATCCCCCGGTGAATTGGCGCGTACGTTTCATCTGACGCGCGGTGCGATGACCAACACGTTAGGCAAGCTGGAATGGAACGGCTGGGTTCATATCCGGCCCGATTGGGATGATGCGCGGCGCAAGATGGTTGCTATTTCGCCAGCGGGCATGTCCGCACGTGACGCCGCAATTCACGCGATTTCCCCACTGATTGCCCAAATCGTCAAGGATATCGGACCGATGCGCGTCCGCAGTACGCTGCCTGTTTTGCGCGAAATGAGACAGCGGTTGGCTGACGCCTGATAGCTGCCTGACCACCTGTAAATTCAAGTCGATCACGCCAACTTGATGCTGACGCAAGGTGAGAGGAACCCTTTGCCGTGCGCCGAGTTACATCCCCAAGTTCAAGAATTGGAAAGGACCGATCTTATGAAGATTTTGATGGTTTTGACGTCGCACGATCAACTTGGTGACACAGGCAAGAAAACCGGCTTTTGGCTGGAAGAATTTGCAGCGCCTTACTACGCGTTGAAAGATGCGGGCGCAGAAGTCGTGCTTGCATCCCCGAAGGGTGGTCAGCCGCCGATCGACCCTAGCAGCGACAGCGAAGATTCCCAGACGGACGCAACACGTCGTTTCAAAGACGACAAAGATGCGCAGGCTGATCTGGCAGACACAGCTGTTTTGGCTGACGTGGAAGACGCTGGTTTCGATGCGATTTTCTACCCAGGTGGTCACGGCCCATTGTGGGATCTGGCTGAAGATGCAGACAGCATCCGCCTGATCGAAACTTTCGCGGCAAGCGACCGTCCGGTTGGCGCCGTTTGTCACGCCCCTGCAGTGTTCAAGCACACCAAAGGTGCCGACGGTAAACCACTGGTGAACGGCAAGCGCGTCACGGGTTTCACCAACACCGAAGAAGATGCGGTTCAGTTGACAGATGTTGTGCCGTTCTTGGTTGAAGACATGCTGAAAGCGAACGGCGGGCAGTACGAGAAGTCCGACGATTGGGCGTCTTTTGCGATCACTGACGGCAAACTGGTTACAGGCCAGAACCCTGCATCATCAGAAGCAGCCGCAGAGCAGCTTTTGGCCCTGCTGAAGTAAATCGATTTTAACGGTAACGAGTAATGGGGCGGGCCGATTGGTCCGCCCTTGTTTTATGCAGGTTTGATTGCCGCTGTGACGTAGTTCACCGAAAGGTCGCGATCAGAAATCCGCCAGTTCCACATGATCGGATTGAACTGGAATCCCTTGCGGTCCACAGGTTCCATGCCTGCGTTGCGCAGCAGGTCGAACAATTCGTCCGGCGTAATGAATTTGCTGAATTCATGCGTGCCTTTTGGCAGCCAGCGCATCACGTGTTCCGCGCCGACAATGGCCATCATGAAGCTTTTTGGATTGCGATTGATGGTCGAACAGATGTGCAGTCCGCCGGGTTTCAACAGTTGCCGACACGCCGTCAGGAACCCGAGCGGGTCGGCCACGTGTTCCACAACTTCCATGTTTAAAACAACGTCGAACTGTTCGCCGTCTGCTGCCATCGCTTCCGCTGTATTGTGACGGTAATCAATGGTTAGACCCGATTGCTGCGCGTGGATTTCAGCCACGGGAATGTTGCCCGCTGCTGCGTCAACGCCAACAATTGTCGCCCCGAGCCGCGCCATCGGTTCGCAAAGCAACCCGCCGCCGCAACCGATGTCCAAGATACGCAGCCCGTCGAATGGAGCAGGTCCGTTCAGGTCCCGCCCGAACTCTGCCGCGATTTGGCTGGTGATGTAATCCAACCGACAAGGGTTCAGCATATGCAGCGGCTTGAACTTGCCTTCCAAATCCCACCATTCAGCGGCCATGGCTTCGAATTTGGCGATCTCGGCGGGGTCTACAGTGTTGGTTGCTGCATCGGTCATATCGTGGTCCAATTCCTGTCTTCGGGTGATGGTTTCCCGTCTCAACACGCTATATAGGTCGTTTATGGACAAGGTCGTAGGTCAAAAGCGCACAGGCGCACATCTGTATCCCCCGATGGACCCGTTTAATCAGCAAATGCTGGATACGGGCGACGGGCATTCCATCTATGTGGAACAATGCGGCAATCCGAACGGGATTCCTGTTGTTGTCCTGCATGGCGGGCCCGGTGGTGGCTGCAGCCCTGCGATGCGTCGCTATTTTGACCCAAGCGTTTATCGGATCGTTTTGTTTGATCAGCGTGGCTGTGGTCGGTCGCGGCCCCATGCGAGCGTTATTAACAACACAACATGGCACCTGGTGGCGGACATAGAAATGATCCGCGAAGCGTTGAGCATTGATCGGTGGATTGTGTTCGGCGGCAGCTGGGGGGCGACCCTGTCGCTGATCTACGGACAAACGCATCCCGAGAGCACGGCCGCGCTAGTGTTGCGCGGCGTTTTCTTGATGACCCAACCCGAGCTGGACTGGTTCTATGGCGGAGGGGCGGGTCGGTTCTGGCCTGATCTTTGGGCAAAGTTCACTGATTTGATCCCAGAAGACGAACACGATGATTTTATTGCAGCGTATCACCGGCGCCTTTTCTCGGGCGATTTGCCGATGGAATCGCGGTATGCGCGCGCGTGGGCGGGTTGGGAAAACGCATTAGCGTCGATTGAATCAAACGGTTCAACTGGCGAAAGCCCGTCCGATTACGCCCGCGCCTTTGCACGGCTTGAAAACCACTATTTCGCCAATGCCGGATTTCTAACCGAGGACCAGCAAATCTTGAACAATATGGACAAGATTGCAGATATCCCTGGCGTGATTGTGCAGGGACGTTTTGACATGATCTGTCCGCCGGTTTCTGCCCACACGCTGGCCAGTAAATGGCCAAAGGGGCGTTTGGTCATGATCGGAAAAGCGGGGCATGCATTGTCCGAACCGGGCATCAGTCGGGAACTTGTGCACACGATGGATATGTTCGCAGACAAGCGCGACTTTCTGAATTTCTGAACCAGACTTTCTGAATCTCGAGGGTTTACAGCGGCGTCTGTGCCGTTAACTTGTAAGCATCCTCAGGGGAACTTAGAATTTTGGGCAACGTCCTAACCATTATACTTCAACGCCTTGCACTAGGCGTTCTCACGCTTCTTATTGTTTCGATTGTGATCTTTGTTGCTGTGAACTTGCTTCCGGGTGATTTTGCACAGCTGATCTTGGGTCAGGGGGCTACAGAAGAATCCGTCAATCAAATCCGCAAAGACCTTGGGTTGGATCAGCCTTTGATCACCCGCTATTTCGGCTGGCTTGGTGGAATGTTGACCGGCGATCTTGGCACCAGTTTCGCGCAGTTGAATTTTACGTCTAACTTGGGCGGCGTGAATAACGTGACCGTGCTGGATCAAATCCTACCCCGGTTAAGCAACACGTTGTTCCTTGCCGGTGTGACTGCAATGATCGCTGTGCCGATTGCTGTGACGCTGGGCATTTTGGCCGCGTTGTATCGCAATACGATCTTTGACCGTGCCGCCAATATCGCAACGTTGAGTTCGATTTCGTCGCCAGAGTTCTTCATGGCCTATGTGCTGATCCTCGTGCTTGCCGTGATCAACCCGCTGCTGCCATCGCTGTCCAACATTTATGACGGCATGCCGTTTGGCGAACGTCTGGAAAAGACAATGCTGCCTGCGCTGACGCTTACATTGGTCGTGACCGCGCATATGATGCGGATGACACGCGCGTCGATTATCAACTTGCTCGCGTCCCCGTATATCGAAATGGCCCGCCTGAAGGGTATGTCGCCGATGCGCGTCATCGTGAAACACGCGCTGCCGAATGCATTGGCCCCGATCATCAACGTGATCGCATTGAACCTTGCTTACCTGATCACTGGTGTGGTCGTGGTTGAGGTTGTGTTTGTGTATCCGGGTATCGGCCAGCTGTTCGTGGATAGTGTGAAAATCCGCGACATTCCGGTCGTCCAGGCCTGCTGCCTCATCTTTGCAGCGGCCTACATCCTGTTGAACCTCACGGCGGACATCATGTCGATCCTGAGCAATCCGCGTCTGAGGCATCCGAAATGATCAATCTCCTTATTGCACTTGTTGTGATCGCGGGCCTTGCATGGGTGATGCGGTTTGTTGGCCAAAAGGCGACGAACAACGCCCCGAAATTCCGCGACATGTCTTACGGCGTGGCCTTTGGTTATGTCTTGGGTGCTGCGTTGTTGGTCTGGCTTGCTTGGGCTTACATGCAAGCACGGTCCGACGATCCGTTAGTCGCGAACAAGTTCTTCTTTTTGAAGGCGGCGATTGAAGGGTTTGTCATCTTTGCCATTGCGGCTTGGCTGTTCAAACAGTTGGGCCAGTATGTCGGCACCGCATGGTCGAAAAAGATGTTCCGGTCTATGCCGTTGACTGCTGCTTTTGGCGTGCTGATCATCATCATTTACGTCGTTGTTGCGGTATTCGCGGGTGCAATTGCCCCATACGGCCAAGACGAGATTATCCAAGGTGCTGCCGCAAACGTAGTGGCTGGCGGTGATCCTGCGCTGGGCGGTGATCCTGCGTATCCGTTGGGTACAGATCAGATCGGTCGTGACATTCTTAGCCGCCTGATTTACGGCGCACAGAACACTGTCGGGATCGCGTTTATCACGACAGTGCTGGCCTTCTTGCTTGGCGGGACCTTCGGTTTTCTGGCTGCCGTTTTGGGTGGTTGGTTGGACCAGCTACTGTCGCGGATGGTGGATGTGTTGATGGCGATCCCGTCATTGATCTTTGCGCTTTTGCTGATGACAATCGCGAGCGTGTGGTCATCGCAGCTGGGTATTCCGCTGACGATCTTCATGGTCCTGATCATTGCTGTCATCGACAGTACCCGCGTGTTCCGTCTGGCCCGTGCTGTTGGTCAGAACATTGTTGTGATGGATTATATCGAGGCTGCGAAACTGCGCGGTGAAGGCATGGGTTACCTTGTATTCAAGGAAATCCTGCCGAATGCGACTGCACCGCTGTTGGCTGAATTTGGTCTGCGCTTCTGCTTTGTGTTCCTGACGATCGCTGCATTGTCGTTCTTGGGTGTGGGTATTCAGCCACCGTTGGCTGACTGGGGCACAATGGTGCGCGACCTTGCCGGTTTCATCAACTACGCACAATTTGCGCCGCAAGCATCGGTAACACCGTTGTTGGCTGCGGGTGCGATTGCCTTGCTGACTGTTGCTGTGAACTTTGTCGTCGACTGGATGCTACACAAAACGTCGGGGTTGAAGGAATGAGCGATCAACTGGTCAAAATCCGCAATCTCTGGCTTGAGGGCCGCAGTGACGAGACGTGGAACCCGATTATCAACGGTGTCGATCTTGACCTGAAGAAGGGTGAAGTTCTGGGGCTGATCGGTGAATCCGGTGCGGGGAAATCCACGCTTGGTCTTGCTGCGATGGGGTTTTGTCGCGATGGCGTGCGTGTGTCGAAAGGCACGGTTGAGTTTGATGGCATTGATCTTTTCAGCGCCTCTGCCGCGACGAAACGGTCTTTGCTTGGTAAACGGATCGCCTATGTGGCGCAGTCTGCTGCCGCGAGCTTTAACCCTGCGCACAAAATTCTTGAACAGCATGTTGAGGCCCCGACCCAGCATGGTGTGATGGGCAAAGCTGAATCCGAAGCCGACGGGATGGAGCTGTATCGCAAGCTGCGTCTGCCCAATCCGAATGAAATCGGGTTCCGGTATCCGCATCAGGTGTCTGGTGGTCAATTGCAGCGTGCGATGACCGCGATGGCGATGGCGTGTCGTCCTGACCTGATCATCTTTGACGAACCGACGACTGCTTTGGATGTGACGACGCAGATCGAAGTGTTGGCTGCGATCCGCGAGATTGTTGAGGAATTCAACACCGCTGCGATCTACATCACGCATGATCTGGCTGTTGTGGCCCAAATGGCCGACCAAATTAAGGTGCTGCTAAAGGGTGACGAGGTGGAAACCGCCGATACCCGCACGATGCTGGCTACGCCGACGCAGGAATATACAAAATCGCTTTGGGCTGTGCGTAGTTTTGAACGTCCGCTGAAAGCGCCTGTTGTTGCAGGTGCTGTTCCTGTGGTGTCGGTCAAGAATGTTGACGCCGCTTACGGGAAAATCCCTGTTTTGCATGATGTCAGCTTTGACATGCACGAAGGCCGAACAGTGGCTGTTGTCGGCGAATCCGGCTCCGGTAAATCGACGACGGCCCGGTGTATTACTGGTTTGCTGCCACCAAGCGCTGGCGAAATCAGCTTTGGCGGCGAAGTGATGCCAGCCAATTACAAGCAACGCACGAAAGACCAGTTGCGTCAGGTACAGATGATTTATCAGATGGCCGATACCGCGTTGAACCCGCGTGTCAGCGTCGGCAATATCATCGCCCGCCCTGTGCAGTTCTACACTGGACTGACGGGGCGTGATCTGCGCAAGCGTGTTGATGGTCTGATGGATCAGATCGAATTGCCTGCAGACGAATACTACAACCGCCTGCCGTCTGAATTGTCAGGTGGTCAAAAGCAGCGGATCGGGATCGCCCGTGCACTTGCCGCTGAGCCGAAGTTCATCATTTGCGACGAAGTCACGTCCGCGCTTGATCAGCTTGTTGCCGAAGGAATCCTGCGCCTTTTGGCGCGTTTGCAGGACGACCTGTCGCTTTCTTATATGTTCATTACCCATGACCTTGCGACGGTTCGTGCCATCGCGGACGAAGTTGTGGTGATGAAAGAAGGCCGTGTCGTCGAACAAGGCCCCAAGCGGGACATGTTTAAACCGCCGCATCATCCGTACACGGATTTGCTGTTGTCATCGGTGCCGGAAATGGACCCCGATTGGCTGACCAATTTGCTTGCAGAGCGCGGTGTGGATAACATTGGCGATGCAGCTATAGATAATATGTAAAGCATTCATCCGTTTCATACGGACGACAAAATAGGGCGGTAAACGCCTGACAACAAACTAGGGAGAAATACAATGTTACATGGAATTAGCAGACGTAGTCTGTTGAAGACCGGCGCAGCCGCTGGTGTTCTGGGCCTGACAGGTATGCCGCTTCGTGCGCAAACAAAGGGTGGCAAACTGACTGCTGGTCTTGGTGGCGCGAACACATCCGATAGCTGGGATGCGCGTACTCATTCTGACATCTTCATGATCGCAGCCGCGCACGGTACGGTTTTTGATTGTCTGACAGAGGTTGCAGCAGACGGTTCGCTTGTTGGCGAATTGGCTGAAAGCTGGGAAGCATCAGCAGATGCGAAAACCTGGACATTCAACCTGCGGTCTGGCGTGACGTTCCACAACGGCAAAGCGTTCGGCGCTGACGATGTGATCGAATCCCTGCAGATGCACATTGGTGAAGATTCAAAATCAGCGGCCAAGCCGATTGTTGAAGCGATCACCGAGATGAAGAAAAACTCTGATCTGCAGATCGAATTCACGCTTGCCTCTGGCAACGCTGACTTCCCATATCTGATGTCAGATTATCACATCTGCATGTACCCAGCTGGCATGATCGAAGAAGCGATCCAGAACGGTATCGGTACAGGCCTTTACAGCGTTGTTGCGTTTGATCCAGGTGTGCGTTTCGTTGGTAAGCGCGTTCCAGATCACTACAAAGGCGACGAAGTCGGCTACTTTGATGAAGTTGAATTCATTGCGATCAACGACAACACCGCGCGTATGAACGCGCTGATGACGGGTCAGGTTGATACGATCAACCGCATCGACTTTAAAACCGAAGGTTTGCTGAAAGCGAACCCTCAGCTGCGCATCCAAGAAGTGACGGGCAACCAGCACTACACATTCGCAATGCTGACAGACAACGCGCCGTTTAACGACGTGAACGTTCGTCGTGCCCTGAAGTACGGTATCAACCGTCAGGAAATGGTCGACAAGATCCTGCTGGGTCACGGTGCTGTTGGTAACGACACGCCAATCGGTCCTGCAAACCAGTACTACCATTCTGAAATGGAGCAGCTGGAATACGATCCGGACAAGGCAGCATTCTACCTGAAAGAAGCTGGTCTCGACAGCTTGGACGTCGATATCTCAGCGTCTAGCGCTGCGTTTGAAGGTGCTGTTGATGCGGCTCAGCTGTATCAATCATCTGCTTCCTCTGCGGGCATCAACCTGAATGTGGTTCAAGAACCATCAGACGGTTACTGGTCCAACGTATGGCTGAAGAAGAACTTTGCAGCTGTTTACTGGTCCGGTCGTGCGACTGAAGACTGGATGTTCTCGACTGCTTATGAAGCTGGTGTGCCTTGGAACGATAGCCAGTGGGGTGCTGAAGACAGCCCACGCTTCCAAGAGCTGCTTTTGGCAGCCCGTGCAGAGCTGGATACTGACACACGTCGCAGCCAGTACCATGAAATGCAGCAGATTCTGCGTGACGATGGCGGCGTTCTGGTTCCAATGTTTGCCAACTACGTGCAGGCTGTGAACAACCGGATCTCTTCACCTGACACAGTGGGTAACCTGTGGCAGATGGATAACGCCCGCATGGCAGAGCGTTGGTCAGTGGCGTGAGCCAACCAACTTGATTGAATAAAGAACGCCCCGCCGGAAACGGTGGGGCGTTTTGTATTTGCCCAAATTATTGATGTTTTGAGCCACATTTTGGCCGCAGGTCACCTTTATCGTTACCGCATTGTAAATGTGTTGGACCATTAATTATGTTATTCTCTTTAGCGCGTGTTGCCATCAAGGCCGTTCTTGTAGCGGGCATTTCTTTTGGCGTTGCCCTTCCGATCACTGTTTTTTCCGCAGAACCTGCGTTCGCCAATAATGGCAACGGCAAGGGCGGGGGTCGTTCAAATAGCAATGGGAATGGGAACAGCGGTGGAAACTCCAGCGCGTCGCGCAGCAATGGGAACAACGGTAACGTTAATGGCAACAGTGGTGGCAATGGTAACAGCGCACTTGCCCGTGAACTTGGTGGTCTAAATGCGGCTCAGGCCAGTCAGAGCGCGTTGGCGAGCGCATCAGCCAATAGCTTGCCCGGCAAATTGTACACCTACCAGCAAGCACGTCGTCATTTGGTTGAGCGTGTGAACGAGCAAAACGTAGCTTTCGCGACATACAGCCATCTGGCGGGCATGACCGAAGCGCAAGCCGTTGCTGCATACCCGAATGGTGGTCATGCACGTGCGTTGAGTGACGCAGCACATTCCTACAATGCTCTTCAAGCACAGGCCGAAGCCGCACAGTCGGTTTCCGATGCTTCTCTGATGGCGGTCAGCGGTGGTCGCGCATTGTCTAATAATGCGATGACAGAGCTGCACAGGATGCTTGGGCTGTAATTCCCGATAGCGGGGGTGCGCCTGTCGCCCCCCCCCCTTGCAGTTACGGTCCAATAGGTCTATGTCCATTGACAACAGCGGCGTCGGCTTCCACCCCCGACCCAACCGGAAATCTGAAACGGGCCGCGCGCCCGTTTTTTTGTGCCTGATAGAATGGCGAAGCTAAATGAATGATTTGAT
This sequence comes from Rhodobacteraceae bacterium S2214, assembly GCA_025141675.1. Lineage (NCBI taxonomy): Bacteria > Pseudomonadati > Pseudomonadota > Alphaproteobacteria > Rhodobacterales > Paracoccaceae > Rhodobacteraceae bacterium S2214. Next base: position 411,067 of record CP081161.1, read on the forward strand.
TGCAAAAGCCGCGATTGACCGTCGCATCGCAGACATCATCACCCCTGTCGTTGAAGACATGGGATTCGAAGTTGTGCGCGTGCGATTGATGTCCGGCAAAGAGACGATTCTTCAGATTATGGTCCAGCGTCCTGATGGCCAGATCGAAGTTGATGAATGTGGGCAGGTGTCCACGGCTATTTCTGCGACGCTCGACGTCGAAGACCCGATTGTAGAGGTTTATAACCTCGAGGTGTCCAGCCCGGGTATCGACCGTCCTTTGACCCGTCTCAAGGATTTCGACCAATGGCAGGGCTTTGAAGCCAAGATTGAAACCGATGAACTGATCGACGGTCGCCGCCGTTTTAAGGGCGAATTGGCCGGTGTGCAGGACGACGAAGTTCTGATCATCATTGAGGAAGGCACAATTGGTCTGAAATTTGCGTGGCTGTCTGATGCCAAGCTGGTTTTGACCGACGAGCTGATCCGCGATGTTTTGAAGGGCCGCAAGGATGCGGGCCAGATTGATGAATCCCAGTTCGATGAAATTGAAACGATCATCGACAGTGACGAAAACGCTGCCCCCTCTAAGGCGGGCAAATCCAAAAAGCGCCCGAGTTCAAAGAACAGCGCGAACAAGGAGAGTAACTAATGGCGATTACCTCAGCCAACCAGCTTGAGCTGCTGCAAACCGCAGAGGCCGTAGCCCGCGAAAAGAACATCGACCCTGTGTTGGTGATCGAAGCGATGGAAGAATCCCTCGCGCGTGCTGCGAAATCCCGCTACGGCGCGGAAATGGACATTCGCGTGTCTATCGACCGCCGCACAGGTAAAGCCACGTTCACCCGCGTTCGTACGGTTGTTGAAGAGGAAGAGCTTGAGAATTATCAAGCTGAATTCACTGTGGCGCAGGCCCGTGAATACATGGACAACCCTGAAATTGGCGATGTATTCTCTGAAGAGGTTCCGCCGGTTGAACTAGGTCGTATTGCTGCCCAGTCTGCCAAGCAGGTGATCCTTCAGAAAGTCCGCGAAGCTGAGCGTGACAAGCAGTACGAAGAATTCAAAGACAAGGCCGGCACAATCATCAACGCGCTTGTTAAGCGTGAAGAATACGGCAACGTCATCATCGACGTGGGTTCAGGTGAAGCCATCCTGCGCCGTAACGAAAAGATCGGTCGTGAAGCGTATCGCCCGAACGAACGCATCCGTTGCTTCATTAAAGAAGTGCGTCGCGAACAGCGCGGTCCGCAGATCTTCCTGTCCCGTACAGCGCCAGAATTCATGGCCGAGCTGTTCAAGATGGAAGTTCCTGAGATTTACGAAGGTGTCATCGACATCAAAGCCGTTGCACGTGATCCAGGTTCACGCGCGAAGATTGCTGTGATTTCACATGACGGGTCGATTGATCCGGTTGGTGCCTGTGTTGGTATGCGTGGTTCACGTGTTCAGGCCGTTGTGAACGAACTGCAGGGCGAAAAGATCGACATCATTCCTTGGAATGAAGATATGCCAACGTTCCTCGTGAACGCATTGCAGCCTGCCGAAGTGTCCAAGGTTGTTTTGGACGAAGAAGCTGGCAAGATCGAAGTTGTTGTTCCTGATGAGCAGCTGTCGCTGGCGATTGGCCGTCGTGGCCAAAACGTGCGTCTGGCATCCCAGCTGACTGGTCTTGATATCGACATCATGACTGAAGAAGAAGAATCCAAGCGCCGTCAGGCAGAATTTGAACTGCGCACAAAGCTGTTCATGGATACGCTGGATCTGGACGAATTCTTTGCGCAGTTGCTGGTTTCCGAAGGGTTCACGAACCTTGAAGAAGTCGCATACGTTGAAGTTGAAGAACTGCTGGTCATCGAAGGTGTTGACGAAGGCACTGCCGGTGAACTGCAGACACGTGCCCGTGAATATCTGGAAGCCCAGAACAAGAAAGCCATGGATGCTGCAATCGCCGCTGGCGTTGAGCAGTCCCTGATCGACTTTGAAGGTCTGACACCACAGATGTTGGAAGCCCTTGGCGCGGATGGCGTGAAAACGCTGGAAGACTTCGCGACTTGTGCGGACTGGGAATTGGCTGGTGGCTGGACCATCACCAAAGGCGAACGCACCAAAGATGACGGTGTACTGGAACCATTCGATGTGTCGCTTGAGGAAGCGCAGAACATGGTCATGACAGCCCGCGTGATGCTGGGTTGGGTTGACCCTGACGAACTGACTGCTGACGAAGACGAACCTGCCGAGGAGGAATCAGAAGCCTAATTTGGGCTTCTGACCTTGAATATGGCGCGTGGTGGCCAACATAAGAACCCTGAAGACGGTGCGGAACGTAAGTGCATCGTCACAGGAGAGGTGCAACCAAAGGCCGGATTGATCCGGTTTGTGGTTGGCCCCGACAATGCGGTTTATCCTGACATCTTGGGTAAACTGCCCGGCCGTGGTATGTATGTCACCGCGGATCGTGCGGTTCTTGAAGACGCGCGGAAGGGTCATTTCGCCCGCAGTGCAAAGCAAGCTGTGACTGTATCAGATACGTTGATCGACGATGTTGAACGGTTGCTTGCCCAACGTGTTGTTGAACTGCTGGGCCTTGCACGTAAGGCCGGTCGTGCTGTGTGTGGGTTTGAAAAAGTTAAAGGCTGGCTTGCTGGATCTGAGAACGTGCGCGTTCTAATGCAGGCCTCTGATGGCTCCGAACGGGGCAAAACGAAACTATGGACCCCTGAGGGGGCTCGCTATTTTGGATGCTTGACCGCGCAAGAGCTGGGTTTGGCCTTTGGTAGAGGAACTGCAATACATTGCGCGGTCTCTACTGGTGGACTCAGCAATCGTGTTGTAGAGGATGCAACAAAGCTTTCGGGCTTACGCGGGATTGATGGTCAAAAGACTGGCAAGGGCAAAGCGGCCCTTGGGAAGGATACGAATTTAAATGAGCGATAACGACGGCAAAAAGACACTTGGTCTTGGCGGTTCTCGTCCAAGCAACGTGAAACAAAGCTTTAGCCACGGGCGTACAAAGAACGTCGTGGTGGAAACAAAGCGTAAGCGCGTTGTGGTTCCCAAGCCTGGCGCGGGTAAACCTGTGCCGTCTGGTCCAACCGGCCGGCCCATCGGTGGTGACCCATCGAAACGTCCTGCAGGCATCTCTGATGTCGAACTCGAACGCCGGATGAAGGCGCTCGCGATGGCGAAAGCCCGCGAAGCCGAAGAGCAAGCCAAGCGCGAAGCCGAAGAAAAAGAACGTGCTGCTGAACGCGCAGCGCGTCGTGCGGAACAAGAAGCCAAAGAGGCTGAAGACCGCGAACGCGAAGAACGCGCCAAGCAAAAAGCCGAAGAAGAGGCTGCCAAAAAGGCAAAAGCCGAAGCTGATGCACGTCGTGCGGCAGCGGCGCCTGCTGCGGCTGCAACACCTGCGGATGATGCGCCATCTGGTGCGGCCCGCAACGCTGGCCCACGCAACAAAGCGCCCGAGCGCGACAACCGTGACAATAAAGGCGGCAAGCCTGGTCGTGGTGGCGCGAATGACGGACGTCGTTCTGGTAAGCTGACTGTCAACGCCGCGATGCGCGGTGGTGAAGGCGGTCGTCAACGGTCCATGGCTGCGATGAAGCGGAAACAAGACCGCGCCCGTGCCAAGGCGATGGGTGTGTCTGCCGAGCGTGAAAAGGTTTACCGCGAAGTGTCCCTGCCGGAAGCGATTACCGTTTCTGAATTGGCCGCCCGTATGACCGAACGTGTTGCTGACGTTGTGAAGGCGTTGATGACAAACGGCATCATGGCCACGCAAACACAGACGATTGATGCGGATACTGCCGAATTGATCATCGAAGAATTTGGCCACACTGTTGTCCGCGTTTCTGACGCTGACGTTGAACAGGTGATCACGGCTGAAGAAGATAAAGCAGAAGATCTGAAGCCACGTGCCCCGATCATCACGATCATGGGCCACGTTGACCACGGTAAGACATCCCTTCTGGATGCGATCCGCAAGACACGTGTTGTGGCTGGCGAAGCTGGCGGCATTACGCAGCACATCGGTGCGTATCAGGTGACAACCGAAAGCGGTCAGCTTTTGTCGTTCCTCGATACACCGGGCCACGCGGCGTTTACGTCTATGCGGTCACGTGGTGCGCAAGTGACTGACATTGTTGTTCTGGTTGTTGCGGCAGACGATGCTGTGATGCCTCAGACAATCGAAGCGATTGCACACGCGAAAGCGGCCAAAGTCCCAATGATCGTTGCGATCAACAAAATCGACCGCGAGGGTGCCAACCCTGACAAAGTGCGGACTGATCTGTTGCAGCACGAAGTGATCGTTGAAAAAATGTCCGGTGATGTGCAGGACGTCGAGGTGTCTGCGATTACGGGCCAAGGTCTGGATAAGCTGCTTGAGGCGATTGGCCTACAGGCGGAAATTCTTGAACTGACAGCTAACCCTGATCGCGCAGCAACTGGTGCGGTGATTGAAGCTCAGCTTGACGTGGGTCGCGGTCCTGTGGCCACGGTTCTGGTTCAGTCCGGTACGCTGAAACGCGGCGATATCTTCGTTGTGGGTGAGCAGTGGGGTAAAGTCCGCGCGCTGATCAACGACCAAGGCAAACGCGTTGAAGAAGCCGGTCCATCTGTTCCTGTAGAGGTTCTGGGTCTGAACGGTACACCAGAAGCTGGTGACGTTCTGAACGTGACAGAAACCGAAGCCCAAGCGCGTGAAATCGCTGAATATCGCGAGAAAGCTGCGAAAGATAAACGTGCAGCTGCTGGTGCGGCGACGACGCTTGAGCAGTTGATGGCGAACGCGAAAGCGAACGAAGATATCAGCGAGCTGCCAATCTTGGTGAAAGCTGACGTGCAGGGTTCTGCCGAAGCGATCGTTCAGGCGATGGAAAAAATCGGTAACGATGAAGTCCGCGTTCGTGTCCTGCATTCCGGTGTTGGTGCGATCACGGAAACAGACATCGGTCTGGCCGAAGCATCCGGCGCCCCTGTGTTTGGCTTTAACGTGCGTGCCAATGCGACGGCGCGGAACACAGCCAACCAAAAAGGCGTGGAAATTCGGTACTACTCGGTCATCTATGACCTTGTTGACGATGTGAAAGCGGCTGCGTCCGGTCTGTTGTCTGCGGAAATCCGCGAGAACTTCATCGGGTATGCCACCATCAAGGACGTCTTTAAGGTGTCTAACGTTGGTAAGGTTGCTGGTTGTTTGGTCACTGAAGGTGTGGCGCGTCGGTCTGCCGGTGTGCGTCTGCTGCGTGACAACGTCGTGATCCACGAAGGTACGTTGAAGACCCTGAAACGCTTCAAGGACGAAGTTGCCGAAGTGCAGTCCGGCCAGGAATGCGGCATGGCGTTCGAGAACTACGAAGACATCCGTGCGAACGATGTTATCGAGATCTTTGAGCGTGAAGAGGTCGAACGGAACCTCTAATCAGGTGACCGAATTCATTCGAAAAGGCGGCCCATTGGGTCGCCTTTTTGCATTTTGAGGCGGCGGAAATTCATTGGCCCTACGTTCAATACGTATGATTGACCAAAAGGTGTCCCAATGATCCGATATTCCCATATCTCGTATATTTCGCTGATCGCAGCGCTGACCTGTCTGCCAGTGATCGCAATGGCCCACGTCGATACTGACAGCATTAGCGATCAAGCCTTGGTGCAAGAGCCAGACATTGTCGCGTGTACATTAGAAGACGGAACGCAGTCCGAATGCGCGCAGTTCACCGTCAAATACCTACCGGATGATCTGGATATTGGCCCGTTTTGCCCCGCAACACTGGACGATGAAGGCGGTATTTGGGATTGGACGGGTGACGAGGCAGGATTGTACCGCATTGATCGCGCGTACTTCGAATTTCTCAGCAACCTTGGCTACACGTTTTATGACGAAGACGGCACGGTGCATATCGCGGACATCGCGACGGCCCAACCTGAAGACGACCATGCCTGCATTAACGTATCCGAGGACGCATCGGTCACGATGACGATGCTGATCCCGACGACCCCCGTTGTCGCGGATAAAAGCACTGCGCTTGGCACAGTGTCCAAGATCGGTTTGGCGCTGAACGGCGTGCCGATCTTTTCAGATGCACCTAGTATTCAACAGACGGGGCATATGCCCGCGCTGGATACGTGCGGCGGTCATGTTGATCCGGGAGGTTGGTATCACTGGCACGCCACATCAACAGATTTGAACGCTGTTTATGATGCCGTCGATGTTGCAGCGTCTTGCTATCTTGAGCAGGACAGCGCCGCGATGTTTGGTTACGCTTTCGACGGTTTCCCGCTTTACGGCAGCCAAGATGCGGGTGGTGAAGTGCCGACTGATCTAGATGAATGTCAGGGCCATGTCGGGGTCACAGAGGAATATCCCGATGGTGTCTATCACTACCACGCTGGCACAGAGTTCCCGAATTTGCCGCCCTGTCTGATCGGTGTGCAAGCCGAAGGCAACTTTACCACCACCGCCGAGGCGGGCGTTGGCGCCCAGAACGCAGGTGACGGTGGACGGAATGAACCGCCGCGTCCTGGTGACAACGGTGGGATGCCACCGAGGTTTGAAGATGCCGCCGCGCAACTTGGCGTCACGAGCGAAGCATTCTTTGCAGCGATGGAAGCAGCCGGCGGACGTGATGCGGATCTTTCACAGGTCGCGACGACATTGGGTGTGTCATTGGATGACCTGCAGGCCGCGATGCCACAGCGCCCGTAAGGCGTGATGTGCGCTAGAGCCAGTCGCGCAAAATAGGGATCAGCGGAACATCTGCAGGCGGCATTGGGTAGTCGCGCAGGTCTTTCGCTGAGACCCATTTCAACGTTTGCCCTTCGCGGCCCTGCGGTGTGCCGTTCCATTTGCGGCAAGCGAACAGCGGCATCAGCAGATGGAAGTCATCGTAGGTATGCGATGCAAAGGTCAGCGGCGCGAGGCAGCTTTCCCAAGTGTCGATGCCCAACTCTTCTTGCAGTTCGCGGATCAGGGCGACCTCTGGTGTTTCGCCCTGTTCGACTTTGCCACCTGGAAATTCCCATAGCCCTGCCATGGATTTGCCTTCGGGGCGTTGCGCCAAAAGGATACGCCCGTCGACGTCAATGAGCGCGACAGCGGATACGAGAACTGTCTTCATGACCGATAATCCGCGTTGATCCGGATGTATTCGTGGGTCAGGTCGCAGGTCCATGCTGTGCTGGTACCGGACCCAATGCCAAGATCGACGTTGATCGTGATGTCTTCGCCTTTCATGTAGGCGGCACCGGCGTCTTCCGAATAGGTCGGGGACACCCACCCGTTTTCCGCCACTTTGATATCGCCGAAACTGATGGCGAGCATATCTCGATCCGCTTTTGCGCCGGATTTGCCGACTGCCATCACAACGCGACCCCAGTTGGGATCTTCGCCAGCAATCGCGGTTTTCACGAGTGGTGAGTTTGCTGTCGCCATCGCCACCTTGCGCGCGTCTGCGTCGTTGTCAGCGCCAGTGACGTTGATGGTGATGAACTTTGTCGCGCCTTCGCCGTCGCGCACCACTTGGTGGGACAGGTCCAGCATAACCGCGTGCAGCGCTTCGGCGAAATCGTCGTTGCCCGTAACATCCACGCCGGACGCGCCCGTTGCGCCAACCAGAAGCGTGTCAGAGGTCGAAGTGTCGCTATCGACGGTGATGTTGTTAAAGGTCTTGTTGGTTTGTTCGGTCAGCAGCCATTGCAGCGCCTCGAACCCAATCGCCGCATCGGTGAAGATGTAGACCAGCATTGTCGCCATATCAGGCGCGATCATGCCGGATCCTTTAGCGATGCCTGCGATGTTCACGGTTTTGCCGTTGATGGTGATCTGCCGCGTTGACCCTTTGGCGAAGGTATCGGTCGTCATGATTGCGCGAGCAGCATCGTGCAGGCCGGAGGCGTGTTGCGCTGTGTGCAGTTCGTCGATCTTCGCGATGATCTTGTCGTGCGGCAGCGGTTCACCGATCACGCCAGTAGAGGACGTGAAGACACGGTTTGATGCCACACCTGTGGCGCTTTGGATGGCATCAGAGATGGCATTCACCGATCCCGTGCCGGCCTTGCCCGTGAATGCGTTTGAATTGCCGGAGTTCACAAAGATCGCGGCAGGCCCCGTTTGGTCACCACCGAGTTTTTCTTGGCAGTCCAGCACATTCGCAGATCGCGTGGCTGACCGTGTAAATACCCCGGCGATGGTGCTGCCGGGGGTCAGCAGGGCCAACATCACGTCGGCCCTGTTTTTGTATTTCACCCCCGCTTCCGCAGTTGCGAATGTCACGCCGTCAATGACGGGCAGTTCAGGAAAGGCCGCAGGGGCCAGCGGGGACAATGGCATTTATTTTGGCTCCAGCAGGGACAGGTCACCCAGCAGTTCAGGATCGATTGTGCCTTCTTCCGGCGTCACGATGTCTGCGGCTTCTGTCAACGCAGCGAGCCGTGCTTGAATTGCGGCCTCTTGGACTTCTGCCATCAGTTCGGACCGGACAGCGTCCAATTCAGGTGCTTCTTTGACGCGCTTTTCGATCAGGTTGATCACGTGGAACCCGAATTGGGTTTCAACTGGATCGGACACGCCGCCGACTTCCATCGCCATGACCGCATCTTCAAACGGGGTGACCATTTGGCCTGCGCCGAACCAACCAAGGTTGCCGCCGTTCGGACCGCTTGGGCCTGTTGAGACTTCTTTCGCGACTTCGCCGAATTCTTCGCCTGCATCAATGCGGGCTTTGGCAGCTTCGGCTTCTTCCAGCGTTTCAACAAGCAGGTGGGCAGCGTTAAATTCTGATTCGGATTCCGCGTTTTCGTATTTCGCGTCATAGGCGGCTTGGACCGCTTCATCTGTCATGGATGCCACAGACAGCGCGTCGATTTCTTCGCCAGCCAGCAGGGAGCGGCGTTCGTTGCGCAATGCGTAATCAACGCGGGCAGGGGGCGTTTCGACGGCATCGGCCAAAAGCTGTTGCTGGATCAGCTGTTCCAGAACACCTTCGAACAGCACGTCAGCTGGCAAGGATTGGTACTGCTGAGGCAGCTGTGCGCGTGCGATAATCATCTCGCCCAATGTGATCTCTGTCTCGCCAACGGTGGCAATAACGGTATCCGCAGTGGTTTCTTGTGCTGCAACCGGTGCTGCGAGCGCTAGGATCAGCGCCGCTGACCCAAAATATGTTGCATGTTTCATCATAAAACGATCCCTTGATGCGCCGCGCGGGTGCGCGACGTTGACACTGTTCAACCCCGACCTTAGATCAATGAAAGACCCTGAGGGGGCTGGTCTTGGCCCTTTGTAGGTGGCCTGTTCAGGGGCTACAAGCGACCTCCTCTCAATTCGATGTTAGACAGGCGTCACTGCGCCACCGGAGAATACATGCTTGGTTTAGGAACCGTCGCCAAAAAAGTCTTTGGCACCGCCAATGATCGTAAAGTGAAATCGGTTCGCCCGCTGGTCGCGAAGATCAATGCGCTTGAGCCTGAGTTCGAAAAACTGACGGACGAGCAGATCAAGGAAAAGACAGAAAGCCTGGCGCAACGTGCCATGGGCGGTGAAAGTCTGGATGATCTGCTGCCGGAAGCGTTTGCCAACTGTCGTGAAGGCGCGCGTCGTGCCCTTGGCCTGCGTGCGTTTGACACACAATTGATGGGCGGGATTTTCCTGCATCAGGGCAACATTTCCGAACAGAAGACCGGTGAAGGTAAAACCCTGACCGCGACTTTTGCGGCCTACCTGAATGCGTTGACTGGCAAAGGTGTGCATATCGTCACCGTGAACGATTACCTTGCCAAGCGTGACGCTGAATGGATGGCGAACGTTTATAACTTCCTTGGTCTGACTGTTGGCGTGATTTACCCGCAACAGCCAGAAGCCGAAAAGATCGAAGCCTACGCTGCTGACATTACGTTTGCGACGAACAACGAACTTGGCTTTGATTACCTGCGTGACAATATGAAGTCTGAATTGTCCCAGATGTCGCAACGCGCCCACAACTTTGCGATTGTTGATGAGGTCGATTCGATCTTGATCGATGAGGCACGGACGCCGCTGATTATCTCTGGTCCCGCACAGGACCGCAGCCAGATGTATATCGACATCAACAAGCTGATCCCTGAAGTGCAGGACGATCACTATACGCTGGATGAAAAGACCCGTCAGGCAACGTTCAACGATGAAGGTAACGACTTTATTGAAAAGCGCCTGTCTGAGATGGGTCAATTGCCTGAAGGGCAGACGCTGTATGATCCGGAAAGCGCCACGTTGGTGCACCATGTCAGCCAAGGCCTGCTAGCCCACAAGATGTTCCAGCGCGACAAAGACTACATCGTCCGTGGTGACGAAGTGGTTCTGATCGACGAATTTACCGGTCGGATGATGGATGGCCGTCGTCTGTCCAATGGTCTGCACCAAGCCATCGAAGCCAAAGAAGGCGTGAACCCGAAGCCGGAAAACGTGACGCTGGCTTCTGTGACGTTCCAGAACTATTTCCGTCTGTACGACAAGCTGGCTGGTATGACTGGTACGGCGCTGACCGAAGCGGACGAATTCAAAGAGATTTACGGTCTTGGCGTGGTCGAGGTTCCAACGAACCGTCCGATCGCCCGCTTGGACGAAAACGACCAAGTCTACCGGACCGCCCGCGAGAAATATCAGGGCGTGATTGATCTGACGAAAGAAGCGAATGCCAAAGGCCAGCCTGTTCTGGTTGGTACCACGTCGATTGAGAAATCCGAACTGATCAGCCAGATGCTGACTGCTGAAGGCATCGCACACAACGTGTTGAACGCCCGTCTGCATGAGCAAGAAGCGCAGATCATCGGTGACGCTGGTAAACTGGGTGCTGTGACAATTGCCACGAACATGGCGGGTCGCGGGACCGATATTAAGCTGGGCGGTAACGTCGAGATGCAGGTCGTTCAGGCGCTTGCTGCCGATCTTGAGGCGAATCCTGATGAGGTTCGTGCGCGGATCGAAGCGGAACACAAAGACGCCGAAGAAAAGGTGAAAGCCGCTGGTGGTCTGTTCGTTCTGGCAACAGAACGTCACGAAAGCCGCCGGATTGATAACCAGCTGCGCGGCCGTTCCGGTCGTCAGGGTGACCCGGGCCGGTCATTGTTTTTGCTATCGTTAGAAGACGATCTGATGCGGATTTTTGGGTCTGAACGCTTGGACAAAGTGCTGTCCACGCTTGGCATGAAAGAAGGCGAAGCGATTGAGCACCCATGGGTGAACAAGTCGCTGGAACGTGCACAGGCGAAAGTCGAAGGCCGTAACTTTGACATGCGTAAGCAGTTGCTCAAGTACGATGACGTAATGAACGAGCAGCGTAAGGTGATCTTTGGTCAGCGCCGCGAAATCATGGAAGACAGCGATCTGTCCGAAGTCGTGCGCGATATGCGTTATCAGGTTATCGAAGATCTGGTCGACGACTTTATGCCGGCGAAATCTTACGCGGATCAGTGGGACACCGAAGGCCTGTACGCAGCTGTTATTCGTGATCTGGGCATGGATGTGCCTGTAATGAAATGGGCAGCGGAAGAAGGCGTCGACGACGAAGTTATGCGCGAGCGGCTTGAAGCCGAGAGCGACAAGCATATGACGGAGAAGGAAGAAGCCTTTGGTCCGGAAACGCTGCGCAACATCGAAAAGCAGCTGTTGTTGCAGACGATTGATGCGAAATGGCGTGAACATCTGCTGACGCTGGAACACCTGCGATCCGTCGTTGGTTTCCGTGGGTATGCCCAGCGTGATCCGTTGAACGAATACAAAACAGAAGGTTTCCAGCTGTTTGAACGTCTCTTGGATGGTTTGCGGACCGATGTGACCCAAAAACTGGGTGCGATTCGACCTATGACCGCCGAAGAACAGGAACGTATGGTTGCCCAAATGCGCGAACAACAGGCCGCAGCAGCGGCTGCTGCCGCAGGTGGCGCAACTGCAGGGGGAACGACTGTTGCGGGCGCTGCAACAAACCCAGACGCCGCACGTCCCGGATTTGTAGAAGATGACCCAAATACGTGGGGCAACCCAAGCCGTAATGACGCTTGCCCGTGTGGCTCTGGTGACAAATTTAAACATTGTCACGGAAAATTAGGCTAAATTCAGCCATAATCCCGTCACGATAAAACCCCCGCGCAGTCGCGCTGGGGCCACGACTAAGGTGCTTATTGTTTCCAAGTGGGAATCGGGAGCAACCTCATGTCGCGTCTAACGAGAGTGAAAAAAGCAACGACCATCGCATCGACTTTTGCGATTGCGTTGGGCATCGGCTTTATCATGCAATACGGCGATGCAGATGCCGCGCGCTACAACGCCAATCTGCCCGTCGAAATTCGCGACCCTGTTCTGCTCGTCGATTATTCGCCATTGGCGACAGCCGATAGCTTTACGTTGAAGCCTGAAGCACCAGCCGCTCAGCGCATTGCAACGACGGCGAACCTGCCGATTGATCCGGATAGCGTTAAACTGATTGCGTTGGTCGAAGATGTTGATGACGTTGATGGTCAAAGCCTATTTGCGCAAACACAAATCAGTGCAAGCGTTTCAAAAGATTGTGAAATTCTTGCTGTGACAGCACCGAATGCGACAGGGTCTGTAATCGTCACTGTTGTGTCAGAATGTCGATCAGACATGCCGTTTACGGTGAACCACAGTGGTTTGTCCTTTTCGGCCCAAGCAGATGAAGCCGGTACGGCGATAATGACGGTTCCGGCTTTGTCTGAAGACGCGACTTTCTTTATCACGTTCGAAGATGGCAAAAGCCTTGCCGCGTCGACCTATGCGCCGCAAGCTCAGCAATACAATCGCGTCGTGTTTCAGTGGGAAGGTCATGACGGGGGTTATTTGCAATCAAACGGTCCTGAAGGGGCTCAGGTAATGCTGGACCATTTTGGGGACGACATCGGAGAAATCCCGCGGTTTGCCGAAGTGTATTCCTTTCCTGCCGACACAGATATCGCGACCGGAATGCGCGACATTAACATCGTGGCGCATGTGACAGACAAGAACTGCGGCCAAGACCTGATCGCTGAAAGCTTTTCGGTCTTCCCGGGCATCGTTGATCTGGCTTTTAAGGACATCCGTATCACACTTCCAAGCTGTGAAGAGATTGGTGCAACTCTTGAGTTGAAAAAGGTACTGGGGGAACAGACACTCGCGCTAAGATGATGCGACGCTGTTTGAACCAATTTACAGACAAGTTGAAATCTGCGGCATGTTTTGCCGCAGTTTTTCTTTGTGCGACATCTGCTTTAGCAGAACCTGTCACGGTAACATCTGACGGTGGTGGTTTGGTTCTGACAGGCGATGTCATCGGCTATGACGGTGAATTCCTGCAGCTGCGAACAGAATACGGCCCTTTGACGCTGCGCTATGCGTCGGTCACCTGTGATGGCGCCGCGTGTCCTGATCCAGATGCTTATGTGCCGCTTGTGCGCATTTCGGGGTCCGCACGGATGTCTGAGGTCGCTGTGCCTGCCTTGGTCGAGGCATTTGGACGATCCCGTGGCTGGCAATCTGTACTGACCGAAATTGACGCGTCTCACTTCACTGTCGATTTGCTGGATGCAACGGATGGGGTGCAGGCAAATTTTGCGTTCCGTGTGACGAATACCGACGAAGGTTTCGCTGATTTGATTGCGTTCGAGGCGGACATGGCATTGGCGGTTCGCGAAATACGGCCCGAAGAGGCGGAACTGGCGTTGGATGCTGGTTTGGGTGATCTGACATCACCGCGACAAAGTCGCATTATCGGTTTGGATGCGCTTGTGCCCGTCGTGCATCCCGCGTTGGAACTTGATGCGATTGCGTTGAAAGATGTGTCGCAGGTGTTCCGCGGCCTTGTCGATAATTGGGCGGACATTGGTGGGCCGGATTTGCCCGTGCAACGCCACCTTGGGCCTGTTGAAAACGGGCAGATGCAGTTCTTCGTTGACCGGATCGTTAGGCCCGATGGCGGAACTGTTGCGAAAGACATTACGCGGCACGCTGATCTTTCGGCAGTGCGGGATGCTGTTGCGGACGTCCCCGGAAGCATTGCGATGTTGCCGTTTGGCCAGACGGGCAACACGCAACCCTTGGCGCTGCGTGATGCCTGTGATTTTACTGCAAACCCTGTGTCCACGACGCTTAAGACCGAAGATTACCCACTGACCGAACCATTGTTCTTATATCTACCCGATCGACGGCAGCCGCAGATCGTCCGCGATTTTCTGGCGTGGTTGCGGGGGCCAGAGGCGCAGTTGGTTGTGCGCCGTGCGGGTTTTGTGGATCAGGGCGCAGTGCCCATTCCGCTTGATGCCCAAGGACAACGTTTTGCGAACGCGATCTTAAAGGCAGGCACCGACATTCCATTGGGTGAACTGCAACGCATGGTCCGCGTGCTGATGCCGCGCACGCGGTTGTCGACGAGTTTTCGGTTTGAGGTGGGATCAACGCGGTTAGACGCGCAATCGCGATCCAATATGATGGCGCTGGGGCAGGCGATACGGGATGGTCGTTTTGACGGGCAAAGCCTGATGTTGGTTGGGTTCAGTGATGGACGCGGGGCACCAGCCCCAAACAGGGAATTATCGAGCGCGCGTGCCGAGGCTGTGAAGCGTGCCTTGGTCGCCGCGCTGGGGACATGGCCAGAGGCCGTGACGTTGGAAACCGAAGCCTTTGGTGAAGCCTTGCCCATGGGGTGCGACGACACAGAATGGGGACGACAAATGAACCGCCGTGTCGAATTATGGGTTGATCAAAGCAATCCCTGAACCCTGAACGACACCTCGCGTGATCGGCCGATAATGACGTGATCGTGCAAGGTGATGCCAAGCACCTCTGCCGCGTTCACAACCTGTTGGGTCATGTCGATATCCGCTTGGCTGGGCGTTGGATCACCGGACGGGTGATTGTGCACAAGGATCAGGGCAGCTGCATTAAGATCAAGTGCGCGTTTGACGACCTCGCGGGGGTAAACCGGGACGTGATCAATGGTGCCTTGTGCCTGTGCTTCATCCGCGATGACAGTGTTTTGTGTATCCAGATAAAGTACCCGAAACTGTTCCGTATCACGATGTGCCATCACGGTATGGCAGTAATCAATCAAGGCGTCCCAATGCGACAGGACGGGTCGCTGCATGATCTTTGCCCGAGATAAGCGGTGTGCTGCAGCTTCGATCATTTTGATCTCTAACGCGGCCTTGCGGGTCACATCATGCACCTTCAACAGCTGATGAATGGGCGCTGAAACCACCCTGTTAAAGTCGCCGAAAGTGTCGAGTAGTTCAAAACAAATGGGGCGTACATCCCGGCGCGGGATGGCGCGATACAGGATCAATTCGAGCATTTCGAAATCGAGCATCGCTGACGCACCGCCCACAGCGAAACGATCGCGTAGGTGTTTGCGGTGATCGCCAATGTACGGTGAGACGCGTTCAGACGCAGGCAGGACGGCCTGAACGTCATCATCAAAAAGGGTACGGGCTTCGGCAAAGTGTGACATTGCCGAAGCTTGTAATGATTCTGGTGAAGGCGAAGTTAACGGTTAAGGCAATGCGCCTTAGCCCTTCATGCCATCCCAGAACGATTTCACAGATTTAAAGAACGAAGACCCTTCGGGATTGTTCTCTGCTGCGATTTCGTCGAATTCCCGCAGGATTTCTTTCTGACGGGTTGTCAGGTTCACGGGTGTTTCGACCGCAAGTTCGATGAACATGTCGCCTTGGCCACCGCCACGCAGGGCAGGCATACCTTTGCCGCGCAGACGCATCTGACGACCAGATTGTGAACCGGCTGGGATCTTTACGCGTGACCGGCCACCGTCGATTGTTGGTACTTCGATCTCGCCACCCAAAGCGGCGTTGGTGATCGAAACAGGGACGCGGCAGAACAGGTTGGTGTTCTCACGTTCGAACAATTCGTGGTCGTTCACTTCGATGAAGATGTACAGATCGCCGGTTGGACCGCCGCGCATGCCTGCTTCGCCTTCGCCAGCGAGCCGGATACGGGTGCCAGTTTCAACGCCGGCAGGGATGTTCACCGACAAAGATTTCTCTTTCTCGACGCGGCCCTGACCGTGACATTTGTTGCACGGGTTCTTGATCGTCTGGCCCATGCCGGAACAGGTCGGGCAGGTGCGTTCAACGGTGAAGAAACCCTGTTGCGCACGGACCTTACCCATACCCGAACAGGTTGGGCAGGTGACAGGTTCGGACCCGCCTTCGGCGCCAGTGCCGTTACATTCATCACAGCCGACAGCCGTTGGAACGTTCACGGTTTTCTGCATGCCTTTGAACGCATCTTCGAGGTTGATGCGCAGGTTGTAGCGTAGGTCGTTGCCGCGTTGGGCCCGTGCCCGACCGCCGCCGCCACCGCGACCACCCATCATGTCACCGAATAGATCGTCGAATACGTCAGAGAAAGCCGACGCAAAATCGCCCTGACCGCCGCCGCGTGGACCACCGCCGCCGCCGCCCATGCCGCCTTCGAAAGCAGCATGACCATAACGGTCGTACGCTGCTTTTTTCTCGGCGTTCTTCAGAACGTCGTAAGCTTCATTCGCTTCTTTGAACTGCGCCTCGGCGTTTGGATTGTCGGAATTGCGGTCGGGATGCAGTTCCTTCGCCTTGGTGCGATAGGCTTTTTTGATCTCAGCTTCAGACGCGCCTTTGGACACGCCGAGCGTCTCGTAATAATCACGTTTTGCCATAGTCATAATCCCCCTTGGGAACGGAAAAGACCGGCCCGCTTAGCAAACGGACCGGCCCAATCGTTTAGCCCGTGGGCTTAGTCACGCTTGTCGCCGTCCAGATCTTCGAAGTCTGCGTCAAGAATGTCGTCGTCGCCGCCTTCGTCTGCGCCTTTGACTTCATCTTCGCCGTTTTCTTCGTCTTGTGACGCTTTGTAGATCGCTTCACCCAGTTTCATCGCAGATTCTGTAACGTTCTGGATGCCAGACTTGATCTTGTCGGCGTTGTCGCCTTCGAGATCGTCTTTCAGCGCAGCAATCGCCAGATCGATGGCTTCGATTGTTGTCGGATCGACTTTCTCTTTGTGCTCTTCCATGGACTTTTCAGTCGAATGGATCAGGCTTTCCGCTTGGTTCTTGGCGTCGACGAGTTCGCGGCGTGCCTTATCGGCATCTGCGTTCTCTTCGGCATCGCGTACCATTTGTTCGATATCGTCGTCAGACAGACCACCGGACGCTTGGATCGTGATGTTTTGTTCTTTGCCGGTGCCTTTGTCTTTGGCCCCAACAGACACGATGCCGTTGGCGTCGATGTCGAACGTTACTTCGATCTGTGGCATGCCGCGTGGTGCTGGCGGGATGTCTTCAAGGTTGAACTGACCGAGGATTTTGTTGTCCGCAGCCATTTCGCGTTCACCTTGGAACACACGCAATGTCACGGCGTTCTGGTTGTCTTCAGCAGTCGAGAAAACCTGAGATTTCTTCGTTGGGATCGTTGTGTTCCGGTCGATCAAGCGTGTGAACACACCACCAAGGGTTTCAATCCCCAAGGACAGCGGTGTCACGTCGAGAAGAACAACGTCCTTCACGTCACCTTGCAGAACACCAGCCTGAATGGCAGCACCCATCGCAACAACCTCATCAGGGTTCACGCCCTGGTGTGGTTCTTTGCCGAAGAACTTTGTCACTTCTTCTTTGACGCGTGGCATCCGTGTCATACCACCAACCAACACGACTTCGTCGATGTCGGATGTGGACAGACCGGCGTCTTTCAACGCAGCCTGACATGGTTTGATGGACGCTTTGATCAGATCGGCAACAAGGCTTTCCAGTTTCGCACGTGTCAGTTTCATCACCATGTGCAACGGCTGACCGTTAGACCCCATAGAAATAAACGGCTGGTTGATTTCTGTCTGGCTGGAAGATGACAGTTCGATCTTAGCTTTTTCAGCAGCTTCTTTCAGACGCTGCAGCGCCATCTTGTCTTGGGTCAGGTCGACAGAGTGCTCTTTCTTGAACTCACCAGCGAGGTAATCAACGATGCGCATGTCAAAGTCTTCACCGCCGAGGAACGTGTCGCCGTTGGTGGATTTCACTTCGAACAGGCCGTCGTCGATTTCGAGGATGGTCACATCGAATGTACCACCGCCAAGGTCATAGACCGCGATCGTCTGTGTGTTCTCTTTGTCGAGGCCGTAAGCCAACGCAGCCGCTGTCGGCTCGTTGATGATGCGCAGCACTTCGAGACCAGCGATTTTACCGGCGTCTTTCGTCGCCTGACGCTGGGCATCGTTGAAGTACGCAGGAACGGTGATAACCGCCTGTGTCACATCTTCGCCGAGGTATGATTCAGCTGTTTCTTTCATCTTGCCAAGAATGAAGGCAGAGATTTGAGAAGGAGAGTATTTCTCGCCCTTGGATTCGACCCAAGCAGCACCGTTCCCACCGTCAACGACGTTGAACGGCATGTTCTTTTTGTCTTTTGCCAGTGCTTTGTCGTCGACATTACGGCCGATCAGACGCTTCACAGCAAAGATTGTGTTTTCTGGGTTAGTGACGGCCTGGCGTTTTGCCGGCTGGCCTACAAGGCGCTCGTCGTCTGTGAACGCAACGATAGACGGCGTTGTACGCGCGCCTTCTGCGTTTTCGATCACGCGGGGCTTTGACCCGTCCATGATCGCAATACAAGAGTTGGTGGTTCCGAGGTCAATTCCGATGACTTTGGCCATTTTATCAAATCCCTTACGTTTAGGCGGTTTGAGCAGCGCGAACCCGCTTACGGCACCCGCGCCTGATTAAAACTGATTCAGTTCAAGGACATGCCCTGCTCTGTGATCGAACGGTATATAGGGACGCGTTTTGGGGGCTGCAAGCAGTGGAAGGGGGATAAAACGTACCAATTTGCAAGTTTTACGGGTGATGTGGCGGTTTAGCCGAAATTGTAATCGAATGGTTAAGGTTGGCTGGGCAGTTGTCGCGGCGCATGTAATTGTATTCAGGGTGCGTGTGACCGAGGGGGCCGATGTGAAACTGACCAAAAGCCATGTGGCGATGTTGGATGACATTCTGAAATGGCGACGTGATGTGCGCCATTTTCGGCGTGATCCGATTGATCCAGATTTGCTCGCGGTTTTGCAAGACAGTATGGCCCACGCCCCGTCTGTCGGGAACGCGCGGCCATGGCGGGTGATACAGGTGGAAAGCCCTGACCTGCGGGCAGAAATTATCGCGAACTTTGAAGCGAGCAACACTGCGGCTGCCATGGATTATACGCCGGACGAACAGGCGGATTACTTTGCGTTGAAATTGGCGGGCCTGCGTGAAGCGCCCGTTCACCTAGCCGTTTTCACTGACATGTCTGTTCAGGAAGGGCGGGGACTTGGCCGTCAATCGATGCCAGAAACGTTGTCGTATTCCACAGTTATGGCGATCTATACGCTGTGGCTGACGGCGCGGGCGCATAATATTGGGCTAGGTTGGGTGTCGATCCTCGATCCGGTTGCAGTATCGGCGACCTTGGATGTGCCGAAGGAATGGTCGTTTACGGGGTATCTGTGTTTGGGGCACACGGCATCTGATTCAGATACGCCTTTACTGCACGAAACAGGATGGCAGGAAGACACGCGTCAATCATGGGATGTTCGATAGCGACTAACGGTGTGCGTCCAAGGTGCAGCAGCCTGATTGCGCCCCGTTTCCGTCTGGCGCTTCGTTAAATAGCGTCGCCTTCCAGCCGAATTCGCGGTCAGACATGCCGTCGTTGCAGTATCCTTTTTGAACGATAAGGGTCCGGTTTAACGTCGGTCCTTCTTCAAAAACTGCGATTGCGCCGTTTGGCCCTGCGTTTTCGCGGATCATATTGATATCGCGCCGGTCTTCGCCCATCGCGTGATATTCGTCGCCGCGCACCGTTACGTTCAGCGACCAGAACGGTTCAGTCCCAAAGCACGACATAGGACGCGGAAATTCGTAAGGTTGTTGATGATCCGACCGTGCAAGGAAACGCATCGCGACCCAGCCGTTCTGTTCGCCTAACCCAACGAAGCCCCATTTGCCGTCGCTGGAAATGCGGATCACTTCTATGTTCAGGGTGTAAGGGCCGTATTCCCCGATAATATCCGACATCCCGTCAGGCATCGCGCGTATATTCAGCGTATCATCAGCCGCGACCCCATCAGTTACAAAATGTGCGGGAAAGTCCTGCGCGATAGCGGGGCTGGCACATAAAATAATGGCAAACGCGATCTGCTTGATCATCGTCCGGCGTTCCAGCTGAGTGATGCGTTCTTACGTGTGTAGAATTCTGCCATGAGCCCGATCATCACAAGACCGGCGCTGACATACAGCGGATAAGTCCAAGAACTGAAATGCGGATTGTAATGCAGAAAGATAAAACCGCGTGCCTGATCAATCGCGTGGAAAAGCGGGTTCCAATCGAAGAGGACCAGCATCGAGGATGGTAAGGAATTGGCCACAAACATCTTGCCCGACGCAATCATATTGGCGCGGGAATAAACGCTGGACCCAATCGTTGCGAAGCCGGGCAACCAAGGTTTGATTGCCAGAAACATCATCCCGACACCGACGCCGGAAATCCAAGCCACGAGCACCATCCCATAGGCGCCGATCATATTGTCGATCACGACGGGGGTTACGGCGACATGGTAGATAAACAGGACTGTCACCAAAGATAGTGTTTGCAGATATAGCGATGACAGGGCCGCCGCTGTGATGCTGATGGCCGTATTCATCGGCGCGTGTTGCATCATCGGGGATGCGGGGCCTTCTGAACCGACAACGGCCCCCATTGCTTTGGTATGAGTCAGGAACAGGAAAATGCCCGACATGATATACAGCAGGAAATCACCCCGAATGGCGCTGCCGCGCATCCCAAGAAACATAAACAGCAGGAAAAACGTCATCACGAAGATGACCGTTTGCAGCATGTTCATGATTAAGCCCATGAAGGCGTTGCGGTGATCCTTGCGGACCTCACGAACAGTGGCATGATAGATCAGCTCTAGCATGCCGAAAATCGTGCGTGACCGCGTTTGTCGGGTCTCTACATGGAACATACCTTGCGATCCTGCCTAATGTGCCGCGTAAATGGTCGCTGATATAGCGATATAGCACGTAATTCTTGAAGTCTTATTACCTGTGAAGCATAAGGCGAAGAACTTTAATTTTCAATATTTCCAGCAATAGCTGGGCCGAAATGGCAGGTAGTATGATGGACTATGATCTTCTCACCACAGTAATGCGCCGTCTTTCCCTAGAGGCGGGCGACAAAATTATGGAAATTTACAACGGTCCAGATTTTGAAGTGAAGTCGAAAAGTGACGACAGTCCTGTGACGATTGCTGATGAGGCCGCTGATGCGATTATCAGCGATGGATTGCGTGCCGCGTTTCCTGACGTCGCCCTTGTGACAGAAGAGCAGGCGGCGTCGCATTCGGTAACGGCTAACACGTTCCTCATTGTTGACCCGCTGGATGGCACGAAGGAATTTATCAACCGCCGCGGCGATTTCACAGTGAATATCGCGT
This sequence comes from Rhodobacteraceae bacterium S2214, assembly GCA_025141675.1. Classification (NCBI taxonomy): domain Bacteria; kingdom Pseudomonadati; phylum Pseudomonadota; class Alphaproteobacteria; order Rhodobacterales; family Paracoccaceae; species Rhodobacteraceae bacterium S2214. The sequence continues at coordinate 432,530 of CP081161.1, forward strand.
ATGTCGTTGATGGCGTTCCTGTGCGCGGCGTTGTTTATGCGCCTGCGAAGGGTCGTATGTTCTTTACCGATGCGGATGGTGTTTCGGTCGAGGAAAGTGGTGATTTTGCAAAGGATACCGTTGGTGCCGTGAAGCCGATCAAGGTGACAAATCCAGATAACGATGCGCTGATGGTCGTCGCATCTAAATCCCACCGCGATCAGGCGACTGATGATTACATCAATAAATACAACGTCAAAGACATGAAAAGCGCAGGATCTTCGCTGAAATTCTGTCTCGTCGCGACGGGTGAAGCTGATATTTACCCGCGCGTTGGCCGGACGATGGAATGGGACACAGCGGCGGGTCATGCTGTTCTTACGGGTGCCGGTGGTAACGTTGTGCGTTTTGATGACCACACGCCGTTGCGCTACGGGAAAGAGATTTTTGCGAACCCGTTCTTCATCGCTTACGCGCCGGGCGTTGACTTGAAGCAGCCCTAATTTACCGCATTGGCTATCCATATGATGCAATTCGATGCTTATTGGCGGCAAAGTATCCTTTTTCCCCTCTCAAAATTGATAGGGATTGGATAACGCTATTATCAATTGTATCAAAAATTTTGAATTATTAATGTATGGAGTAGACTTATGAAGAAGAAAGTCACCAAAGCGATTTTCCCTGTAGCTGGCATGGGCACACGGTTCTTGCCTGCTACGAAGTCTGTTCCGAAAGAGATCATGACGCTGGTGGACAAACCGCTAGTTCAGTATGCGATTGATGAGGCTCGTGAAGCAGGCATCAAGGAATTCATCTTTGTCACGTCTCGTGGCAAAGGCGCGTTGGAAGACTACTTTGATCACGCGCCCCAGCTGGAACAATCGCTGCGCAAGTCGGGTAAAACCGAACTGCTCGACACGCTGAAGTCCACAAACATGGACAGCGGTGCGATTGCCTACATTCGTCAGCATAAGGCGCTGGGCCTTGGTCACGCCGTGTGGTGTGCCCGGCGTTTGATCGGGAATGAACCATTTGCAGTTATGCTACCTGACGATGTGATCGCAGGCGAAACCGGCTGTTTGAAGCAGATGGTTGATGCTTATGAAGAAACCGGCGGCGCAATGGTTGCAACAATGGAAGTGGCCCCGGAAGCGACATCATCCTACGGGATTTTGGACGCGGTAAACGACGGCAACAATCTGGTGAAAGCCAAAGGCATGGTCGAAAAGCCGGCCGCTGGTACCGCGCCGTCAAATTTGGCTGTCATTGGCCGCTACATCCTGACCCCAAAAGTTATGAACAACCTCAGCAAAATTTCTACGGGAGCGGGCGGTGAGCTGCAACTGACTGACGCGATCGCGATGGAGCTTGAAGAAGGTCGCGACATCTTTGGTTACCGTTTCGAAGGGCAGCGTTACGATTGCGGGTCGAAAGCAGGCTTCTTGCAGGCGACGGTCGCCTTCGCGCTATCCCGCCCTGAATTGCGCGATGATCTTTCCGCCTACTTGCGCGATGTCGTTTCTCCGCAAATAGCAGCTGGGTAATTTGTGACCGCGTCGTCCGCTTGGCAAACTTATCGGCTGCGGATTAGGCGCAAACGGTTTTTGCTGCGCGCATGGCGCAAGCGGTCACAACTCAAATCAACGATAGATCGGACGAGCGACATATGCCCGTCCGATATTTTATGTTTTGCGACTTTGCGAAATGAGCTTTTACGACTTCCGTTTTTTCTGGATCATCATCGCAAGCTGGGTGTGCGCCATTTCCTGATCGTTGATAACGGCAGCGACGATGGCACGACTGCATTTCTAGAAAGCCAACCTGACGTGTCGCTTTGGCGGACGGTGGACAGCTATAAACTGTCCCGTTTTGGCATGGATTGGTTGACGTGGCTTCAAATGCAATATGCGGCGGGGCATTGGTGTCTGACCGTAGATGCGGACGAAGCGTTGATTTATCCCGATTGGGAAACACTGGATTTGAACGCTTTGACGGCATGGTTGCAAGCCCGCAAGGTCCGGTCGTTCGGCGCGATCATGTTGGATATGTATCCCAAAGGTCCGTTGTCGCAGCAACCTTATGCCGCGGGTGACGATCCCACCGACGCATTGACTTGGTTCGATGCGGATAACTACCGCCGGACCCGAAACCCGAAGTTTAAGAACGAATGGATCCAAGGCGGTGTGCGCGACCGTGTGTTTTTCCAAGACCGTCCTGAACGTGCGCCAACCCTGAATAAAGTGCCGCTGGTCCATTGGAAAAAGAGCTACGCTTACGTCACTTCTACGCATCACATGCTGCCGACCAAGCTGAACCATGTTTTCGACAGCCAAGTAGATGGTTTGCCGTCGGGTGTTTTGCTGCATAGCAAGTTTTTGAACACGATCGGCGAAAAGTCCGCAGAGGAACGGCAGCGGCGCGAACACTTTGAAAACTCTGATCTTTATGCAGATTACTATCAATCCCTGATCAACGACATTGATTTGTGGTATGAAGGGTCAACCCAATATGAAGGCTGGGAACAGCTTGTCGCATGTGGACTGATGTCAAAAGGCGACTGGCCGGACTGATCGTTATTGCTAAACCTTGTTTAATCACAGGGTCTTGCTATTGATTGTTCCCAAATAGGGCTCGGCTTGAGATCACTCGCAACACGGAATTAACCGCGTTCGCGTATCGCAAGAAAGAGACGATCAAAAACGAGGCACGGTTGAGCGTTTTGTCATCATATCGACTTCGGTTGAAGCGGAAGCGTTATAAATTACGCGCCCGCCGCAAAAGTCGTGAACTGCGCAATCTTGCCAATCGGACCAGTGAAATTCGGCCCAATGACATCCTGCTGTTCTGCACGCTGCGGAACGAAGATGTACGGCTTCCGTATTTCTTAAGATACTACCGTGACTTAGGTGTCGATCATTTCTTGTTCGTGGATAACGGCAGCGATGATGGTGGCGCGGAATACCTTGCCAATCAGCCTGATGTTTCGGTGTGGTCTACCAAAGCCAGCTACAAAAAATCGCGGTTCGGCATTGATTGGCTGACCTATTTGCAGATGCGCTATGCCGAAGATCATTGGACACTGACTGTCGATGTCGATGAATTCTTTATCTTCCCGTTCTGCGATACGCGTCCTGTGCGCGCGCTGACCGATTGGTTGGATAGTTCCAACATCCGGTCATTTGGCGCGATGATGTTGGACATGTATCCGAAGGGCAAAGTCACGGACAAACCGTACCAGCGGGATACCAATCCGTTGGATATCGCACCTTGGTTTGATGCTGGGAATTATACGATCAGTCGAAATGGTCAGTACCGCAATCTGTGGATCCAGGGTGGTCCGCGTGCGCGGGCATTCTTTGCCGACAATCCGAGGCAGGCACCTGCATTGAACAAGGTCCCCTTGGTCAAATGGTCAAGCGATTACACTTATGTCAGTTCGACACACATGTTACTGCCGCGCGGGCTGAACCTTGTTTATGATGAATGGGGCGGTGAAAAAGCGTCTGGTGTGCTGCTGCATATGAAGTTTATCGACACGATTGGTGCCAAGGCCGCCGAAGAACTGGCGCGCGGTGAACACTATGCGGATAGTGCTGAATACAAAGCCTACGCAGAGGGTCTGAAAGACAGTCCCGATTTGTGGTGCAAGTGGTCCGAGAAATACATCAACTGGCGTCAGCTGGAAATTCTGGGGATCATGTCCAAAGGAAACTGGGCATGAGCACCGTTGGTATCGTCATTTTGGTGCACACCGCATTTGATCGCGCCGAACAGGTCATCCGCCATTGGGTGAAGGGCGGGTGTCCAGTCGTCGTGCACGTCGATTCGAGCGTGCCGGACGGGACGTTTAAGGCGTTTCAGCGCAATCTATCGCCTTTGAAGACTGTTAAATTTTCAAAACGCTTCCGATGTGAATGGGGCACGTGGGGCATGGTCGCCGCGACCCAAAACGCGTCCGAGATGATTTTGACCAGCTTTCCGGATGTGCGCCACGTCTATCTGGCCTCTGGTTCGTGTCTGCCGCTGCGCCCTGTTGAGGAATTGCGCACTTATCTTGATGGTCGCCCGCGTACCGATTTTATCGAAAGCGCGACGACCGCGGATGTGCCTTGGACTGTTGGCGGGTTGGATAAGGAACGATTTACCCTGCGCTTCCCGTTCTCGTGGAAAAAGAACCGTCGCTTGTTTGACGCTTATGTGCGGCTGCAACGCCGTGCTGGATTTCGACGGCGTATCCCTGCCGGTCTTGTCCCACACATGGGGTCGCAGTGGTGGTGTCTGACGCGGCAGACGTTGTCGGCGATTTTGCAGGACCCTGATCGACCCGCTTATGATAAGTATTTCAAGAAGGTCTGGATCCCCGACGAAAGCTATTTCCAGACGCTTGTCCGGCTCTATTCGCAAAACATTGAAAGCCGGTCGCTGACTCTGTCGAAGTTCGACTTTCAGGGCAAACCACACATCTTTTACGACGATCACCTCCAGCTTTTGCGGCGGTCTGACTGTTTTGTTGCGCGTAAAACGTGGCAACATGCGAACCGACTTTACAGCACGTTTCTGAACCCTGATCCGTCCGCGTTTAAGGCCGCAGAACCCAATCCAGGCAAGATTGACCGCATTTTTGCGAAGGCTGTGGATAGACGGACCTTGGGACGTCCCGGTCTTTATATGCAAAGCCGTTGGCCGCGTATGGACCGTGAAAACGGGCTAACGTCGTCGCCCTATTCGGTCTTTGAAGGCTTCGTCGAACTGTTCGAGAATTTTGAATTCTGGCTTGCCAAGGAAACAGGCGCGCGTGTGCATGGCCACTTGTATCACCCTGAAAAGGTGATGTTCGACGGGCGTCAGGACTATTTTCAGGGTGCAATGTCGAACAGTGCGGTGTTGCGCGATTATCAACCGCATATGTTCCTGACGAACCTGATCTGGAACACACGCGGTGAACGGCAAGCGTTCCAGTTTGGCCCCGAAGACAATCAAAAGATCGCGCCGACCTTCATTCGTGATCGTAATGCGCAGATTTCCGTCATTTCGGGGGCGTGGGCTGTGCCATTGTTCCTGTCGAACCGCAATTTTGCCGATATCCGTGTTGATGCAGCGCGCATGCAACGGATTGAAAATGCACACCTGATGGCGTTGCGAGAGGCAGACACCAAGGCGCGTGTGCGCATTTGGACAATGGCTGATTTCATTGATAGCCCGATGGAGGCATTGCAAACGATCGTCGATGAAATGACGGGCAAATCGGTGCGCACGTTGACGGAAGCGCCGCGCATGGTGGATTTGCAAGGGTTCGGGCAATTCTTGCAGAACCTGAAGAACCAAGGAATGCATCCCTATTTGATGGGTGATTTCCCTGTCGAAAACGCAATTCCCGCGCCGAAGACGAAAACACGGAAACCTTATCTGGTGCGTAAATAATGTCGCGTTTTGACTATTTTGTTGTGTTTGCCGAAATGCGGACCGGTTCGAATTTTCTAGAAGCCAATATCAACAGTTTTGACGGTCTGACGTGTCACGGCGAAGCGTTTAACCCGCACTTCGTGGGCTTCCCAAATGTCGATAACGTGCTGGGCGTGACCCGTGACATGCGTGAAGCTGACCCTGTCGGCCTGATTGAAAAGATCAAAGCTAAGACGCATGGGCTTGGCGGGTTCAGGTTTTTTAACAACCACGATGCGCGTGCATTGGACGCAATCCTGCCCGACCCGCGCTGTGCCAAGATCATCCTGACACGCAATCCAATCGACAGCTATGTCAGTTGGAAAATCGCGAAGGCGACAGGTCAGTGGAAACTGACGAACGTTAAACATGCGCGAAAAGAACCGGTGGCCTTCAATGCCGCCGAATTTGAACGGCATATGGCGGAACTGCAGGCGTTTCAGGTGACGTTGTTAAATGGTCTGCAGAAGACGGGACAAACGGCATTTTATGTGGCGTACGAGGACCTGCAAAATGTCGATGTGATGAATGGTTTGGCTGCGTTTTTGGGCTGCGAAAGCCGGATTGAAGCGCTTGACCAAAAGCTGAAAAAGCAAAATCCGGAACCGTTGGATAGCAAGGTAACAAACTTTGATGCGATGGCGCATGCGTTGGCCCGCATGGATCGTTTTAACCTGAACCGCACCCCGAATTTTGAACCGCGTCGGGGGCCAAACGTGCCAACGTATATTGCCGCCCCACGTGCGCCGCTTTTGTATTTGCCATTAAAATCTGGACCTGTTGATGTCGTGTCGGATTGGCTGTCGCAGCTGGACGATGGTGCAGAGGTGCTGACAACATTCAGCCAGAAAAGCCTGCGCCAGTGGAAGGCTGCCTATACCGATCACCGGACGTTTACCGTGTTACGTCATCCGCTCGCGCGGGCGCATGTTGCGTTCTGCGATCGGATATTGTCGACGAAAAACGATAGTTTTCCAGAAGTCCGCGAAACCCTCATCAAACAGTTTGGGCTGCCGATCCCCAAGTTTGATCCGCTGCGTGACCCTGATCAGGGTTATGATGCGGCTGTTCATAAGGCAGCATTTGTCGCGTTCTTGGGTTTCCTGAAAAAGAACCTGACCGGACAAACTAGCCTGCGTGTTGATCCTGCGTGGGCATCGCAACTGTCGTTGCTGCAAGGGATGTCGGGTTTTACGATACCGGATTTGATCATGCGCGAAGACAGGCTGGGTCACGATCTGGCGATTCTAGCCGCACATATCGGACGTGAAACGATGCCCGGCGTGCCAGACGTGACCGACCCGCATGCCGAACGTCTCGCACAGATATATGATGCCGACGTCGAATCAGCCGGGCGTGATGCATATCAGCGCGACTACGTTGCGTTTGGTTTCGGGGATTGGGCGTAACGGCTCAGGCCGCTTGTGTCGCCTGCGTTTCCGTTAGGATCGTGTGCAACGTCCCGTGATCCGCGTTTGCACGCAACTTTGCTTGCATATCCGGATCGCGCATCGTCCGCGACACAAGTGCGAGCGCTTTCAGATGTTCCACACCCGCATTCTCAGGTGCCAGCAGGGCAAAGATCAAATCGACGGGCTGACGGTCAACCGCATCAAAGTCGATTGGTTTTTCCAAACGCAGGAACATGCCGCAAACTTGGGTCACATCGGCAAGGCGGGCGTGGGGCAGGGCGATGCCATGTCCCACACCGGTTGGTCCTAGGTTTTCGCGATTGATGAGCGCATCAATGACGTCGCCCGGCTGAAAGCCATAGGCGGTTTCTGCGATATCACCGAGGTCGTGAAAAAGACGCTTCTTGCTTGTGCAAGACGTCAGCGTTTTTACGGCCTCAGCCTTCAAGATCGTAGAAAGTTCCATTCAACCCACTCTTCAATCGATTAGTTCAGTCCGCCGTTTTTGGATCGACCCAACCAATATTCCCATCATCACGCCGATACACGACATTGATTCCGTTATGTTTCTCGTTGCGGAAGACCAGTGCCGGGGCGTTGGCCAATTCCATTTGCATCACCGCTTCGCCGGCGGACAGGGACGGAATTTTTGTCTCTGTCTCAGCGATAATCATTGCGCTGACTGTATCTTGCTCCGCTTCGCCCGACTCATCTGTTGGAGCGAGGATATAGGACCCTGCGTCCGAGAGTTCAACTGGTTGTGATCGTTCCTTGTGGTGATCCTTCAACCTGCGCTTGTAGCGACGCAATTGTTTGTCCATTTTTTCGAGACAGGCGTCAAATGCTGCGTAAATTTCGTTGTCGTGACCGGTCGCTTGTGCCGTCAAACCCGTTGATAAGTGAACAATCGCTTCGCAAACATATTCATGTCCAGACTTGGAAAAGACGATATTGGCGTCCGTTGGCCGCCCTGCGTACTTATCCAGCATAACCCCAAGCTCGTCCTTAACGTGCGTTTGAAGAGCGTTTCCTGTGTCGATTTGCTTACCACTGATCTGATACCGCATCGGGTCTCCTATATTGACTGGTACACGCCGGAACGCAGGCAAAACACGCCTTTTTAGGCGGCGGTCGTGTACATTGGGAAGGATGATAACGCCAAGTTTTTCAGTGTCTTGCCTAAGACATCGGCCGAGGCGGCCCAGCAGTTGCGAAGGGTGATCAACTTGACTGTCATCCTTTACATTGGGCGCTGAATTCCGCGTTTTGTCAATGCTGGAGTGGTTAATAGGTGAACCGATCTATACGACCCGAAAGCTATCCCCAAGGTAAACGCGCCGTACGTTTTCGTCTTTGATGACGTCTTCGGTTGTTCCGCTCATCAGTACTTTACCGTCGTGCAGGATGTAAGCGCGGTCCACAATTTGCAGTGTTTCTTGGACGTTGTGGTCGGTGATCAGCACACCAATGCCCCGATTTTTCAGGTCTGCAACAAGGTGGCGGATTTCACCCACAGCAATTGGGTCGACGCCCGCAAAGGGTTCATCCAACAGTACATATTTTGGCCCAGCGGCGAGACAACGCGCGATTTCGGCGCGTCGCCGCTCACCACCCGATAGCGCAAGCGCGGGTGCCCGCCGCAGGTGTTCGATGGAAAATTCGGACAGCAGTTCCTCAAGACGATCGCGCTGCTTTTTCTTGTCAGGCACCGCGATTTCAAGAATCGCTTTGATGTTGTCCTCGACCGACAGGCCCCGAAAGATCGACATTTCTTGCGGAAGATAGCCGATGCCAAGTTTTGCGCGACGATACATCGGTAGGGTCGTGACCTCGCGCCCGTCGATGATGACCTGCCCGCCTTCCGGCGTCACAAGGCCAGCGATGGAATAAAAACAGGTGGTTTTGCCAGATCCGTTTGGACCGAGCAGCGCCACAACCTCACCACGTCCAAGGTCGATACTGACGTCACGAATGACCGTCCGCTTGCGATAGCTTTTGCGCAGATTGACGATGCGCAGGCCGACGTCGCCGTCTTGAACAGACAGGTCGTTCATCAGTTGCCCTGCTGGAACACGGTGCGTACGCGTCCTTCCATTTGGGCGTTACCTGTTTCAACATCGATGGTCATGCGGTCTGCTGACAAAGCGGATGGGCCTTGGGTCAACAGGACTTCACCGGACAGCACCAGTTTGCCATTGATCAGATCATAGTTGGCATTTTGCGCTTCTGCGGCTTCGGTGGCTGTCGTGAAGGTCACACCGCCGCTGGCCGCAAAGCTGGCGATGCCGCCGGTCGCACCATCGTAAACCACCTGCGCCCGTGCAGCCCCGATCCGAAGATCACCTTGCCCGATCAGAACGTTGCCTTCGAAAACCGCCGTGCCGGAATCCTGATCGACCGACAGACTGTCGGCTGCCACTTCGACCGGGGCGTTTGGATTGGTCGTGATGCCGCCTAAATCAATGTTGGTCTGGGCCATCACGGGGCTGGCCAAAAGCAAGGCAAAAAGCGCGATCGATCTGATCATCTGGTCTGTCCTTCCGGCCCTTAAGGCTGTGTATTCTCAGGCGTGTATAGCAGGCGGACGCCTTGTGTGAACAGCATCTGCTGCCCGTCGCCGTCTTTTGATACTGCTATCCGTACTTTGCCTGCCGACAGTTCACCAAAAGGGGCGTGTACCTCAAGGGGACCGTCAGAGATGATTTCCCCTGTGCGCAGGTCTGCGCTGATGCCGACAGTTTCCATCGTGTAGCCGCTGGATGTTGTGACGCGCGAAAGCCCGTTCAGCCGTGCGGTTCGATCTTTGCTATTCAGGATGCTCATGCCTGATGTGACATTCATGGTTGTCCCATCAGCAGAGTCGATGGCGATGTTTAGGTCTTCGACCAGCAATGTCGTTGCGCTGCCGCTTTCGGGTTTTGCGTTCTTGGCGGACACCGCGACGACTGATCCATCGTCGGTCACGCTGGAAAACTGCGGTGATGTGATCTGCTGTTCACGCGCCAGTTCTTCCAGTTGAGCCACGGGGATATCCGGAGTTTCAGACGGGCTGCGGGCGAACAGGAACATGGTGGACAACAATCCAATCGCGACCAGCGGCAGGATGATTTTCACCCATCCGACAAACCACGTATGAAAGTTCTTATAGGTTGCCACGCTGCGTCCTTAATGTGCGAAGATGTCCGCGTCGGGCCACCCGTCCAGATCAAGTTTGGCACGCATTGGCAAGAAATCGAAACAGGCTTGCGCTATTTCGGTCCGCCCTTCACGTGCGAGCATAACGTCAAATGCGGCCTTGAGTTTGTGCAAGTGCAACACATCGGATGCCGCGTAGTTCAGCTGTGCGTCGGTCAGGGTTTCCGCGCCCCAATCGCTTTGCTGTTGGTATTTGGAAATATCGACGCTGATCATTTCGTGCAGCAGGTTCCGCAATCCGTGGCGGTCTGTGTAGGTGCGAACCAGTTTCGATGCGATCTTGGTGCAATACACAGGGGCTGCAAGTGTCCCAAACGCGTTGTGCATCGCCGCGATATCAAAACGACCATAGTGGAACAGTTTGACGACGTCGGGATCGGCCAGCATTTTGCACAGGTTCGGTGCCTCGGTTTGGCCTTTCGCGATCTGAACAAGGTGGCAATCACCGTCGCCGCTAGACATTTGGATTAAGCACAAACGATCCCGATGCGGATTCAACCCCATCGTTTCGCAATCAATAGCAACCATTGGCCCTAGGTTTAGGCCATCAGGCAGATCGTTTTGGTAAAGGTGATTGGCCATAATGTGCGCTCCAAGTCGGTCAATTGCAGATAGGCTCTACAATGGTGAAGCGCAACTGAACGCAACGCGTATCGGTCAAAGACTGCTAAGGTGGTGACGTTCCAACAGGGAGAGCAAAATGTCTTTGGCGGCGATCCGGTGTTGCCTGTGCACTGTGCGCGCACGCTCAGGATCGCCGGACCGGATGGCGTCAACGACCTGGCGGTGATCGTCGTTTGATTTGGTCGGGGCGGGACGCATGTAAAGTGTGACAAGCCGCGCCCGACGGACCTGATCTGACATGACTTCTGCGATCATGCGAACGCGTTCGTTATTCCCAAGACGCACAAGTTCGCTGTGAAAAACGTCGTCGGCTGCGGCCCAATCTTCGCGACGGTCCAGTACTAGGGCTGTGTCCATGTCCACGATGGCTTGGGATAGAACCGCCAGATCGGCGTCTGTCAGATTGCGGCTTGCGGCATTTGCCGCGGCGAGACTTTCAAGCTCTGTTAGGACTTCGTAGACTTCTTCCATATCGCGTGGGGAAAACGGGGTGATGCGGACGCCCTTGCGCGGGCGAACCTTCAATAGACCTTGGCCTTCTAGTCGTAAAAGCGCTTCACGGACGGGGGTGCGAGACATGCCTAGTCGTGTCGCAAGTTCACTTTCCAGATGATCCGTTCCGGCACCAAGCTGACCCGAGAAAATCAGATCTCTCAACTGCTCGATTGCAACCATCGTATTTGACGTCGGTATTGCGCTATTGGTCATTACTTAACAATTCAACCTTTCTCATCAATCGCGCCGACCTGTAAACTGCCGCCTCGACTTCAATTACCTTGAGGTAATCATTCGCATCGTTTTCGAATGCGCCACCGTCCACAAGACACTCCACGGCACACTTCTGGAGACTAAACGTACAATCGCCCCCAAAAGTTCCCGAATTATCCTGCGATATTATCTCTTTAGCTGTAGTGCTACCAAATTGACGCAACTGCGCTGATCCGTCGCCCATCAAGGTGATGGTTCCTTCGGTGCCTTCAAACAGCCCTTCGCCCATTGTGCAGCGTGTATTTGTGGCAGCGTGATCAAGGTTGCGGTTGCCGTCCAGAAGACAGCGCATTCCGTTCGGATGGTCAAACATGACCAGCCCTGCGTCTTCTCCCGCGATCACGGGATTCACTTTCCGCAGGTCAGCATAAAGCGCGGTTGGGTTGCCAAACATAAACCGGAACGTATCGATATAATGCACGCCGGTCTCATGGATAAGGAAGCGTTCCATCTGTTGGAAGTAAGGCTGACGCGCGAGGTACGCGTCCGGTCCTTGGCCATCGCCGGGCCGTAATCGAAATGTCGCCTGAAGCGGTGTCCCGATTGCGCCATCGTCGATGGCCGATTTTATGACCCGATACCAAGGTTGGAACCGGAAGTTTTCGTGAATGATCAGCGGAATGCCTTTGGCCTGCGCCAAAGCTGTCATTTCCCGTGCTTCTTCGAGAGACGTGCAAAACGGTTTTTGGCAGATGATCAGTTTTAGATCCGCGTTCAGACCTGTGCGAATGGCTTCTGCATGTGCGCTGGGCGGCACCGCGATATCAAGAATATCTGGTGCGGTCGCCGCCAACATGTCGGACAAGGACGTATAGCTTGGGTAGCCTGTCGCGGATGCTTTGTCGGGGTCATGATCCGCCACACCAACGATGTCGGTCTGATCAATCCGTTCCCAGCCATCACGATGAAACTGGCTAAAGAACCCCGCGCCGAGACAGGCAACCTTCAGCATTAGGTCACCGCCAATTCGATTGCTGCTGCTGCCTGACTGGTCGTTGATGAACCGCCAAGGTCAGCTGTCACAGATGTTTTGTTGGCGACGGCTGCATCGACCGCTGTTCTGATCTTTGCGGCATCGTCCAGCATCGCTGCAATGTCATGTTTTGTGCCAAGCCATTCCAGCATCATGGCGGCAGACAGGATCATCGCAAAGGGATTTGCTTTGCCTTCGCCTGCGATATCCGGCGCTGATCCATGACATGGTTGAAACACTGCTTGGTGCAGTCCGATGTCAGCTGACGGCGCGAGGCCAAGCCCGCCCATTAGTCCGGCCCCTAGGTCGGATAAAATATCACCAAACATGTTTTCAGTGACCATTACGTCAAAGTCCCATGGTTTTTGCACCATCCAAAGGGCTGTAGCGTCCACATAGGCGTGGTCAGCGGTCAAATTAGGATGGCGCGCCGCTTCTTCATCAAAGATGCCCCGAAAGTATGCAAAAGAGCGAAACACATTTGCTTTATCAACGCAGGTGACCCGACCCGGGCCGCGGCCTTGTGCCTTGCGATCGTTGGCGAGATTGAACGCGAAGGCGAACAATTTCTCCGAAACGCTGCGTGTGATCTGCAAGGTTTCGCGTGCGTAGTCTTCTGTGACTTCACCGGTGCCTTGGGTATGAAAAAGCCCTTCGGTGCTTTCACGGATCAGCACGAAGTCGATGGATTTGCCTTCTGGCATCTTCAGGGGGGTCAGGCCGCCGGGGACGACGCGAACGGGGCGTACACCAGCGAATAGATTGAATTCTTTGCGTAGGTCGATCTGCGGCGAAATTTCAGTGCCGTCTGGATAGCGGACGTCAGGCAGTCCCATCGCGGATAAAAGGATCGCATCCGATTTTGATGCTTTGCGAATGGATTCAGCAGGGAGCCCATCACCCGTTTGCGCATAATGCGCGGCGCCTGCAGGCAGGTTTGTGAAAACCAAATCATAGGCGTCACTTTTCTTGGCCATAGCATTCAGAATCGCGACCGTCGGCCCCATGATTTCTGGTCCGATACCGTCACCATCGAAAACGGCAATTTGAAACGATTTGGTCATTATAGTTCCCCTTAGACAGTCAAAGAAGTTTGACAGTCACTATAATTAATGCATACGTTAAAAAATGCAATAATGCATATTTATCTGGTGACACACTAGTATGCATTACTCATACGCGAAGAAACCCTTTGGAGGGCAGGGGGAAAATGTTAATAACGACATCAAATTTCTACTGCGCACTGCAATTGGAAAAAGAAGGACAGTATCATGACTTACGCCGTTTGCGTGACATTCTCTTTGCATCCAGATCGCGTTGAAGATTTCATGCCGCTGATGATCGCGAATGCGCAGACTTCTTTGGCGCAAGAAGTAGGCTGCTTGCAATTCGATGTCCTAACGGAACCGGATCGCCCCACCGAGGTGTTCTTGTACGAACTATACAAAGATCGCGCTGCTTTTGACGTGCATCTGGGCAGCACGCATTTCAAAAACTTTGACTCTGCAGTTGGTCCAATGATTGCCGCTAAAGACATCAAGACATTCACGCAGGTTGCCCAATGACCGAATGGCTGGTCCATGCCGTCAAGTACGCGGATCGCAATGCACGGACCCGTGCCGATAGCTTTATCTTTGATGACAACCACGACGCCCCGCATGCGATGGATTATTTCATGTGGGTGCTGCGGTGCGGGGATCAAACGATTCTTGTCGATACCGGCTATGCCGGGGCAGAGGCAGAAGCGCGGGATCGTCCAATTCGCATGGATCCCGTCACAGCCCTAGCACCTTTGCGGATCAAGCCGGACGACATCACGACCCTTATCGTCACCCATCTGCATTATGATCATGCTGGCGGGCTGGACCTGTTCCCGAACGCGACCTTACATATGCAATCCGCGGAAATGGCATACGCGACCGGCCCCTGTATGTGTCACGACACGCTGCGGATGCCTTTTACGGCGGATCACATTTGCACAGCGATCAAGCGTCTTTATGCTGGCAAAGTCGTCTTCTACGACGGTGATGGACAGGTGGCGGATGGCGTGACTGTGCATTGTATTGGCGGCCATTCACGCGGTTTACAGGCGGTGCGCGTGCGGACATCGGCAGGGTGCTTGGTACTGGCGTCAGATGCGGCGCATTTTTGGGAAAATCTGCATGCCCGCAAACCGTTTCCGATTGTGGTAGATATGCAAAACATGCTCGATGGTTTCACAACGTTGGAACAATTGGCAAGTCATCCAAATCTTATCATTCCTGGCCATGATCCCCTTGTTAGAGACTACTTTCCGCAGGACATTGCGGACCATATCACCCGACTAGATCGCGGTCCAACACGAGACATAAAGACATGAAAATAGGCGTCATCGCGGATGATTTCACCGGTGCATCCGACATTGCCCTGACACTGGCCGAAGGGGGTATGCGGACGATGCAATTCGTGGGCGTTCCCGATGCCGACGTGGCGGATGTGGACGCGGGAGTTGTATCGTTGAAATCGCGCACGATTGCGGTGGATGATGCGATTGCCCAATCGCTTGCAGCTTGTGAATGGTTGCTGTCGCAGGGGGCCAGCCAGATCATTTTCAAGGTCTGTTCAACGTTCGATAGCACCGCAAAGGGCAACATCGGGCAGGTGGCGGAAGCCTTAGCAAAACGGCTTGGTGAAACACACGTCGTGACGTGCCCCGCCTTTCCAGAAAACGGACGCAGTGTCTATCAAGGGCATTTGTTCGTAAATGACGGTTTGCTGAATGAATGTGGGATGCAGGATCACCCGCTGACGCCGATGGCTGACGCGGATCTCAGGCGTGTATTGGCGTTGCAAACCACGTGGGACGTGACCCATGTGCCGATGAAGGTGGTCGGCCAAGGCGCCGATGCCATTGAAGGCGCAATCGCTGCGTTGCCCGAGTCGATGGTCATCGTGGATGCGATTGCAGATGATGATCTGCGGTCTATCGGTGCAGCCGTGAAGGACCGGAAATTGTTGACCGGTGGGTCCGGTATTGCGATTGGACTGCCTGTGAATTTCGGGCTGACGGCGAAAGCGGTGCCTTGGGACGGTGTGACGGGACCGGGTGTTGTTTTGTCTGGGTCGTGTAGCCGCGCCACGCGTGGTCAGGTTGAAAATTTCACAAAAACGAACCCTGCGAAGGAATTATCTGCCGCTGACGTGATGGACCGCGCAGGAAAGGTCGATGACATCGTGGATTGGGTGCTGGCGCAAGATATGCCGCCGTTGGTCTATACCTCTGCCGATCCGGATGTCGTGCGTGCAGCGCAAGAGACATACGGCACCGACGTGATTGCAGGCGCGATCGAAAGTATGTTTGCCGATCTTGCGGCGGCTTTGGCAGATGCTGGGATTAACAGGATGGTCGTTGCTGGTGGCGAAACGTCCGGTGCAGCTGTATCGGGGTTAAACGCGCGAAACCTGCGCGTTGGTCCACGTCTAGCGGCGGGCGTGCCTGTGCTGGCGGTGGATGACTGTCCACTGGCTGTCGCGTTGAAATCCGGAAACTTTGGTGGGCCGAATTTCTTTGCAGAAGCGTTAACACTTATGGAACGCCCGTCATAATTCGCCTTAATGATGCCTAGGCTGTGCCGTTCTGCTGGCATGATAATCGCCTAATCCTCGATCTATTCGAGTGATTTTGGTGATTTATGCCTTCGACCTATTACGTCAGCACCTTCGGCGATGATGCAAATGAAGGCACGCGTGATTTTCCCTTTGCCACAATCGACGGGATCGGCGATGCGCTGATGCCCGGTGATACGGTTTACTATCTTCCGGGTACTTATCAGAATGATACCTATGGCGATCTGATCTGGAACGGCAGCGATTGGGTCCGCGATATCTGGAAAGACAGTTCCGATACCATCGTCAAAATGAATGATGTTCACGGCACCGAAGCCAACCCGATTGTCATCAAGCCCTTGTACGAAGGCACTGTCAAATTCCATTACGACGGCAACGGCGCGATTGTTCTGCGTGACAGTAGTCACATTCGGATTGAGGGATTTGAAATCGAAGGACCCGCGACATCGGTCACTTTGGATGATGCGTTGGACGCGCAGTGGACGTACCGGATCGCGACATCCGAGGACGCGGACGGCAATCCAGTCTACGAATATTTTGAACGTGATCCTAACGAAGTGCTGGTCGAAACTGTCAACGAGATGATCCAGTTCCATGAAGACGCAGGCATCGATCAAAGCGGATCCGGCAAGCCCGTCCTTTTCAATTCTGCAGCGATATCGTTGCCAAAGGGCAGTACCCACATCGAGATCGTCAATAATGTGATCCACGATAGTGCAGCGCACGCGATTTCTGCGCACGGTGGTAACGACTACATCACCGTGACGGGCAACGAGATTTACAACAACACCCAGCACACGTCGAATGGCACCCATGCGGTGTCATTTAAGGGGCTGGATAGTTTCGATGAAAACGACGGTTTCAAGATCTTCGTGACCGACAACACGTTCCGCGACAATTACAATACTATGGTGTCGTGGGTTGGGTCCAAAACCACGGTCACCGTGAAAATTGATGAAGGCAAATCAATCCATTTTCAGAATGCGATGGACAGCGTCGATCCTGAAAGCGGCACGATGTGGGATCACGGCCAAATGCTGGTGGCCAACAATTTGATTGAACGGGCTGGTAATGCCGCGGTGACCCTGAACAACGTGCGCGGCGCGACTGTTGCGAACAACACGATTGTCGATGCCGGTTATTTGAACACGTTGCTGGCGCAAGATGATGTCGTAGGTAGCGCGTGGGAAGGGTATTTTAGCGGTCAGGGCCTTGTGTCAGGTGAACTGGCGTCGCTAGGTGCAATCAGGTTGGCAACGTCTGGCGTCAATACCATCGCGAACAACCTGATCAGCCTGAGCGATGATACTGTCTTTGCCGTGGACGCATCTGCGGATGCGACCGCCATTACGGCCGTGACGAACATGTTCGTCGGCGGACGCGGTTTGCGCATACGGGCCGAAAGCGATACAACGGGCCCAGTTAGCGGGGGATTTGAAGAAATCGCCGACGCTGGCTTCCGGGATGCTGCTTACGGGAATTACCACATTGACCCAAGCTCTGCCGCGGTTAACGCGGGCACGAACTTGTCTGCTGTCACAACAGACCTCGACGGGGAATCCCGGCTCGGGACAGTTGATGTTGGTGTGTTTGAAAGCGACGAATCCGTTGATGGCTATAACCGTGTCCGTAGGCCTGATGTGATTGATACCGGTGATCCCCTTCTTGACGAACTGATCGACGGCTTGTTGATGGACAGCGTCTATGATGCTGGCGGGGAAATCACATACACCTTTGATTTAACAGCCGATATCGCCTTTGATGATGCGAATTCGGTTCTGAACCAAGCCTCTATCGACCGCCATTTGCAGGTCTTTGCGGATGTCACCGCATACACAGGTGTGACGTTCACCGAAGTGGACGCGCTGGAACAAAATGCGGACCTTTATTTTAGCTTCCGCGAAAACACATCAACCGCATATGTCTATGGCTACAACGGCGGAGTCATGCATGTGTATAACCCCGACCGCGATACGCCGATCATGGGCGACTACGTTGACCATTTGATCTTGCATGAATTGGGTCACGGACTTGGGCTTGAACACGCCCATGACGACCATGGTCACGGCGATGAAGAACATGGTTTGCCGGAAGCCTATCAGGGTCATTCGTGGAGCGTGATGTCCTATCGCGCCCACCCGGATACGAATTCCCTGTATTATGGCACTGAACACGGGCCGGAAACGTTCATGTTGGCTGATATTGCAGCCCTGCAGTACCAGTTCGGGGCCAACTTCGAAGCCCAGTCAGACGATACACTTTACCAAGTGAACTTCAGCACAGGCGAGTTGTTGATTAACGGCGAATCCCAAGGCCTGCCGAACAACAACAAGATGCAGCGTGCGATCTGGGATGGTGCGGGCATTGATACGCTTGATCTGTCGAATGGCGAAGATCACATGACGATCAATCTGCAGCCCGGTAGCTTCACCAGTTTCGGCGAACGCTTCCTGCCAGATACGACAGGCGAAGGTGTATATTTTGCCGAAGGTAATATCGCCAATCCGTACCTTTACAACGGCAACCTGTCGTCCCTGATCGAAAATGCCATTGGTGGCGGTTTCCGCGATCTGATTATTGGCAACGTGTTGGATAACACTCTGACAGGTGGCAACGGTGAAGACGGGCTGTATGGGCTTGCTGGCAACGACACATTGAACGGTGGTCGCGATAATGATCTAATTATTGATGGTCTGGGTCACACAACGGCCACGGGCGGCGCAGGTGATGACGTGGTTGTTGCGCTGTCCGGTAACGGAAACCTTCAAGGCAACGGCAGCGACGACGTGATCATCGGTGGGATCGGCGCGGACAATCTGTCCGGCGGTGTTGGCAATGACAAGATCCGCGGCGAAGGTGGTCGTGGCCTGATGTTTGGCGATGACGTCATTATCGGCGGTCGGGATGATGATCTCCTGATGGGGGGGCGTGGTGCCGATCAGTTTGTGTTCCGTCCAGACGACGGAAACGATGTCATTGCGGGTTTTCTTGTCGGTGACATTACAACGGCCGCAAGCCGCGATATTGATCCGTCGAGCGTCGATTTCACGGTCGGTGTGGATACCATCAAACTGTCCGGTTTCCGTGATATTGACGCCTCAAACGTCATGGATTTTGTGACTGACGGTGCGCAGGGTGCTGTGTTCTCTGCCGAAGACACATCAGTCACGGTGTTTGGCGTTTCTGCCACGACGTTAAGTGCCGATGATTTTGTATTTTAAGGGTTTTCAGATGTTTGTCCCAAAGGTCATTTTGATCCCTGCTGCGGTGCTTTCCCTGACAATCCTGTCCGCATGTGGCGGCGGCAGCGGTCCAGTGGCCGTTAATGTGCCTATACCTGTCCCGACCGAGCCGACACCGGTTGATCCTGCAGACGTTGACTTGCCAGATGATCTTGCGACTTCAACCCCGCCAATCGAAGACGAAGTTGCACCGTCGTTGGATGGTGTGGGCACAGTCGCACCTGTTGAAATCGATCCAAGTGATCCGGTTCTTTTGGCGACATTGGCAGCAATCGAAGCGAACCAAACTGTGATTTCATCCGCTGCATTGGTCACAAACACCGACGGTAGCCGGAGTGTACTGACCCGCGACGGGTTGTATGAACGAATTGATGGATCGCTTAGCCTTGCTGACGTGGCTGCGTACCTCAATAATGATGTGCTGGGCGATTATGATAATGCATCTGCGTTTCATCAGGCAGACGCGGTTGGGATTGTTGGTTTGGCCACGCCGCTTGCCGATCTGCGCACGACCGGTGATGCGCGGTTTGAAGGTGGTGCATCCGGTTTTGTCATCACTGGCACAAACGGTGTCGACCTGATCAAGGGCCGCAGCGTTGTTGACGTGGCATTTGGTGTCGACCGCTTGACCGTGACGTTGGACGAATTTGAAGGTGTTAGCCAGATCAGCGGCCTTGTCGTGGATAGCCCTGTGACCGAGATCAAGCTGCGCAATGCAATCATTGCCGACGGTGCGTTTTCGGGCGGTACCTTGTCGCTGCGCGATAGTGACGGCGCTGTGGACATTACGGGGTCAGACACGACGACGGTCGCCCAAGGGCAGTTCTTTGGGTTGGATGCCGATGGCGGCACCCCTGACGAGGTCGGCGGTTTGATCCTGTCCGAAGGCACCGAGGGCATCGTCTATGGCACGTTCATCGCCGACTAAAGCGTTGGCGTCAGCGACAGCAGGTTTTTCGAATAGTCGGCCTGTGGATTGGTGAAAAACGGCTCTGATCCGCCTGATTCCATGACTTTCCCGCCTTGCAGAACTGTGATGTCATCAGACATCTGCCGCACGACGGCTAAGTTATGACTGACGAACAGCATTGTCAGTCCAAAGGTGCTTTGCAGGTCTTTGAGCAGGTTCAACACCTGGGCTTGGATTGACACATCAAGGGCTGATGTCGGTTCATCACAGATTAGGAACCGCGGTCGCGCCAGAAGCGCACGCGCCACCGCAATCCGTTGTCGTTGACCGCCTGAAAATTGATGCGGGTATTTGTCGATCGCATCAGGTGCCAACCCAACAAGCGACAACATCGCAGCACATAACGCGCGGCGCTTTTTGGCGTCGTCTTCTAACCCGTAAAGCCACAGTGGTTCCGCAAGCAGCGCGCCAACACGGTGCCGGGAATTCAGGCTACTATAGGGGTCTTGGAACACCATCTGGATGATCCGCCGCGATGGGTCTTTGCGTGCCCGTGATTTTGCGTCGGGCAGCGGTTTGCCGTCCAGCGTCATCGTGCCTGCGCTGGGCTGCACGAGGCCGGTTAAAACCTTTGCCATCGTCGATTTGCCAGACCCGCTTTCGCCCACAAGACCCATTACCGTGCCCGGTCTGACAGACATGGAAACAGAGTCTAACGCGGTGAAACTGTCGGGTTTGCGGAACAGAGACGTGCGTTCGCCTGCGAATTTCACGGTGATGTCCTGCGCTTCCAACCCGATGGGGTCTTGGATGCCACCGGCCAGTAACCACGCCTCTGCGTCCATCCCGCTGACGATTTCGGGTGCGTCGACGTCGGCTTCTGTTGCAGGAACAAGAAAGCGGTCGATCTTTTGATCCAGTCGCGGAACAGCGGCGAGCAGGGCGCGCGTGTATGGGTGTTCTGGCAGCCGCAGTACGCGTTCTGTTGGGCCGCTTTCCATCACTTTTCCGCCACGCAAAACGGTGACGTTATCGGTAATCTGCGCAATCACGCCAATGTCGTGGGTGATCAGGATAAAACCGATCCCGCGTGTGTCCGCCAGTTCGCGGATCAGGTCGAGAACCTGAGACTGAACCGCCACGTCAAGTGCGGTTGTCGGTTCATCCGCGATGATCAGATCGGGGTTCGTGCATAGCGCAAGCGCGATCACAACACGCTGCCGCATGCCGCCGGAAAACTGGTGGGGGTAGGCCTTGATCCGGTCACTGGCGTTTTTGATTCCGATCTCGGTCAGCAGATCAACGGCACGCGCGCGTGCATCAGTGTCTGAAATATCCTCGTGCGATTGCATCGTTTCGATCAACTGGTCTTCGATCCGCATCAGCGGGTTCAGGCTGGTTTGCGGGTCTTGGAAGATCATTGAAATACGCGCACCGCGCACCGCATGTGCCTGCGCGGTTGTCAGGTCGCGCAGGTTGGTGTCGCCCAAAGACATCTCGCCTTGTGCCACATAACCGGGGCTTTGCAGCAGCCCGATGATGGCGGCGCCGATGGTCGATTTGCCAGCCCCGCTTTCGCCGACAAGGCCGTGGATTTCGCCTGCTTTGACACTGATATTCACGTTTTCGATGGTCGTGAATTCACCCCGCCGCGACGGGAATTTGACGGTCAGATTTGTGACGGACAACATCAGCGCAACCTCGGGTTAAAGACATCGCGCAAGAAATCACCCAGCACGTTGATGGACACGACAAGGGCGACAAGGAACATCGTTGGTACCCACAAAATCCACCATTCGCCGGACAGCAGAAAGCCCATGCCGATGCGGATAAGCGTGCCTAACGAAGGGGAATCCGCCGGTAATCCGATGCCGAGGAACGATAGTGTGGCTTCGAGCAGGATCGCGCTGGCAAGGTCCACGGTCATGATCACCAGCAGTGGCCCCATGATATTGGGCAGGATATGCCACAGCATGACGCGCAGGGGATGTTGGCCCATGATCATCGCAGCCTGCACGTATTCTTTGTTCTTTTCGACAAAGACGGACGCGCGGGCGGTGCGCGCAAAGTTCACCCACAGCGATAGGGCAATTGCGGTTGTGAGAACGATCACCCGCAGTTCTTGATGTATGTCCGAGGGCAGAATGCCGCGCGCGATACCGTCGATGAGCAATGCGGTCAGGATCGCAGGCAGCGCCAGCTGCACGTCCGCGACCCGCATGATGATCGCGTCCAATCGGCCGCCATAGTAGCCCGCGATCAGGCCAAGGCTGACCCCAAGCACCAGCGCGATGGCCATCGCGACGATCCCGATCAGCATCGACAGGCGCGCGCCGTACAGGATCGCGGCGACCATATCGCGGCCTTGATCGTCTGTGCCAAGCGGGAAGCGGGCTGTGCCGAATTCTTCCCACATGGGTGGCAAAAGTCCGTCCATCAGCGAAAAAGACGCCAAATCATACGGATTAGTGTCTACGAGCCACGGTGCGAAGATTGCCCCGAACAGGATCGCAAGCGCTGTGAGTGCGGCGATGATGGCGGCTGGTCTGCGTCGGAAAAGCCAGAAACCGTCACTGTCCCAAAGGCGATATAACATTACGCTGCCTCCTTCACGCGCAGGCGCGGGTCGATTGCCACGTAGAGCAGATCAACGATCAGGTTCACCAACACAAAGAAAAACGCGATCACGACAAGGTAGACGCCCATGACCGGAATATCGACAAACCGGATGGATTCAAGGAACAGCAGGCCCATGCCGGGCCACTGGAAAACAGACTCTGTTACGATGGAAAACGCGATCACGCCGCCGAATTGTAGGCCAATGATCGTGATGACGGGGACCATCGTGTTCGCGAGCGCATGTTTGTAGTGCAGCGACCGCGTCGGGATGCCGCGTGCCATCGCGAAGCGGATGTAGTCGGTTTTCATGACTTCCATCATTTGCGCACGGACGAGCCGCATGGTGAGGGTCAGTTGATAAACCCCAAGCGTAAGAGCCGGTAATATCAATGACCGCCAGCCGTCGAGCGTGAGGAATGATGTGCTCCACCCGCCGATTTGTGTGGTGCCGGATCGGCCAAAGGTGGGAAGCCAACCGAGCTGCACGCCGAACAGGAAGATCAGCATGATCCCGATCACAAACGTGGGGATCGAGACGCCGACAAGGGTGGTCAGCAAGATCGCTTGGGATGCGACGCCGCTTGGTCGTAGCGCTGTGTAAACGCCAGCGGGGATGCCAATGATCAGCGATATGACCAGCGCGAAAGTGCCAAGTTCAAGCGTCGCGGGCAGGCGTTTCGCGATCATTTCGCCGACGGGTTCGCGGGTCCGGTAGGAATAGCCAAAGTCGCCTTTCAATAGATCCGTTGAGAAGCGGTAGAATTGTAGGGCAAAGGGGTCGTTCAGGCCAAGATCTTCGCGCAGGCGTTCGCGGTCCTCGACCGAGGTTTCGACGCCCGTCATCTGGCTGACCGGATCGCCCACAAAGCGGAATAGTGAAAAGGCCAGAAACGCGACAGCCAACATCACAAACGCCGATTGGACGAGCCGTTTGAAGATGAGATAGATCATCGTATTGGCCTATTCGTGTCTAGTCAGGGCCAAATGCGGCCCTGACTTTTGATAAACGCGTAACGCGTGGATTAGTTCACAGTGACCCAGCGCAACATGAAGAAGTTGTCGGCACGCTGTGTCAGATCAACGTTGTCTTTCGCAGCCCAAATCAGCGGCTGTGTGTAAAGCGGCACATAGGCAGTTTCGGCCTGTGTGATTTCGACAACCTGATCAATCAGCGCCTGGCGGGCGTCCGCATCAATTTCCTGCTGGATTTGCGGCAGCAGCGCGTCAACTTCGGCGTTGGAATAGTTGCCGAAGTTCCACGAACCCAGTTTCTTTTCGTCATCCTGAGAATGCATCAAGAAACGGATCGGGTGTTCCGCGTCGAATGTGCCTGGGGACCAGCCCAGCAGGTACATGTCGAAATCGTCGGCTCGCAGTTGTTCCCAGTAGTTGCGCACTGGCACTGTTGTCAGTTCTGCGTTCATACCAACAGCGGCCAGCATAGATGCTGCCGCACGGCACAGCGCCTCATCGTTGATGTAGCGGTCGTTTGTGCATTTCAGACCAAACGAGAACCCGTCTGGATACCCAGCTTCGGCAAGCAGTTCTTTCGCACGCTCTGGATTATATTCAGGACGGTCTGCGTTTGCTTCGGAATAGCCAGAGATGCCTTCAGGTACCAATTGGCTGACAGGTTCGATTTTGCCGCGCATCACGACGCGGTCGATGGTGTTCACGTCAATCGCATGCGCCACTGCAAGCCGCACTTTCGGATCTGTGAAAGGGTTTGTGTCCGTCACATCTTCGGAAAACAGCAGAGTGTCGTGTTCGTGGCCAAAGCCAAACATGATCACGCGGGTTTCCAAGCCTTCGAGAACCTTAAATCCATCGCGGCCTTCGACCTGACCCACATCCTGCAACGGGATTGGCTGGATGAAGTCGATCTCGCCGGACAAAAGTGCGGCAAGCCCCGTGGATGCGTTGCCGATTGGCGTAAATGTCGCCTCGGTGATGTTGTGTTCCGCTTCGTCCCACCAGCCCTCAAATGGCGCAAGCGTCGTTGTCACGCCCGGGTCGCGGGATGCAATCATGAATGGGCCGGTGCCATTTGCATTGCGGGTTGCATGGTTTTCCGCGTCACGTGCAGGCAGGGCTGCGTCGTTGTCTGTCGTCCAACCGCTGTCCATGATCATGAAATTCGCGATGCTGTCAGGGAACAGCGGGTTCGGCGCGGAGGTTACGAATTCGACGGTAAAGTCATCAACGACGCGGAATTCAGAAACCGGCGCAAACCATGACCGCACGTCTGATGCTTCGTTTGATGCGCGTTCGTAGGAGAATTTCACGTCTTCTGCCGTAAATTCGGACCCGTCCTGATAGGTCACGCCTTGGCGCAGATTAAACCTCCAGCCGTTTTCGCCTTCGAGTGGTTCCCACGATTCAGCCAAGGACGGTTCAATCGCCATATCTTTGCCGCGGCGCACAAGACCTTCATACACGTTGTTCAGGAACGACAGCACAGGGGCCGCGTTCACGGCATGGGGGTCCATTGTCTGTGGATCTGTCGTGGATGCCCAGCGCAGCGTTTCCGCAGTTGCCCCGTTCGCAATCAGCGCAAGCGCTGTCGCCGAGAGTTTAAGTTTGTTCGATAAACGCATGTGTATCCCCATTTTTGATTCCGTCCTGATCACACTGACGCCGTGCGACATTTTGTCAAATCACGCTTCATGTGCGCCAATCGCTACCTAGTCCGCTGTCGTCATTGGAAAACCCTGATTGTTTGACATTTGACCCATTTCACGCGACCGATACACATGCGCCGCCTTCCCCGATTTCTGACAGCCCTTGTGGTCTTGGCCATAGCCGCCTTGGTTAACCAATTGTCGTATCGGTATTTCGAATCCGAGGAATTGTCGAAAGCCGAAGGGCGGTTGTCGCTTTATCACAGCACGGTCACGTCCGAGCTCGCGCGCTTTTCGCACCTGACGTATGTTCTGGCCCGCGATCCGTTTGTTGTGGCGACGGCCCAAGGTGGTGACCGTGATCTGTTGAATGATCGACTGAAAGATTTCGCGGCTCAGGCTGAATTGGATGCCATCTATTTGATGCAGCCCAGTGGTGCTACGATTTCAGCGTCTAATGCGCATCTGGAGGGCAGTTTTGTTGGTCAAAACTATGCCTTCCGTCCGTATTTCCAGACGGCATTGGGCGGTGGGCAGGGTCGGTTCTACGGGATTGGTGCGACAACCGGTTTGCCCGGTTATTTTATCGCAGATGCGGTGCGCGACGGGGCCGATGCGATTGTTGGCGTGATTGCGATCAAGATCGATCTGTCCCAATTGGCGCAAAGCTGGCGAGATTCTGGTGAACAAGTTTTGTTGGTCAATCAGGATGGCGTTGTCTTGTTGGCGTCAGATGAAGCGTGGCAATACCGCACGCTGACTGCATTGACCGATACGCAACGCGGCGCCATTGCACAAAGCCGCCAGTTTTCCGGTCAGGACCTACAACCATTACAATGGTCGCCCCATGACGCGTTTCGTGCGTCGATTGGCGGTGATGAAAGATTACACGTGGTCGCGCGTGATTTGCCGCATGATTGGGCAATCCATTACTTTGCAAGCGATGACCGCGCTACGACACGCACATGGCTAGTGACTGCGGCTTTAATCTTTGCGGCGGGTTTGGCGTTTATCATGGTCCAAGTCCAAAGGTCGCGCCGTATGGCTGTGGCTTTGCAAAAATCGGTCGACGAGGAAGCAGAGCTGCGGCGCGCAAATGATCGGCTGGCCGTAGAAATTGAGGACCGCCGCAGCGCCGAACGCCGTTTGAAGCGGACGCAGGGCGAATTGGAAAGATCCAGCCGTCTGGCGGCATTGGGCCAGTTGTCCGCATCCGTGACCCATGAGCTTGGCCAACCAATTGCCGCGATGCGCAACCACATCGCCGCCGCTGAAATCAGTGCAAAGGCAGCGCCAGACATAGCAGGCAAAATCGGTGGTCTCGTGGATCGGATGGAAGGGATCACCCGTCAACTTAAGTTCTTTGCGCGGTCCGGCAGCGAACCGTTTGAACCATTCGATCTGCGTGACGCTTTGCAGGCGGCAATTGCATTGGTTGAACCGAATTACAGTGCTGGCGGAATTGCGTTGATCTCGGATATGCCTGACGAACCTGTCATGACGCGCGGGATCAAATTGCGGATCGAACAGGTCCTGACAAATGTCCTGCGCAATGCGGCGGATGCGGTTGAAGAGGCGGAAAATCCCAGTGTTAGGGTCGTATTGGGCGGTGATCCGGCGTGGGTGTCGGTCACTGATAACGGGCACGGTTTGGGGGATGCCACGCTTGCAGATTTGGCAGAGCCTTTCATGACAACCCGTGATAGCGGACGTGGTATGGGGTTAGGTCTTGCCATTTCTGCGCAGATTGTGCGCGATCACGGGGGTGATATGACTGCTGAAAACGGCGCCGATGGCGGTGCGGTTTTTCATATCCGGTTTGCCGATACGACAGAGGATACGACATCATGAGCCATAGTATTTTGATCGTTGATGACGACAAAGCAATGCGTGAATCCTTGGTCGAATTGCTGGACGCAGCGGGTTGGACAGCACATGCTTTGTCACGTGCAAGCGCTGTGGCTGATCAACTGGCAACGATGATGCCGGACGTGATTTTGTCGGATGTGCGGATGCCGGGGATGTCCGGTCTTGATCTATTGGAAAGCCTTGATCCCAATTTTGCGCCGCCGCTTGTCCTGATTTCCGCACATGGTGACATTCCGATGGCGGTGCAGGCGATCCAAAGCGGGGCCTATAGTTTCGTTGAAAAACCGTATGAGCCACGGCGATTGCTGACGATCCTGCGGAATGCAGCGAACAATCACCGTATGACCCAAGCGAATGGCCGATTGCGGGAACGGTTGCTGCAGTTGTCCGGCCTTGACCGTGTGCTGCTTGGTCAGACTTCCGAGATTAGAGCGCTGCGCGAAGACATCTTGGATATCGCCGAAGCCGATGCGCCTGTCATGGTGCTTGGTGAAACAGGGACTGGCAAAGAATTGGTCGCGCGTGCCCTGCATGATCTTGGGCGCAATCCTGATGGTCCGTTTTTGGCCCTGAACTGTGCGGCTTTGTCGGCGGAAACGTTCGAAACAGAGATGTTTGGCGTTGATGGCGGTGCCAAGGGCCGGTTGGTCGCGGCCAGTGGTGGAACGGTTTTTCTTGATGAAATTGCGGCGTGTCCCGCATTGGTCCAGGCCAAACTGCTACGCGTCATCGAAGATAAGGAGGTCTTGCCGGTTGGGTCCGCGACGCCTGTGTCCGTCGATATCCGCATTGTATCGGCCACGAACGAAGATCCCGACGCCGCCGTGACGGCAGGAGATCTGCGTCAGGATTTGTTGTTCCGATTGAATACCGTCGTTTTGAATATCCCACCGCTGCGCCAGCGTCGGGATGATGTGACGTTGTTAATGACGCATTTCTTGCGGGAATACGGCGAAGCTTACGAAATTGAACCGCCTGATATGGATAAGGATGATCTTGCTGCTCTGCTTGCACATGATTGGCCCGGCAACGTCCGTGAATTACGCAACGTGGGGGAACGTCGTGTTCTCGCGGCGCGGCGCGGGTCTGGCAGCATGGCGCGCGCCATTCGGAACGACCAGCAATTGGACGACGTGCCGGATGCGTTGCGATCTGCTGTTGCGGCTTTCGAACGCGAGTTGATTAGCAAAGCGATCACAGCGCACGCCGGACGCATGGATGCCGCCGCCGAAGCGCTAGGCATAGGCCGACGCACGCTGAACGAGAAGATTGTGAAGCTTGGTCTCGATAAAGACGCCCTATTGTAGATCAATTATCGACAAAATCACTCAGATAAGACTTGTTTCCCTTGAGGTGCGATCCATTTTAAACCAAAACGAGCCAACCATTTCGGCCTAAAGATCAGGAGTTCGCGTGTCCCTCTTCCTTATCGTTGCTTTGCCATTTTTAGGGGCGTTGCTGCCCGGCGTTATGAATGCTGCTGGCCGGACGGCCGTCGCAGGTGTCACGTTCATGGTGACTTTGATGGCCCTTGTGGGTTTGTTGACGAACCTGCCCGCAGTTCTGGCCGGTGATCTGGTCACCGCCCGCATTGATTGGATGCCACTGCTTGGGCTGAACGTGACCTTGATGCTCGACGGGCTTGGGTTCTTCTTTGCTTGCCTGATCCTTGGGATCGGCCTGCTCATTATTACTTACGGCCGCTTCTATCTGGCCCGCGAAGACAACATGGGCGAATTTTTCACCTATCTGTTGTTGTTCCAAGGGGCGATGGTCGGGATTGTTCTGTCCGATAACATACTGCTTTTGTTGGTATTCTGGGAATTGACGTCGCTGTCGTCATTCCTGCTGATCGGCTACTGGAAGCATCTGCCCGAGGGTCGCCAAGGTGCCCGCATGGCCCTGACTGTCACGGGGATGGGTGGCCTTGCGATGATCGGTGGGATGATGATCCTTGGTCAGATCGTCGGCAGCTATGATTTGTCCGTGATCCTGCAGAACCGCGACTTGATTCAAGCTGATCCGCTGTATCTGCCAGCGTTGATCCTGATCTTGTTGGGTTGTTTCACCAAGTCAGCGCAATTCCCGTTCCATTTCTGGCTACCGCACGCGATGGCAGCCCCGACGCCTGTGTCTGCCTATCTGCACTCTGCCACGATGGTGAAAGCCGGAATTTTTCTGATGGCCCGTATGTGGCCGGTGTTGTCAGGCACGCCGGAATGGTTCGTGATTGTGACCACAGCTGGATTGATCACGATGGTTCTGGGCGCTGTGATTGCGCTGTTCAAACATGATCTGAAGGCATTGCTGGCGTTCTCAACCGTGTCGCATCTGGGTTTGATCACCATGTTGCTCGGCACAGGCACCGCGTTCGGCGCGATGGCTGCGATGTTCCACATCCTGAACCATGCGACGTTCAAGGCCGCTTTGTTTATGTCTGCCGGGATCATCGACCACGAAACCCACACCCGCGACATTCGCAGGCTGGGCGGTTTGCGTCACCTGATGCCGATCACCTTTGGGATCGCGACGATTGCCGCACTTTCGATGGCGGGTATTCCGCTGCTGAACGGGTTCTTGTCCAAGGAAATGATGCTGGAAGAAGCGAACCACACGGTTCTGTTCAATTCGCCGTTGTTAGTGCCTGTTTTGGCCACCATCGGGTCGCTGTTTTCTGCCGCGTATTGCTTCCGCCTGATTGGCCACACATTCCTTGGACCGAAGCGCGACGATTACCCCGCGCATCCGCATGATCCACCTGTCGGCATGTGGGGACCACCTGCATTGCTGGCTGTTTTGGTCGTGCTGATCGGTGTTGCGCCGTTCCTTGCCGAGCCGTTCATCAAGATGGTCACTGCTTCTGTGCTGGGTGAAGCCGCAGAGGTACCAAAAGCGTATTTCAAGATTTGGCACGGTTTGGTGCCTGCGCTTTACATGTCGATCATCGCGGTTGTCGGTGGTTTGCTGATGCTCGCGATCTTCAATCCTGCGCTACGTTTGTGGGATGCGGCACCGCGCCCAGAAGCGAAAACAATCTTCGAGGCAATCATCGCGGCGTCGGTCAGCCTGTCTCGCAAGATCATCGCGCCGCTGCATGATGGTTCATTTTCACGCTATGCCGCGATCATGGCGGTAACGGTTGTTGCTGTCGGCTACCATGCTTGGGCAACCGGAACCGTGGCCCCTGCGACGCGCGAATTGCAGCCCGCCAACTTCATTCAGATTGCCGGATGGTTGATGTTGGTGGCGGCGACACTGGGGCTCGTCTTCTTGCACCGCAATCGTCTGCTGTCACTGATCCTGATTGGTATCGTCGGTTTGATGGTATCCGTCGGTTTTGTCGTGTTCAGCGCGCCTGATTTGGCGATGACCCAGCTGACTGTTGAAGTTGTCACAATCATTTTGCTGCTGCTTGCACTGAACTTCCTGCCGAACCGGACACCGATTGAAAGTAGTGCGTTGCGCCGGACATCTGACACGGTGATTTCCGTTGTCGTCGGTTTGGCTGCGATGGGTCTGTCTTACCATTACCTGCTACGGGACACGATCGCGCCGAGCATTTCTGAATATCACCTCGCCAATTCCTACAAAGGCGGCGGCGGTACGAACGTCGTGAACGTGATCCTCGTCGATTTCCGTGGCTTTGATACCTACGGCGAGATCATCGTGCTCGGGATCGCAGCGCTTTTGATCTATGCACTGACTGAGACACTGCTGTCCGGCCCTGTCCGCGCTCGTCTGTTGAACCGCAAACCCGATCAGCCGCGTGCCGGTGATATGCATCCGATGATGATGGTTGTGATGACCCGCGTGATTATGCCTGTCGTGTTGATGGTTGCGTTCTATATCTTCTGGCGCGGTCACAACGAACCGGGTGGTGGTTTCATCGCGGGTCTTGTCGCATCGATTGCGGTTGTGATGCAGTACATGGCGAGCGGCTTTAGCTGGACGTCGGCCCGTGTCCGCTATCCGTATCACGGTGTGATCGGGGCCGGTGTTCTGATCGCGGGTCTCACGGGGATCGGGTCATGGTTCTTTGGTAAACCGTTCCTGACGTCTGATTTTACCTATGTGCGTATTCCGCCATTTGAGAAATTCGAACTGGCAACCGCCGCATTGTTCGATCTGGGTGTTTTCCTTGCCGTTGTTGGTGCTGTGATGCTGTCGCTTGAAAGCTTCTCGCGACTGGCCCGCCGTGCCCATGTGGACGATCCGGATCACCCGATGGATATTGACCCATCCCGCGAAGACCATGAATTGAAAGCGGAGGCCCAATAATGGAACTTCTT
Organism: Rhodobacteraceae bacterium S2214; assembly: GCA_025141675.1. Classification (NCBI taxonomy): domain Bacteria; kingdom Pseudomonadati; phylum Pseudomonadota; class Alphaproteobacteria; order Rhodobacterales; family Paracoccaceae; species Rhodobacteraceae bacterium S2214. The sequence continues at coordinate 464,079 of CP081161.1, forward strand.
GTTGCTTCCGCCATTGGCATTCTGACTGCTGCGGGTCTGTACCTGGTTCTGCGTTTGCGGACGTTCCCTGTGATTATGGGTGTATCGCTGCTGACTTATGCGGTGAACGTGTTCCTGTTCGCATCTGGCCGTTTGACTGTTGGCGCACCACCCATCCTGACGGATGCGACGACCTACACCGACCCGTTGCCACAAGCGTTGGTCCTGACCGCGATTGTGATTTCTTTCGGGATGACTGCGGTCGTCGTGATGATCGCACTGGGCGCGTTTCTCGGTGCAAACGACGACCATGTTGATGATCCAAAACCCGAACATGAGACGGGAGATGCGTCATGAGCCACTGGGTCATTCTACCTATCGTTTTGCCCGCATTTCTGGCGCCGTTCATCGTGCTGGCCGCGCGGTATCACATCGGCATTCAACGGGTAATTTCGCTGGCCGGTATTGTCGGTCTGATCGCGGTGGCCCTGGGGCTGGCGTGGCAGGCATCTGACGGCACGGTGACACTGTACCAGCTTGGTGATTGGGCAGCACCGTTTGGGATCGTGGTTGTCGCGGATCAGCTATCAACATTGATGGTCCTGCTGACATCGGTGCTTGCATTGTTTGTTATGCTCTATTCCATCGGGTCCGGTTGGGATGATCGCGGGCGGCATTTCCATGCCTTGTTCCAGTTCCAGCTGATGGGGATCATGGGCGCATTTCTGACGGGTGATTTGTTCAATCTGTTCGTGTTCTTCGAAGTGCTTTTGATTGCGTCTTACGGCCTAATGATCCACGCGGGCGGTACTGTCCGTTTGCGGGCGGGCGTCCAATATGTGTTGTTTAACCTGCTTGGGTCGACCCTGTTCTTGTTCGCGCTTGGATCGATCTACGCAGAGACAGGCACGCTGAACATGGCTGATCTTGCTGTGCGCGTGCAGATGTTCGATCCGTTGGAATCGTCCGGTATCCGTGTTGCGGCCGTGCTGCTGTTGATGGTCTTTGCGATCAAAGCGGCGATTGTGCCTCTGCATTTCTGGCTACCGTCCAGCTACGCGGAAGCACCAGCCCCTGTCGCGGCCCTGTTCGCGATCATGACAAAGGTTGGCGCCTACGCGATTATTCGGGTCTACACGATGATCTTCCCGCCAGAGCTTGAGGCGACTGTTGGTCTTCACGGTTGGTGGTTGATGCCTGCAGCACTGGTGTCGTTGGCTGTTGGCATGATCGGCGTATTGGCCGCGAAAAAGCTGGATCGTTTGATCGCGTTCTCGGTTATCGGATCAATGGGCATGGTGATGGTGTCAATTGCGCTGTTCACACCCGAAGGGATCGCTGCCGCGCTTTACTATATCGTGCATTCGACGTTGGCCGCGGCGGCCCTGTTCCTGATCGCTGACCTTGCACGCGCGGGTCGTGAAAACCTGAACCTGACGGCGCAGCCACCAATTGCAGGCGGCATCCTTACCGCTGCGATGTTCTTTGTCGCTGCTATTGCTATGGCTGGTTTGCCGCCGCTGTCCGGCTTCTTGGGCAAACTTCTGATCTTAGATGCTGCGTTTGACACGGCGACGATGGTTTGGGTCTGGGCAGTTGTGCTTGGGGCCAGCTTGATCAGCGTTGTGGGGTTTGCACGGGCTGGCAGCACAGTGTTTTGGAAAGCGAAAGGCGTCGCTGTTCCCGAAGATGCAGAGATCGCGGTACCGCCTGCTGCGTTGTCATATGTCGCGGTCGGTGGGTTGATCACGATGCTCGTGGCACACACGGTCTTTGCAGGACCCGCAACGTCCTACACCACGGCGATTGCCAAAGATTTGTTTGCGCCTGACGCGTATGTCTCGACCGTTTTGGACACACCGGGCAAGCTGTCGGATTACAAAGACGATGGGTACGGCGACGACGATCATGCGACTGATGAAGAGGGTGAGCACTAAATATGAAACACCTCATTCAAAAACTGTTCCCGCACCCTTTCCTGACGCTCTTGTTAGCAGTCGTTTGGACGATGCTGCAGAACAGCGTTTCTGCTGGGATGGTCGTCTTCGGGATCATTCTGGGCATCGTCATTCCCTTCTTGACCGCACGTTGGTGGCCGGATCGCCCTGACCGGATGCGCCTGATCCCGATGCTGAAATACTGTGTTTTGGTTGTTTGGGATATTCTTGTCGCGAACGTCCAAGTTGCTTGGATCATCCTTACGAAATCCAACGCGCAAATGAAACCGTGCTGGGTGATCATCCCGCTGGAGCTGAAGTCACCAGAGGCGATCACGATCCTTGCCGGAACGATCACGCTGACGCCTGGAACTGTTTCGGCTGATCTGTCCGACGAGGGGCACAGCCTGCTTGTGCATGCGCTGGATGCTGATGATCCGGACGCTGTGCGCGATGACATCAAAGACCGCTACGAACGCCGTTTGCTGGAGATATTCCAATGACCTTTGCAACTGATCTTGTGACATGGTGCCTGTACGCCGCGTTTATCATCGTGGCGATTTCCCAGATCATGGCGATGGTCCGATTGTGGAAAGGGCCGAGCACGGGCGACCGTATTCTGGCGCTGGACACGATGGTGATTAACGCAATTGGCTTGATCGTCCTGATCGGCATTTTCCAAGGCACGCAGATCTATTTCGAAGCGACGCTGATCATTGCAATGCTCGGTTTCGTTTCCACGGTCGCATACGCCCGATTTGTACTGCGGGGGGACATCATCGAATGACTCTTGATCTTATTCTCACCATTGGCGTCGCGATTTCGCTGATTATTGGCCTGTTTTTCACGTTTGTCGCCGCCATCGGCCTGCTGAAACTTGATAATTCAATGAGCCGCCTGCACGCCCCCACCAAGGCAGGGACCGTCGGCATCGGTGCGTTCCTGATGGCGTCGATGTTGAACTCTTTCCTGATCGGGCAGGGGTCATTGCATGAATTGCTGATCATGGGGTTCTTGTTTGTTACGGCCCCGATTTCTGCGAATTTCATGGCGAAAGTGAACATTCACAACCAATCTTGTATCACGCCTCCGCCGCCGCCACGCGATGATACATGGGCCACATTGAACGTGCCTGAAGCGGACCGCGAACTGGCAGAGACGCCTGTCGAAAGCTGAAAACTGGCTTTGCGGGAATCCGCAGAGCAGAACCATGTCGCTAGGCATTTTCTTGCATAGGCAGGTCGCAAATCCTTTGCTAGTCTTCCCTCAGACATCAGCATGTCTCTGGGAGGAAAATCATGCGTACTATTTTGAAATCATCCGCTGTTGCGGCTGTCACACTTGCATTTGCTGGCGAAGCTTTGGCCACCGAATGGAACGTATCGCTTTGGGGCAAACGCCGCGCGTTTACCGAACACGTTGAAAAGCTGGCTGAACTCGTCTCCGAGAAAACGAACGGCGAATTCACATTGAACATCAGCTATGGTGGTCTGTCCAAAAACACCGAAAACCTAGATGGTATTTCCATCGGCGCGTTTGAAATGGCGCAGTTCTGTGCGGGCTACCACCGTGACAAAAACCCATCCATCACCGTTCTGGAATTGCCGTTCCTCGGCGTGTCATCGCTTGAGCAGGAAGTTGAATTGTCCATGGCTGTTTACGGCCACCCAGCAGCCCAAGAAGACCTTGGTCGTTGGAACGCGACGCTTTTGATGCCGTCCCCATTGCCGCAGTACAACCTTGTGGGTGTCGGCGATGCGCCTGCAACTTTGGCTGACTTTGACGGTCTGTCCGTGCGTGCAACCGGTGGTATCGGTGCAGCGATGGAAGCAGTTGGCGGTGTTCCAACATCCATGTCCGCGACCGAAGTACGTCAGGCGATGGACAGCGGCGTTGTGAAAGCGGTCGCATTCGCACCACACGCACACATGTCATTCGGCACAATCGAAAACGGCACGTGGTGGACGACAAACCTGAACCCGGGCACTGTGAACTGCCCAGTTGTGGCGAACACTGACGCGTTGAACGACCTGTCGGACGATCACCGCGCTGCATTGATGGATTCCATCGACGAAGCGCTCGATCATTATGTGTCCAACTATAACGACAACACGATGGTTGCATGGGGCCCAGCATTGGAAGAGCGCGGGATCACATCTGTGACATTCACAGATGACGAAATCGCAGCCTTCAAAGAAGCCGCTGCGGCCCCTGCTGCTGAAGCATGGATCGCGGATAACGCGGGTCGTGGTTTGCCTGCGCAAGAACTGTACGATCTTGTGACTGGCATGATCGCTGGCGACAGCTAAACCCTGATACAGACCCCGTGCTGATACTGTTGGCGCGGGGTCTTTCTCATTTTTGGACGGAGACCTGCCATGGCTGGTTCATCCCTTGTGCTGTCCGACGACAGCACGCTCAGTAAAATTGACCGACAGCTCTACAAACTCGAAAGCGCTTTTGCCCTCATTAGTGGTTTGGCGGTCTTTTGTTTGATGCTGCTGGCCGTTGTGTCTGTTGGCGGGCGCAACTTTCTTAACCAACCGCTGCCCGGATATGTCGATTGGATTCAGCAGGCGATGCCGCTGATCGCCTTTATGGGCGTGTCGTTTACCCAGCGGGATGGCGGTCACATCCGGATGGACATGATCGTCAGCAAACTCAGCGGTCGCCCTTTGTATATTGTCGAACTGATCACGACACTGACCATTTTGATCCTGATGATCCTGCTTGTTTGGGGCACTTGGGCGCATTTCGCCCGCAGCTTTGATTTCGGATCTCCGATGTGGAGCCGCGATAGTTCGATGGATATCGCCCTGCCGCTGTGGCCTGCGAAACTGTTGGCGCCCGTCGCATTTGGCGTTCTGTGCCTGCGATTGATGTTGCAGGTCTGGGCCTATGTCCGCGCCATCATCCGCAATGAAGAACAGGCAATTGCTGTGCCCCTTGTCGCTGATGCCGCAACCCAAGCCCGCATGGAGGCCGAGACGGTCTCTGGCGCAGAAGAAGGCCGTTAAACATGGAACCGATTGATATTGGCCTGATCGTTTCAGGCGGCATGTTGGTGCTGGTTTTGCTGGGGATGCGTGTTGCGTTCGCGGCCGCAATGGCAGGCATGACCGGCTTGATTTGGATTTTCTGGGCGAAGAAGGGGTACGATCCCGAACAGTTCATGTGGGCGCTGACTGTTTCGGTGAAAACCGCAGGGCAGGTGCCACATTCCAAGGTCGCGTCGCAAGCGCTTAGCTTGATCCCGACATTCATTCTGATCGGTTATCTGGCCTATTATGCGGGTCTGACACAGGCGTTGTTCGAAGCTGCGAAGCGTTGGTTCGCGTGGGTGCCGGGCGGTTTGGCTGTGTCGACAGTATTCGCGACGGCTGGTTTTGCAGCGGTGTCTGGCGCATCCGTTGCGACATCAGCGGTATTCGCGCGCATCGCGATCCCAGAGATGTTGGATATTGGCTATGACAAACGTTTCGCGGCTGGTGTTGTGGCTGCAGCAGGAACGCTGGCGTCGTTGATCCCGCCGTCTGCTATTTTGGTCATCTATGCGATCATCGTGGAACAAGACGTGGGTAAATTGCTGCTTGCAGGTTTCGTGCCCGGTGCGTTTTCTGCGATCGTTTATGCGTCTCTAATCATCGGGATGGCGATGACGTTCAAGAATTTCGGCCCACCCGTGCGCGGCTTTACATGGCGTCAACGGTTTGAATCGCTGCCTCCTGCGCTGCCTATCGTGTTCGTGGTTCTAACGATCATCCTGTTCGTTTATAACCCGTTTGGCGGCGACGCTTGGGGTACGCCCACAGAGGGCGGCGCGATTGGTGCGTTCGTCGTATTCTTGGTCGCGATGTATCGCGGAATGCGGTGGCACCAGCTGAAAGACGCCTTGTTAGAGACTGCAAAACTAAGCGTGATGATCTTCACGATCATCTGGGGCGTGTTGATCTATGTCCGCTTCTTGGGCTTTGCTGACCTACCGGGTGCGTTTTCCGATTGGATCACGTCGCTGAACATGGCGCCAATGCTGATCCTGATCTGCATCTTGTTGGCCTACGCTGTGCTGGGCATGTTCATGGACGCAATCGGGATGCTGCTGCTAACACTGCCAGTGGTCTATCCGGCCGTCATGGCGCTGAACGGTGGCGAAGCGGTTGCGGCCGTGGACAGCACATTCGGCATGTCTGGTCCGATGTGCGCGATCTGGTTCGGGATCTTGGTGGTGAAAATGGCAGAGTTCTGTCTGATCACACCGCCTATCGGCCTCAACTGCTTTGTCGTGGCGGGTGTTCGCGATGACCTTAGCGTACAGGACGTATTCAAAGGAGTGACACCGTTCTTCATCGCTGACGCGATTACAATCGCCCTGCTGGTCGCGTTCCCTTGGATCGTGCTTTGGCTACCCAGCCAAGTTTAACCTGCGGCAATATTTTCTAGGGCGGCGCGGTCGATCAGACGTAAGCGCCGCCCTTGTGTATTCAGAATTCCAAGTTCTGCCCACGATTTGAGATGGCGGTTTACGTTTTCACGGGCAAGACCGCTGAATTCCCCGATTTCCGTTTGTGAAAAACGTTCGGACAGGAGTGTCGCGTTATTTTCGGCAACGCCCCATTTGTCGAACAGTCGCAATAATGCTTGCGCAAGCCGCGGCCCACCTTCGGTGATTGATTGGGTCGTGAACATGTCGGAGGCGTTGCGAACTTTGCGGCATAGTTCGGTAATGATCGCTTGGGCAATCGCAGGGCGTTCGGTCACGAATTTCAGGATGTTTTCGCGCGACAAAATTAAACCGGTCACGGGTGTTGTTGCTACCGTGTCAGCGCTGCGCACCCCGCCATCCAAAGCCGCGATTTCACCAAGAACCTCGCCCGGTCCCATATGTGCGAGCACGGATTTGCGGCCTGTCATTGATGTGACCGAAACCTCGACCCTGCCGGTCTCGATGAGCATCACCATCTGACCTGGTTCGCCCGCGGCAAAGATCATCTGCCCCGCCGGATAAGATGTTCGATGCGCGTGTTCAAACAGGATGCGGCAGTCTGCAGGGGCCATCGCTGCAACCAGAATACTGCTGCTTTCGTCCAACTTGGCGTCAAAAATGCTCATGAGGTTTTATCTGGTGTCGGGCCTGACCGGTCAAGCATTGGTCGTGCGATCCCTGTCCTTCGCATAGGTTGACAGGTGGAACTGGGCTGCACAGGGTGGTTGTGGAGGGGGGAAGGTCATGCTGCGATACGTCTGTATTTCGGATTTACACGCCGGTGCGCCGACCAGTCTTCTGATGAATTTACCCGAAGACGGCGCGATAAGGCCGCCCGAACCCAGCCCTGTCACGCATGGTTTTGTCGATGTGGTCAGCGCCTTGTTGGGCGTGCAAGACAAACCGCAGCTGATACTGTTGGGGGATGTGCTGGACCTGCAATTTTCGGACCGCACCCATGCTTATCACAATGCACAAGGTTTTCTGACGCGTCTGCAAAAAAGCGGCTGTTTTGCAGACAAAGTAGTAGCGACAGCAGGCAATCACGATCACGCTTTATGGACCGACGCCCGGCTTGCGCTAGACGTCGCTGGGATGTCGTCAAATGGCGTAACCTATCGCAACGCAACCCCCGCATTTCGCGAAGCGCCAAATGCACGCAGCCGGATGTTGGACGCTCTGGTCAAAGATGCGGGCTTTGGCGATGTCGATTTGCGGTATCCGAATATTGGAATTGAAAAGGATGGCCGCGCAGTTCTGTTTCATCACGGGCATTTCTTTGAGGAAGGATATCTGCTGATCAGCACGTTGCGCGACATCTTTTCAAGCGGTGATCGTGCGGAGCTGACTGTCGCTGATATTGCTGGTGAAAACGCTGGTTGGATTGATTTCTTTTGGTCGACCATTGGCGACGCGGGACTATCGAGTAATGCCAGTGATTTGTATCAGAACCTGCTGACAAGCACGGGTTTTCGGAAGCTATCTGCCCAAGTCGCCGAAATTGTCAGCGCCGATATGGGTGAAAAGCTGCCTTTGGCAGGTGATCTGCGCGTGCAAGAAGTGCTGCGGATCGCGTCCCGTGTGCTGTTGGACGCCACTGTCGGCAAATACCGTGACACCGAACGTTTCGCCGTTATCGAATCCCTTACCACCAAAGGTCGTGACGGTTTCGCGTCTTTCATGGGTGGTCCGATACGGCGACAGATCATGGATGAATTGGGGCATGTGCCCGAGGATTTGACCGTGATCTTTGGCCATACACACAAACCCTTTTCGGAACGGATGAAGGTGTCCGGTTTTGACGTGCCGCTAAAGGTCTACAACACGGGCGGTTGGGTGCTGAACGATCCGCGACTTGATACCAAAGAAGGGGCGGCGATGGTGTTGATCGACGATGACCTGAATGTCGTGGCTCTGCGTCTTTTTATGACGCCGCAAGCCGGAATTGTGCCACTTGGCTATCTTGAGGTTCTTAGCGAACCCCGCGCCAGTATGCAGGCGTTTGTCAAAGACCTGCAGGCGCGTTTGGCGACCCCTGACATGCAGCGCATCCTGTCTGATTTCGCTGAAACTGTTCGGGTAGCTTACGTCGATCGCCAAGCGTTGCTGCTTGATTTGACCGCGCAGAGGGTATCGTCATGACGTTTTATCTGCCGCCGCTTTCGCGATGCTTTTCGAAGGCACCTGTCGATCACAAAATCATTGTCGTCGGGTCCGGTTACGGGGGCGGCGTGGCTGCATCCCGGCTTGCGCGCACTGGTCAGGCTGTCACGGTTCTAGAACGCGGTCGCGAAATTCATCCGGGCGACTACCCGCGTGAAATGTCAGCGGCGATGGGTGAATTTCAGGTCCACCTGAGCAAGACAGAGGAAGTATTAGGGAAACCTGATGGTCTTTACGATATGCGGATCAATGATGGTGTGCATGTGCTTGTCGGGTGTGGATTAGGTGGGACGTCCCTAATTAACGCCAATGTCGCGATTGAAGCGGACCCGCGTATTTTCAAACATTGGCCTGCCCCGTTCTCGCAAAACGCCGATATCCTGAAACCTTACTATGCGCGGGCCCGCGAGATGCTGGGCTCTACCCCGTATCCGCGTACAAAGCCTAAGTTCGAGGCTCTTAAAAAGGTGGCGGACGGACTGGGTGCCGATTGTCTGCGGCCCGATATCAACGTCACGTTTGACGGGCAGCACACAAAGGCAGGGCTTTGGCAGCCGCCTTGCAACGACTGCGGCGATTGCGTGTCTGGCTGCAATTACGGGGCCAAGAACACGGTCCTCATGAATTATTTGTTGGATGCTTGGCGCCACGATGCGCAGATATTCACAGGTGCGTCAGTCCGCTATGTGACGACGATTGTTGATCCAAAGACGCATGAAACCAGTTGGGCAGTCACGGTCGGTGATCGGGTCCTGACCGCTAAGATTGTGATCTTGGCTGCTGGCACATTGGGCACGACTGAAATTTTGATGCGCAGTCGAACTAAAGGATTGCCTGTCAGTGCGCAGTTGGGGCAGCGGTTTTCGGGCAATGGTGATGTTTGGGCCTTTGGGTACAACGCCAACATGGCTGACGGCGACGGCCGATTGCCGGTGTACGGTGTCGGCGCGGGTGATCGGACCGTCACGGCGGAGACACAGGACCGCTATCTGCCCGGTCCCTGCATCACCGGCATGATCGATTTGCGTGATCGCACCGAAAAGCTGGAAGATGGGTTGATCATCGAAGAAGGCGTCATGCCCGGCGCATTGGCGGCAGGTTATGCGGCTGTTTTACCGATGATGGAGGCGTTGATGGGCGATCCGTTCCGGTTCGGGGACGTCACAGAACGCTTGAAAGATGCCGCTGATCTCGGGGCTGCGTTGATTGATGATCCGTCACAGCTGGCCGAGACGTCTTACGATGGCCCCGTTTCACGGACCTTGCCATATCTGGTAATGAGCCATGATGCCTCTGACGGGGTGTTGAAAATGTCAGGCGATATGATCGTCGTGGATTGGCCGGATGCAGGTCTTGATCCGGCGATTGTCGGTGATGCGGAGGTGCTGCGCCAAGGCAGTGATGCGATCAAAGCCGAATTTATGCCGCTTCCGTTTTGGCAGGATGCTTTTGGGAACCGTGTGATGACAGTGCATCCCATCGGTGGCTGCGGCATGGGGGAAACGGCTGCGGATGGCGTGGTGAACGCCGATTGCCAAGTCTTCGATCCTGACGGCGGCGTTCATGACGGGTTGTACGTTTGTGACGGTGCAGCCTTGCCCCACGGTGTCGGCGTGAACCCACATCTGACAATCACGGCTGTTGCAGAACGGGCGATGGAACGTCTGGCTGAGGCGCAAGATTGGACGATTGACTGGACCGATCTTGCCCCCTTGCCAAAAGGCGATAGCGCAGATGTTCAGGCTGATCCGTACAATTTGCTGAAGCGGTTGATGAAACCGCTGCGGTCTTGTCAGGTCGCGATTGCCGCTGAGGAATATGACGATGCCCGCAACGCGCTGGCGACGGCTTGGAGAAGTGTCGTCATTGGTTACAGAATCTACGTCAATTCTGACACCGATCCTGAATTCCCCATCATTTCCGCCGATGACCTGCTGGTGCTCGTCGAAAACGACGCAGTGATGAAAGAGGCTATTGGTCCGGCGCTTGAACAAATCATCACTGTGCTAGACGCGATCTTGGTCGCGCATGATGACCCTGATGGACCAAGTCTGATGTCGGTTCTGCAAGATCACATGGGTGATTTTTCGCCAACTGCCACGTTGAATGAAACGATGGTCGGTCACATTTCCGCAAATGGCCTGAACGACACCCCGCGTCCCACGCGGCCCTATCAGGTCGCCGCCGCCGTGCCCGAGGTAACGACGTTAACAACGGTCATTCAGACGCCGCAGATCCGTGCAACGCTGACTCCGCCTGACGGCATTGCCACGATCACAGAGGGTGAATTTACCAGTCCGTTTTTAGGGGGCACCTTTGACGTCGAAGGCGAATTCGCATTTTTAATGCCGAACACGGACAAGGTTGAATGCTGGGAAATGCGATATTCTGGCAAATTGAACCCGAAGGATCATGTTGGGCGCACCTTCACCTTTAACGGCATCAAGACGATCAAACGGCGTGAACAGTCCCATTGGTGGACTGATTTGACGGAAATCGAACTGGATATCTTTCATGACGATATGCTGGTCGCGCAGGGTATTTTGGTAGTTGGTGTCGAAGAAGCGATGCGGCAAGCCAGCTCCGTTCAAATCGGGTACGGCGGCGAAGATCTCCGTCAGGCGTTTGAGAATATGTATGGCGACATGCAGTTCGACAGTGAAACGATCAAGACTTTGCCTGACGTTTTGAATAATTCAGAAGTGCGGGCAAGAGTGATCCAAGCCATGGCGTATCTGCTTGATCGCAAAGCCGAGAATACAAAAGCACAATCCGCGCTAGAGGCCGCATCGAAACAGCAGGTCGCTGCCCGTTTCGTAGGAACGATTGCGCGGTGTTATGGCGATATCTACGCCTATTTAATGAACTTTCCAGCACAGGACGCTGGCGATGACATCCCGCCCGCTGACCTACCGGAACCCACGGTTTTTTATCCAAGCGTGGGGGATGACCTGACCGTCAAATTGACCCGTTATGATGGGGGCGGCAAGGGCCCAGTCATGCTGGCGGGTGGTTTCGGGACAAAGGCGTCGTCTTTTGCGTTGTCCACCGTCCACACCAATCTTGTTCAGGTGCTGTACCGTGCCGGTTACGATGTCTGGCTATTCGACTATCGCGGCAGCGGCGACATCGCTGCCAGCAGGCAACCATTCACGCTTGATGATGTGGCGATGGTGGATTGGCCAAGCGCGATTAGCTGTGTTCTAGAAAACACCCCTGATGATGTGGTGGACGTACAGACAATCGTTCATTGTATAGCATCGATGTCACTGTTCATGGCCGTGCTTGCGGGTGAAACACGGGTCCGGTCGATTATCGCATCCCAAACGGGTCCACATGCGGTTACAAACTGGGCGAATTACGCCAAAGCAGATGCAGGTTTGGCCCGCTATGTTGGTGAAGGTCTACCTGAAAACATGTGGGGTTTGGTCGATCTGATGAACCTTGGGCCGGTTCTGACGTCTATGGCTAAGACGGGTGTTGAGACGGTGGAGCCGCGATCCCCGAGCTTGACGATGATTGGTCCTGATCTTGATCCGGCTATCGACGGTCTGCTTTGGAAAGTTCCGAATTTTGCGCCGTCGGATTGCTACAGTCCCACTTGCCATCGGATCAATTTCTTCTTTGGGCCCAGCTACCATCATCCACAATTAAATCAGGCGACACATAACGCGATCCGTCACTTGTTTGGGCCGGTGCATCCCAAACCATTCCAACACATCGCCAAGATATTCGGGCAAGGGCACGCCGTCAGTATGGATGGCAAGACCAATTACCTTGATGGTGTCGCGCGTATGACGATGCCTGTTCATTTTATCGCGGGTGACTGTAATCAAGAAATGATGCCAGAAGCGACGATCCGGTCCCTGAAGTGGTTGCACGATGCTTTCCCGGATCACCAGTCACGATACAGCCGCAAGGTCATCCCGCATTACGGGCATATGGACTGCTTTATCGGCAAAGACGCAGCACGGGATGTGTTTCAGCATTTACTTGCCACGTTGGACGACACGACCTAGCGTCAACTTATGGTGAAATCGTGACGGATCCCCTTGGCGAAAAGCGGTGGACGGCCATGCTGGCGGTCGACATGGTCGACTTCACCCGGATCCTGCAACAGCTTGGGGATGAACGGGTTTTTGCGCTGCTAGAACACGTTCTTGCCATGGCCAAAGCCCAAGTGACGGCCCACGGCGGTCAGGTGATCGATACGGCGGGCGATGGGTTTTTGGCTGCATTTGGCGCGCCACGCGCGCTTGAAAACGCCAGCCTTCAGGCCTGTAAAGCAGCATGGGCATTCCAGCAGGGCATTGCGGGCGATGTTGATGTGCTTCACGCGAAATTTGGTGTCGCCCCCCAATTTCGCAGCGGCATTGCGGGCGGGAATGTCATGGTGATCAAAGGGCGTGATCAGGATGTCAAAGTTGTTGGCGATTCCGTCAATCTGGCCGCCAGATTACAGGCCATCGCAGACCCCGGCTGCATCGTGCTGTCCGAAGACATCCGACGGGAAACCGACGGATTTTTACGGACCTCGGATCTGGGGCCGCAACCTGTGAAAGGTTATCGGGTTGCTGTCCTTGTTCATCAAATGGATGGCGTCACGGCACCCCGATCACGATTTGAAGGCGCGCGCCACAGTGCGGCACCCGCATTTGTTAGTCGCGAGGTCGAGCTTGATCAAATCCTTGATGCGCAGTCGTCTGCCGGCATTTCCGCGATCATCGGCCCGCCTGGCATAGGCAAATCAAGATTGTTGTTTGAAGTCATCGGGCGGATGAAAGACAGGCCCGTCTTTGTCGGACAATGCGCTCCAATGGGGCAGGTCGGGTTTGCACCGATATATGACATTATTCGTCAAGCCAGCTCTGTTGGGGCTGAGCCAGATTTTACCGTCGCGCTGGATGCGCTGCATAAATCTCAGCCCGAGATTTGCGATCCCGCATTGATCGCTCAGGCAATCCAACCAAAGGATGATCATACCGATCCGCTGACGCGTGTTTTGCAGGAACGCGATGCGCTTATGGCAATTTTGCGCGGGTTGTCTCGATTGAATGGCGCCGTGTTTGTGATCGAAGATGTGCATTGGATTGATACGGCGACACATGATCTGATCGGATTGCTCAAGGACGATCCTGTCCCGTTGATCGCCACAAGCAGACCCACACATCTGCCAGTTTGGATTGATCCGAATGCGCCGACCACCTTCAACCTGCAACCGTTGAAGCAGGCTGATATCCGCAGCATCGTTGAGACGGGGTTTGCGCGCGCCATTTCGCCAGCAATGGCAGATGATATTGCGCAAAAATCTGAAGGAAATCCGTTGATCGCTGTCGAAATTGCGCGCGCGTTGCGTCAGGGTGATGCGTTGCATGATGGCCCCGACGGACTAGAGATCAAGGGCGACTGCCATGACTATCTGACTGGTAACTTGCAACAGATGGTACTGAGCCGCGTTGATCGTCTACCTGAAAACCAGAAGGCGATGTTGCAAGTGGCTGCTGCAATCGGGCGAGACTTTCCAACTGATATTCTAAATGCGGCGACTGAGCGGGACGATTGCACAAGTGACTTGGATCAAATGGTTGGATTGGTCGAAGCAACATCCGGCGGCGGTTGGCGTTTTGCGCATGCCTTGATCCGGGATGCGGTTTACGCGGGGCTGTTGACGGGCGCGAAGGCAGACATTCATCACCGCATTGCAATCGCGATTGAACAAAGCCCGACAAAGCTGACGGAACGTATCAGTCAGCTTGCTTATCACTTTGTGCAGGCAGGTGTCCCGCCCAGGGCCGTTCATTACCTGATCAAATCCGCAAAGCTTCAATTGGCGACATACGCTTTGGAAGAGGCGGACCAAAACCTCGAACAAGCCATGCAAATGATAGAGGCGGACCCAACCGTTATTGATGACATGGCGCTGGGCGAAATGGCTGCGACATGGTTTCACGTGTTGGATATTTCGGTGCAGCACAATCGGTCCCGCGCGATCGCAACGCGGATTTTTCCGCGGTTGGAGAAGGCCGGATATACGCCGGATCTGGGCAAAGCGCGGACGTCGCATGCAATGGCCCTGACGCATCTGCGCGATTATGAAACCGCGCTAAAGCTGGCGAAAACGACACTAACTGACGCGGGCATAGCGGGTGATGCGGTGGGGGCTGCGTGGGCCAAGGTTGTCCTGATGCGGATCTATGAAGAAACGAACTGGGAACCGCTTGAAAATGTCGAACGGCTAGCGGCCGAAGTGGAACCCGTTGCCGTTGCTGCGGGTGACCGGTTTCTGGCGATGACTGCTCTCTATCTGTTGTCGTCGATTTACCGGTCTTCGGGGCGGCGCGTGCGCGCGCTTGCGGTGGCGGATACAATTGCGGATGCTGCGCGGACCCAAAATGATCGTCGTGCTTTGTCTTTCGCCCAATGGTCGCGCGCGCTGGTCTACACGGTCGAAGGCAATCCTGAGGCGACATACCGCGCGGTGAAAGTAAGCATGCGTGACGCCATTCCGGGCACGGCGGACTACTACGCATCGACGTGTATCGAAGTATTCGCGCACAGCTTTATGTATCCCGTTGCTGATGTGCGGAAGCGGTTGCGCCCTTTGCGGGCGCGTGTTTGGGAATTAGGTGATTACAACCTGATCCATTCCCTCGATTGGATCGAAGTCGTGTTGGCAGTCAAGAATGGTAATCTTTCCTTGGGCTGGCGGTTGATCAATGCCCTGATCAAAGACGTGGACGCGAAGGGCAATATCAACCTGATCCGGCAGACCTATATCCTGAGGTCAGAAATTTTGTTGGCCATTGCGGGTTTGATCGATCCTGACGCAGAAGCCCCAGAAGGCCGTCCTGTCTTTGCCAAAGACAAACCGGGCATCGCGGACATTGCTCTTTTTGTGCAACTCAAGCTGACCGCAAAGCGCCGTGCGGCTGCCGATTTGAAGACCTTCACGACAAACCTAGGTGGCCCAAGAGGTGCGCATTTTGCGCGCGCCCAGATCGGATTGGGCCTGATTGCCTTGTCAAACCGTGAACATAAGCGTGCTGAAACGCTACTGAAAGAGGGTCTTGAGATTGCGACCGCCGAAGGGATGGCCGTGCTCATGACGCGCGCCGAAGATGCGTTGCATAAACTACACGGGTAGGGCGCTTGCGTCCTTGAGGTCTTCCATCACAATTTGGCTGTGCACCCGCCCGATTGACGGATGCGGCAAAAGCACGTCTTGGGTGAACCTGTTTAATGCCGGAAGGTCGGCGCAATAGACCCGCAGCAAGTAATCGGCGTCGCCGGTCATGGTCCACGCGCCTGTAATCTCGCGCCGCGTTTTGATCAGCCTGAGAAACGATGCGTGGGTTTCTTTCGTGTGGGCGTCAGTTTGAACTTGGATAAATGCCTGAACCGTCAGGCCGATTTTGACGGCATCGACCTTGCAAACCGTGCCAGTGATGTAGCCGTCTTCTTCAAGGCGTTGCCGCCTGCGGCTGATTTGAGATGCCGACAAGTTCAAGGTTTGGGACAGCTTTGCAGCAGATGTCTGCGCATCGGCTTGCAGCAAGGCAAGCAAATGTTCGTCTGTTTGGTCAAGTGGTCTCATGCGTCATTCATGCGTGATTTTACAAATATGCGCAAGATTGACGTGCATTCTCAGATCCAATCTAGAAATTCGCGCCCTTGCCGCACCCTTCGTGCGATACGGTGGTGAAAAGCAAATATGGAGTTTCCAATGGGTCCGTTTCCACACGACGCGCCACGCGCCACAATCACCGATGAAAATCCTGCAGGGACTGACGGATTTGAGTTCGTTGAATTCGCCCACGAAGACCCCGAACAACTGCGCGTGTTGTTCACCAAAATGGGTTACACGCATACGGCTACGCATAAATTCAAAGCTGTCGAACTTTGGCAGCAGGGCGACATCACGTATGTGATCAATAACGCAGCTGGTACGCATGGCATGGATTTTGTGACCGAACACGGTCCTTGCGCCCCTTCCATGGGTTGGCGTGTCGTGAACGCCCAACATGCATTCGATCATGCCGTGAAAATGGGTGCCGAACCTTATGTAGGCGACGGCAAAATCATGGATGTCCCCGCGATCAAAGGGATCGGTGGGTCACTGCTGTACTTCATTGAAGATTACTATGACACGAACCCGTACAATGCCGAATTCGACTGGGTGTCTGATGCGCATCCCGAAGGCGTTGGTTTTCACTACCTCGATCACCTGACGCACAATGTGCATAAGGGGAACATGGACGTTTGGTTCAAATTCTACGGCGATTTGTTCAATTTCCGCGAAATTCGGTTCTTTGATATCTCTGGCAAGCATTCGGGTCTGATGAGCCGCGCTCTGACGTCACCTTGTGGTCGTATCCGTATCCCGATCAACGAAGACCGCGGCGAAACCGGTCAGATTGTCGAATACCTGAAGCGCTACAATGGCGAAGGTATACAGCACATCGCCGTAGGTGCCCGCGATCTGTACGCCGCTACTGACGAGATTTCAGAGCGCGGGATCAAGTTTATGCCAGCCCCGCCGCCTACCTATTACGATCTTTCGAAGGAACGCGTCGGCGGTCACCAAGAACCGCTTGATCGGATGCGCAAGCACGGCATTCTGATTGACGGTGAAGGTGTGCTCGACGGCGGTGAAACCCGCATCCTATTGCAGATTTTCTCGAAGACTGTGATTGGCCCGATCTTCTTTGAATTCATCCAGCGCAAAGGCGACGATGGCTTTGGCGAGGGTAATTTTAAGGCCTTGTTCGAAAGCATCGAGGCGGATCAGATCGCACGGGGTGTGCTGAAAGCCAGTTAGGCGGATTGTATCTGGTACGCGAAACCGCTTGTGAACGGCCAAGGTGCGATGCAGCTTGGCCGTAATTCATGTGGGGACGGTGCGGATGACGCGTATCTTTATCAATGGCTTGGGTCGTATTGGACGGACCGTATTGCGGGCATGGGCATATGGTGCTGTTCCAGAAGTCGAGGTTGTTGGCGTCAATGATCTATGCGCGCCGGACCTATGCGCGCACCTGTTCGAATACGATAGTATCTTTGGTCCGTTCCGTGGGGATGTCGCGCTACAAGACGGTGCCCTTGTCATCAACGGCAAGCCAATCCCACTGCACACTACCGATGATCTCAGCACGCTTGACCTGACCGGCGTCGATGTGGCGATGGAATGTACAGGCACCGCAGGAACGGTCGCCGTCGCATCACGTGGTTTGAAAGCGGGCGCATCGCGTGTCCTGATTTCCGGCCCATCCGACGCCGCAGATGTGACGCTTGTTCTGGATGCGAACGACCATCTGTTGACGGATCAAAAGATTGTCTCAAACGCGTCATGTACGACAAACGCTTTGGCGCCTCTGGTCAAGCTGATCGACGACACTTGGGGTCTGAAAACAGGCTGGATGACAACGATCCATTGCTACACTGGTAGCCAGCCCACAATTGATGCGCCGCGCGGGGATTTCGGGCGCAGCAGGGCTGCATCCCTGTCGATGGTGCCGACAACAACTTCGGCGCATCGCTTGCTGGATCAGGTTCTGCCGCAAACCGCTGGCCGCGTCGAAGGGGCGGCAGTTCGGGTGCCTGTGGCGTCTGTGTCAGCCGTTGATCTGACCGTGACAGTCGACGCAAAAGTCGCCCTTGATGATGTGCAAGCCGTGCTTTCCCAGCAATCCGGTATCATTGGATCAACCGACAAACACCTCGTATCCACAGACCTGCGGGCGCGCCCAGAAAGCCTGATCGTCGCCTTGCCGGAAACACGCGTGACCCAAGGGGGGCTTGTCCGGATTTACGGCTGGTATGATAACGAATGGGGCTTTTCGAACCGTATGCTCGAAATGGCTGCTCGCATGGGGTGATCACAGGGGACCGACAATGGATGATAGCAATTACGTGCTCAAGGCTGATGACATCGAAAAGATGGAAGGTCTGCAGAAGACCCATTTCCTGAACCCGAATGCGCAGCGGATCAATAAATCTCTGGGTGACCTCACAGGGCTGACTGGGTTCGGGTTTCATATCATTTCGGTCGAACCGCGGTGCGAGACAACAGAACACCACGTCCATCATCATGAAGACGAATGTGTTTACGTGCTGGCGGGCACCGCAACAGCCTATATCGGCGACGAAGCGCACGAAATCGGTCCTGGTGATTTCATAGGCTATCGCAAGGGTGGCCTCGCACATTCGATCAAGAACACTGGAACCGAGACGTTTCAATGCATTGTTGTCGGGCAACGGCTGCCGCACGACGTTGGGGATTACACGCGTCTGGGTAAGCGTATTTATCGCAACGAAGGCCTGTCTTGGAACCTCGTTGATCACGGCGATATCGGGCTGACAACTGCAGGTGCCAAGATCAAGTAAGGGGTGATTCGGGGTCTTTATCAGCGACGATTCAGAGATATATTGTCTACGCAGCGTGCCCAATAGACTGCCCTTTGGTGCATTGTTTTGGAAAATCACTTGAACATGCCGAATAATTTGTCATGCCATTGCTCGAATAAGGCAGAAAGCAGCGTGGTGCTGTTGTTGCTAAAGGTGAAACAATGACTGGGTGTCGGGGAGCTTGCGTCTGAAGTTCCCCCTATAATTCTGGCAATAATCCCGGATAATTGTGTCGCTTTGGTTTACAGTGTGTCGCGCTTCGTGGATGGGCAGAGGTCAACAAACAAGCGATTGTCGAAAATCGCCACATTGAGACAGATTTGGGGCG
The DNA here is from genome assembly GCA_025141675.1 of Rhodobacteraceae bacterium S2214. Lineage (NCBI taxonomy): Bacteria > Pseudomonadati > Pseudomonadota > Alphaproteobacteria > Rhodobacterales > Paracoccaceae > Rhodobacteraceae bacterium S2214. The sequence continues at coordinate 483,373 of CP081161.1, forward strand.
GTTTTTCTTTGGTGACGTTTGGATGGTGACCTAAAGTGGTGAAAGCTTGGCAGCAGGCTGACGGTTGTTGGGGCAATCGTGCATCCCTCGAATCTGAGGGATGCGAAGAATGATGGTGTCTGTGGTAGTGGCCTGTTTCACGGGTGTATCCGGATGAATGGAATTGTAGCTGATGGCAGTTATGTCGTCAGGGTGTGGCTGGACGTTACGACAAGCGTTGAATGGTACGGCTTATTAGAGCCTTAGGAGAATGAGTTATGACGAAGACGATTGATTTTAATGATCTATCTGGTGGTACGATTGTTGATAATGAGTACCAGTCTGCGGGTGTGACTATTCAGGCTTGGACGGCTGGTGGTGTTGGAAATCGGGCGATGATTTTTGACACGTCGAACCCGACGGGTGGTGATTACGATCTTGCGACGTCGAACTTGGGCAATGCTTTGATTGTGTCGGAGGATGGCGACAGCCACGATCCGGATGATGCGATTGGCGGGACATTCCGGTTCCGTTTTGCGGATGGCGCTGATCTGAAGTCTCTGACTTTCCTTGATAACGAAGAAGGTGCGACGGTTCGTTTCTACAATGAACATGGTCAGCTGATTGCGACACGTCAGATCCCGACGACGGGTGACAATGGTCAGTACATTGCGACGTTTGATGTTGAAGGCGTTTATACGATGGACGTGCAGCTGCACGGGTCGGGCGCTGTTGATAATCTGGTTTATGATGACATTGGTCCTGATCTGGACGGCACGGTTGAAGGCACGGCTGGCAACGATGTGATTGACGTGAACTACGACGGTGACCCGGATGGTGACCGTGTGGACAATAACGATGCTATTTTGGCAGGCGACGTGGGCGACGACGATTTGATTGTTGCGGGCGCTGGCGATGATCTGGTCAAAGCCGGGAACGGTGATGATCTGGTGTTTGGTGGCACAGGTCACGACACGCTGATGGGCGAAGACGGTGATGATACGCTGTGTGGTCAGGACGGCGACGATGTGCTGTTTGGCGGCAATGGCGACGACATCCTTGAGGGGATGAACAACAACGATCTGCTTTACGGTGATGCGGGCAACGACGACCTGTATGGGGACGCGGGCACGGACACGCTGTTTGGCGGGTCAGGCGATGACCTTCTGAAGGGCGGCGCGGGCAACGATATTCTCGTTGGCGATGGTGCGGATACTGCAGGCACGACAGAATTCCTGATCGATTGGGATCAGTTGGGATCTGACGGCAACCAGACGCTGACGGTTGATGGCCAGTCTGTGAACGTCAGCGTGGGCACGCCACAAAGTGCGGGCGGCAAAGAATGGTTCGTCGAGAACGGCATGCTCAAAGCGTGGGACGTGACAGAACCGACCACAGCGGACATGCATTTTGACACCGAAGTCTCGAACGTATCGTTCACGCTTTTGGACGTGGATGCGCTTGATAAGATTACGATTATGGCGAAGGACGCACAGGGCAACCTTGTTGAGGTCCAGTTCGAAGATACGGGCGTTCACACAGTGAACGGCAACATGATTATTGGGTCCCAGACGAATGCTGCGGGCCCGGGTGCAGATAACAACGGCCAGGATGTTGAAGTGACCATTGCAGGTCCGATCCAGCATCTTTGGATTGTTCTGGATGACGGTCCGGAGCGGGATTATTCCGGCACGGTTGCAGTCACAGACATCACGTTTGAAATCCCTGCGATTGCAGACGGTGTTGACGGCAACGATGTCCTGATGGGCGGCGCAGGTGATGATGTGCTGCTGGGCAATGGCGGCAACGACAACCTTGACGGCGGTATCGGCAACGACACGCTGGAAGGTGGCGACGGCGATGACCGTTTGTTTGGCAACGACGGCGACGACACCCAGTTTGGCGGCGCGGGCAACGACGTATTGGGCGGTGCTGATCGCGGCAACGACGTGTTCTACGGCGGCGACGGCGACGACATGGTTGAAGCCTCTTACGGCAACGACACGATCTACGGCGATGCGGGCAATGATAACCTGTGGGCGTCTGCGGATAACGATCTTGTTTACGGCGGCACAGGCGACGATAGCGTCTACGGCGGCCACGGTCAGGACACGGTTTACGGTGACGCGGGCAACGACACGCTTTCCGGCGGATCAAATGACGACACAGTTTACGGCGGATCCGGCAACGACGTGATCGAAGGCGACGCGCTGTATAAAGACGATACCGGTGCGGCTGGTAATGACGAACTTTACGGCGGTGCGGGCGACGACACCATCAACGGCGGCGCAGGCGATGACCTGATCTGCGGTGATGATGAAGACGGGGCCACGGGCCGCGTTGATCAGCTGACACTGCAGTGGACCGAAGCTTTGCCAGCGGGCACGGCCCTTGGTGCGACGCAGACGGTTGCGGTTGACGGCATGAACGTCACGATCGGTTTTGCGCAAGAAGACGAAGGTGCGACAGCCGACGTTGAAAACACAGCGATGTATGTGGAAGCGGGCGAAGCGTTTGATCCGAACTCCGGTTTGCACCTGCACGGTCTGGGCGGCGAGGGCGGTGTTGATAACACGTCCACCACGACACTGAGCTTTGCATCAAATGATGCAGCGTACGGCGACGAAGTGCAGGACGTGTCTTTCCGGATCAACGACATTGATAACGGGACTGATGCGGACGACCACATCGATATCGTGACAGTGCGGGCCTATAACGCGGCTGGCGAAGAGATTGCGGTCACGATCACAGCTGAATCCGGTGCGCAGATCATCAACGGCAACACAGTGACGGGTGGTGTTGAGCACACAGATGGCGTGACACCAGCGGCACAGGCCGGATCGGTTCTGTTTGAAATCGCAGGCCCTGTTGCGCGGATCGAGATTGATTACGACAACGGCGAGACGACAGATCAGCGCGTTGACGTGTCTGACATCAACTTCTTCACAACCGCATCCGAGGGCACATCCGAGGCTGGCAACGACGTTCTGAACGGGGACGCCGGCGATGATGTGATCTACGGCAAAGGTGGTGACGATGTCATCACGGGTGGTACTGGCGCAGATGAAATCTATGGCGGCGACGACGCGGATACGATCATTGGCGGTGCCGGTGATGTGGTCGATGGTGGTGCAGGCGGCGACGATAACGACGTGCTTGACCTGACGGGTCAGGGATCGTTCATCCTGACAGGTCCGGACGGCACAGGTAGCCCGATCCCTGATAGCAACGGCAATGGCCTTGATGGTCAGGTTGTGTTTGTGGACGCCGATGGCAACCCAACAGGCGAGACGATCTCCTTCACCGAAATCGAAGAGATTGTGGGTGATGAGGTCACGAACTTTGACCCTGATGCGCTGGATGATGTTGTTGATGCAACCGAAGACGGTGTGTCCGATCTGGGCAACGTGCTGGACAACGACACGGACGCAAATGCGGGCGACACGCTGACAGTGGGTGCTGTGAACGGGGACGAGACACTTGTCGGCACACCTGTTGAAGGGTCTGACGGCGGTCTTGTCACAATCAACCCGGACGGGACTGCATCCTTTGATCCAAACGGCGACTTTGAGGCGCTTGGGGAAGGTGAAACAGCTACAACAACAGTGACGTACACGGTTGATGACGGCAACGGCGGCACCGACACGGCGACTGTGACCATCACAGTGACCGGTACAAACGATGCGCCAGATGCGACGGCGGATGTTTACACACAAGATCAAGACGCAGACGGTAGCCCTGCGATTGGCAATGTCATCGGTGACAACACAGGTGCGGGCCAAGACAGCGATCCTGAAGGTGACACGATCCGTGTGACGTCTGTGACGAACGGCACAGACAGCGCTGATATCACAGATCCATTTGGTGCCTTTGGCCAGGGTGTGACTGTTGCGGGCGACAATGGTGGTCTGGTGACGATCAACAACGGCGGCAACATCTACTTTGATGCCAATGGTGAGTTTGACGCATTGGGTGAAGGCGACACAGCCACCACCACAGTGACTTACACACTGACAGACGAGAACGGTGCGACTGATACGGCGACTGTGACGATCACTGTCACGGGTACAAACGATGACCCTGTTGCGGTAGCTGACACGGGTGACGCGACTGAAGACGGTGTGACCGATCTGGACAACGTGCTGGGGAATGACACGGACGTTGACGGCGACGATCTGACGGTTGGTGCGGTGAACGGCGATGAGGCACTTGTTGGCACGCCTGTAGCGGGCGACAATGGCGGTCTGGTCACGATCAACGAGGATGGCACAGCCAGCTTTGATCCAAACGGTGACTTTGAAGCATTGGGTGAAGGCGAAACAGCCGAGACCACAGTGACTTACACTGTGACGGATCCATCAGGGGCCACATCAACCACTACGGTGACTGTGACAGTGACTGGCGTGAATGATGCGCCAAATGCTGTGGATAGCGCTTATGTGGTCTCGCAGGATGAAACATCCGGCGATGTGGATGCCAATGCGATCACTGACGATACAGGTGAAGGCGCGGACAGCGATCCTGAAGGCGATGATCTGACAGTTGTGCGTGTGGACAACCAGACTGGTAACGTGGGCAACGCGGTTGCTGGCGACAATGGTGGTCTGTTCACTGTGAACGCAGACGGGTCTGTGGACTTTGATGCCAACGGCGAGTTTGACGATCTGGGCGCGGGCGAAGACGCGACCACAACGATCACTTACACCATCGCAGACGAGAACGGTCTGGAAGACACAGCGACTGTGACCTTTACGGTGACTGGATCGAACGACGGTCCTGTGGCCGTGGCGGACGATCTGACAGCGGGTGAAGATGATCCTGCGGGCGTGATCGGCAATGTGCTGGACAACGACTCTGATCCGGATGGTGATCCGCTGACAGTGGGTGCGGTGAACGGCGATGAAACGCTTGTTGGCACACCTGTTGACGGCTCTGACGGTGGCTTGGTCACGATCAATCCGGACGGCACGGTTACATTCGATCCGAATGGCGACTTTGACGATCTGGGTGAGGGTGAAGAGGCCACAACAACGGTCACGTACACTGTGACCGATCCATCCGGTGCAACATCCACAGAAACTGTGACGATCACAGTGACGGGGACAAATGACGCGCCAGTGGCTGTGGCGGATACGGACACAACCGATCAGGACACTGTCATCGATCTGGACAACGTCTTGGGCAACGACAGCGATCCGGAAGGCGATGACCTGACGGTTGGCGCGGTCAACGGTGATGAGACCCTTGTCGGGGCACCTGTTGCAGGTGACAACGGCGGTCTGGTCACGATCAACGCCGATGGCACTGCCAGCTTCGATCCAAACGGCGACTTTGATGATCTGGGTGCAGGCGAAACCGCTGACACCACAGTGACCTACACCGTCACGGATGAAAACGGTGCGACAGACAGCACAACAGTGACTGTCACAGTGACGGGTACAAACGACGGCCCAACAGCAGTCGCGGATACGTTTGACGCTAATGAGGACGACGTGACCGATCTGGGCAACGTGCTGGACAACGACAGTGATCCGGACGGTGATCCGCTGACGGTTGGTGCGGTGAACGGGGATGAAACCCTTGTTGGCACACCTGTGGACGGCTCAAACGGTGGCTTGGTTACAATCAACCCAGATGGCAGCATCAGCTTTGATCCAAACGGCGACTTTGAAGACCTTGCCCCGGGTGAAACTGCTGAGACCACTGTCACATACACCGTGACTGACCCGTCAGGTGCGACATCCACGGAAACTGTGACCATCACAGTGAACGGCGTGAACGACGGCCCTGATGCGACAGACAACGCCTATGTGGTGTCCTTGACAGAGACTGCGGGCGATGTGGACGGAAACGTCATTACGGGTGACACTGGTAACGGTGTGGACAGCGATCCGGAAGGCGACGCCCTGACGGTTGTGGCGGTTGACGGTGACGCGGCCAACGTTGGCAACGTGGTTGCGGGCGATAATGGCGGCACATTCACGATCAACGCTGACGGGACTGTGGACTTTGACGCAGGCGACGACTTTGACGATCTGGGTCTGGGGGCGACACGCGACACGTCTGTCACCTACACGATCGTTGATGAAAACGGTGCGACAGACACGGCAAACGTGACCTTCACAGTGACCGGCATCAATGACGGGACAGTCCAAGGCACCGATGGTAACGATGTGATCAACCCGAACATTCCTTATGTGGATGCGGATGGTGACATCGTTGATGCCGGCGACGGTATCTTGCCGGGTGACGAAGGCACAGACAACGACGTGATCGAAGGCTTTGGTGGCGATGACGTGATCTCGGCGGGTGCCGGGTCGGATGATGTGTTTGGCGGTGACGGCAACGACACGATCAATGGCAACCAAGGCGACGACAACCTGTTCGGCGGTCAAGGCGAAGACACCATCAACGGTGGTCTTGGCAACGACACCATCAACGGTGGTGCGGACGACGATCAGCTGAACGGCCAGGATGGTGACGACACCATCGCGGGTGGTGCAGGCAACGACAACATCAATGGCGGTGCAGGTGACGATGAGCTGCGCGGTGGGTCAGGCAATGACATCATCGAAGGCTCTGAGGGTGAAGACACCTTGTTCGGTGGCACAGGTGACGACGATCTCTGGGGAGGCCAGGATGATGACACCGTCATCGGTGGTGCCGGCAATGATACTGTGGCCGGTGAAACTGGCGACGATGAATTGCACGGCGGCCTTGGCGACGACACGTTCTTTGGCGGTGCAGGCAACGATGTGATCGAAGACCGTGAAGGCAGCGACACAGTCGATGCAGGCGACGGCGACGACATCATCAACGTGGGCTCGACCCAAGGGGATGAAGCGCCAGACGTGGGCTATCCGGAGCAGCCATCTGCGACGATCCCGGGTCTTGTGTTCCCGGGCTATGATGCGGACGAGGATCCAAACGACGACAAAGACTTTGTCGACGGCGGGGCTGGCAACGACATCATCAACACAGGTGATGACGACGACAGCATCATCGGTGGGTCCGGCAACGACACGATCAACGCAGGCTTTGACGACGATACTGTTGACGGCGGCACAGGCGATGACTTCATCGAAGGTGGCGAAGGCAACGACGTGATCGAAGGCGGTGCGGGCGACGACACCATCTACGGTGGTCTCGAAGATCCACTGGCCGATGCGGTCAGCTTCCCGGATGACGAACCGGACGCCGCGGGCTTCCAGGATCTTGTTCCTGAGAACAACGGGGACACGATCTTTGGCGGTGACGGCAACGATACGATCTTCGGCCAAGACGACGATGACACGCTGTTTGGTGGCGCTGGCAACGACGTGCTGGACGGCGGCGTGGACGACGACCTTCTGGTTGGCGGCGACGGCGACGATGTTTTGATCGGTGGTCAGGGCAACGACAGCATCGATGGCGGAACTGGCGAAGACACGATCTTTGGCGGTGCCGGCAACGACGACCTCGAAGGTGGTCTGGGCAACGACACGATCGACGGTGGTGAGGGTGAAGACCTGATCTACGGTGGTGAGGGTGTTGATGACCTGTCCGGTGGCACAGGCTCGGACACATTCTTCGGCGGTAACGGCGGTGATGTGGTCACGGGTGGCGAAGACGCTGATGGCCAGGACATCGATGTCCTCGACCTGACTGGGTCGAACGTTGACCGGATCGATTACGTAGACGGCGACCCGGAAGCAGGTACGGTGACGTTCCTCGACGGGTCCACGATGACCTTCTCGGAAATCGAAAACGTCATCCCGTGCTTCACACCGGGCACATTGATCGCGACACCAAAAGGCGAGCGTCTGGTCGAAGAACTGCAAGTCGGCGACCGGATCATCACCCGCGACAATGGCATCCAGGAAATCGCATGGATGGGCCACAAGCCGATGTCAGGCCAGCAGCTGGTGCAAAACCCGCACCTGCAGCCTGTTCTGATCAAGGCAGGGGCACTGGGCCACGGTCTGCCGGAACGTGACATGATGGTGTCACCAAACCACCGCGTGCTTGTGTCGTCAGACAAAACGCAGCTGTACTTCGAAGAAAGCGAAGTGCTGGCTGCAGCCAAGCACATGGTCGGCGCGGAAGGCATCCACACGGTCAACGTGATGCAGACAACTTACGTGCACTTCATGTTTGAGCGGCACGAAGTGGTGCTGTCAAACGGGGCATGGACGGAAAGCTTCCAGCCAGGGGACTATTCCTTGAAAGGTATCGGCAACAGCCAGCGGAACGAAATCTTCGATCTCTTCCCTGAACTGCAGTCCAAAACCGGCCTGGAAAACTACCAGTCAGCACGCAAAGCGCTCAAAAAACACGAAGCAAAACTCCTGCTCAAATAAGCGCAAAAACAAAAAACACAAAAACAACGCCCGCTGGATACAAAAAAACAGCGGGCGTTGGCACGTGGGAAGTGATGTTAACCATACGTTAAGTAAGATTTTCCTAAGATGAACGCCTGTTCTGCTTTGGGGTGTTCATCATGACAATATTTCGTACCTACGCCGCACTGGGATGTCTGACTGTTCTCGCTGCATGTGGCGGATCGTCGGGATCGGGTGTTTTATCTACCTCTGGCCCGATCAGCATTCAGGACGTCAACGCTGCGGGTGACGCTTATTTCAGGTTTGCCGCAGATGGTTTCATGGCGCTTGATCAAGCGGCGTTGGAAGCGCAAGGATCGGCGTCTTATGACGGGTATATGCTGGCGGTCCCGAACGGGTCGTCTGATGCGTTGGTCGGGCGGGCGCAGATTGATGTGACCTTCACAAACGGTGGTGATCTCTCGGGTGATGTGCGTGATCTTGTGCTTATCCCCGAAAATGAAGACGTCGTTGCGATCCTACGCGCCGACCCCGCAGACGGCTACACTCCGATCGGTGACGCGACAGCGCTGACGCGATTGTCTGGTGAATTGGACCTATCTGGCGGGGAACTGCGCGGGTCGAGGATTGATGTCGATGTGTCCGGGACTGTGGATATTCCTGGCGCCGCATTTGATGCGCGCCTCAGCGGCACAGAGACATTTGATGTGAGTGGAAGCCTGCAGAGTCTGGTCGCCGAGACGGGTGAATTTGTTGGACAGGGTTCGCTATTTGCGCGTGGGTCAAGATTACAATTCAACCTAGGGGCTGTTGTGTTTGCTGAATAATTCTGCGCGGTGACCTAAAGTAATTGGCTGGAGAATGACACATAAACTGGGTCATTGTTCGCGACAAAACGGCGTGGTTAGGCCAGTTATTGCTTCTTCATACTGAGGGCGCTGTGCTGTTTTTGATAAGATTATCACCCCAATCACACCGGAATAAATAATATAAAACAGTGTCTTAAAAGAAATATCATCAACTACTAATATTTTAGTTTGACAAAACACGCCCGTCGCGACGACAGTAGGGTGTCGGCGAAATCCGGCTCATAACATCTTTAGGGAGGAGAAAAGATGCGTAAGTATCTGCTCTCCGCAGTTGCGGTTTCAGCCGTGGTTGCGGGGTCCAATAGCGCTTTGGCTGATGAAGCCGCAGCACAACGTTGGATTGATCAAGAATTCCAGCCATCCACATTGTCCAAAGACGATCAGATGGCCGAAATGCAGTGGTTTATTAACGCTGCAGAACCGTTTTCTGGCATGGAAATCAACGTCCTGTCCGAAGGCATCCCGACACATTCCTACGAAAGCGAAGTCCTGACAAAGGCGTTCGAGGAAATCACGGGCATCAAGGTAAACCACCAAATTTTGGGTGAGGGCGAGGTCGTTCAGGCCGTGCAAACCCAGATGCAAACGAACCGGAACCTGTATGACGGTTACGTCAACGATTCCGATTTGATCGGCACACATTCCCGTTTGCAGCAGGCCTATAACCTGACGGAACAAATGGCGGGTGACTGGGCGGCGACAACGTCCCCGACGCTTGATTTGCCTGACTTCATGGGCAGCCAGTTCACCACTGGTCCGGATGGCAATCTGTATCAGTTGCCGGATCAGCAGTTTGCGAACCTGTATTGGTTCCGCAAAGACTGGTTTGACAATGCTGATTACCAAGCAGCGTTTGAGGAAAAGTATGGCTACCCATTGGGTGTACCAGTCAACTGGTCCGCTTACGAAGATATCGCCGAGTTCTTTAGCAACGACGTGAAAGAAATCGACGGTGTCGCAATCTATGGTCACATGGATTACGGCAAACGTGCGCCTGACCTTGGTTGGCGGATGACGGATGCGTGGCTGTCTATGGCAGGTGCCGGATCGAAGGGCGAACCAAACGGTGTGCCGATCGATGAATGGGGCATCCGCATGGAAGAGGGCAGCTGTAACCCAGTGGGTGCATCTGTCACACGTGGTGGTGCGGCGAACGGCCCAGCAGCTGTTTATGCGATCCGTAAGTGGGACGAATGGCTGCGGGCATATGCGCCTCCGGGTGCTGCGTCTTATGACTTCTACCAGTCTTTGCCAGCATTGGCCCAAGGCAACGTGGCCCAGCAGATCTTCTGGTACACAGCGTTCACAGCCGACATGGTTGCCCCGCGATCCGCAGGTAACAACACGGTGGACGAAGAAGGCACACCGCTTTGGCGTATGGCCCCATCCCCGCATGGTCCATACTGGGAAGAAGGTCAGAAAGTCGGCTACCAAGACGTGGGCAGCTGGACGTTCCTGAACTCTACACCGTCTGATCGTGCGCAGGCTGCTTGGCTTTATGCCCAGTTCGTCACATCCAAGACTGTGGACGTGAAGAAATCCCACGTAGGTCTGACATTCATCCGCGATTCATCTGTGAACCACGAAAGCTTTAGCGAACGTGCACCACAGTTGGGTGGTTTGGTTGAATTCTACCGTTCTCCGGATCGTGTGGCTTGGTCCCCAACCGGCATCAACGTGCCTGACTATCCAAAGCTCGCGCAGATTTGGTGGCAGCAGATTGGTGACGTGAATTCTGGCGCGTTTACACCGCAAGAAGCCATGGATCGTCTGGCCGAAGAAATGGACATCACCATGGGTCGTATGCAGGCAGCTGATGAAGCCGCCAATGTTTACGGCGGATGTGGTCCACGTCTGAACGACGAACAAACTGCGGAATACTGGTACGCAAACGGCGGCGCAAAGCCACCGCTTGAGAACGAGAAACCGCAGGGTGAAACCGTCAACTACGACGAACTCGTTGCTCGCTGGGCGGCACAGTAACCTCCCTGTTGGGCATCTGCCTAACGCACGCTGGGGCCTTTTCATTGGGGCCCCAGCACTTACGACACATCTGACCGGCAAGGGCCGTTATGACACTCCAAGTAAATGATATTTCCAAAGTGGTTGGTGGGCAGACCCATATCAAACCAACGACTTTGACGCTTGAGACAGGCCATTTCAATGTCCTGCTTGGGAAGACCGGATCGGGCAAAACGTCACTGATCAAAATGATGGCCGGACTTGATCCGATTGCCAGTGGCCAGATCATCATGGAAGGCCAAGACGTGACCAAGCTGACGACGCAAAAGCGTAACATCAGTCTCGTCCATCAGTTCTTTGTAAATTACCCGCACATGACCGTGTACGACAACATCGCCTCGCCGCTGAAAGTGGCTGGGATGGCGAAGTCGGAAATTCAGGGTCGCGTGGAAGAAGCCGCAGATATTCTGCAATTGCGCCCGATGCTGCATCGCAGGCCACATGAATTGTCCGGTGGGCAGCAACAACGCACCGCGTTGGCCCGTGCGATTGCAAAGGAAAGCCGCGCAGTGTTTCTGGACGAACCGCTAGCGAACCTTGATTACAAACTGCGTGAAGAATTACGCGAACAGCTCCCCGAACTTTTCGCAGGTCGCGGCGCGGTCGTGGTTTACGCAACATCCGAACCAGAAGAGGCATTGCTGCTGGGCGGCTACACCGGATTGATGGACGACGGAAACGTCGTCCAGTTCGGCAAGACTGCCGAGATCTATCGCACGCCCGGATCGCTGATGGCCGCTTCTGTATTCTCTGACCCGCCGATCAACACGGCCGTGGTGAAGAAATTGGGCGATACTGTTTCGATGGGCGACGCGACTTGGCAAGCCGCAAATGGGTTGGTCGATGGCACCTACACGATGGCTGTCCGTCCGCATCACGTCACACCTGTGGCTAGCGCCCAGAATACCGTCGCGCTGTCCGGTAAGGTGCTTGTGACGGAATTGTCCGGCTCGGAAAGTTCTGCGCATTTCGCGATGCCGGGGGCGGATTGGGTGTCGCTGGCACATGGCGTCCACCCCTATGAGATCGGCGAAGATCATCCATTCTACCTTGATCCGACCGCCTGCTTTTACTTCGCGCCTGACGGGTCGCTTGTCATAGGGGAATCCGTCTGATGGCCAAGATTACACTATCTAAACTGCGGCATAGCTACATGCCCAACCCGAAATCCCCTGCTGATTATGCCTTGAAAGAGATTGATCTGGATTGGTCCGATGGCGGTGCTTACGCCCTGCTTGGTCCGTCTGGTTGTGGCAAATCTACGTTGCTCAACATCATTTCTGGCCTGTTGGAACCGTCCGAAGGGCAGATCCTGTTCGACGGCAAAGACGTGACCGCGTTGCCGCCTGATCAACGCAATATCGCGCAGGTATTTCAGTTTCCGGTGATCTACGACACGATGACTGTTTACGATAACCTTGCCTTCCCGCTGCGCAATCGCGGTGTTGCCGAGGACCGCGTGAAGCAACGCGTGACCGAGATTGCAGAGATGTTGGAAGTCACGGAAATGCTAGGGGCGAAGGCGGCTGGTCTGTCGCCTGACAACAAACAAAAGATCTCCATGGGACGGGGATTGGTGCGGGACGATGTCAATGTGGTGATGTTCGACGAACCGCTGACTGTCATCGACCCGCATCTGAAATGGAAGCTGCGGAGCAAGTTGAAAGAGCTGCACCAAAAAGTGCGCGCGACGATGATCTACGTGACGCATGACCAAACCGAAGCGTTGACCTTCGCCGACCAAGTGGTCGTGATGCAGGACGGCGAGATTGTGCAGATCGGCACGCCGGTTGAGCTGTTTGAACGGCCAGCACATACCTTTGTTGGCCACTTCATCGGATCGCCCGGAATGAATGTTCTGGATGCAGAGGTCCGCGATGGCGGCGCGTTCTTGCAGGGTCATCATGTGGGTCTGGAAGGCACAATCAATACAAATGCGGGCACACCGCAGATCGGCGTGCGGCCAGAGTTTGTGACGCTTGGCGATACGGGCCTGCCTGCAACGGTGCGCAAAGTGTCCGACATTGGACGGCATAGCGTTGTTGAGGCGATGATCGGCGATACAGCCGTGAAAGCCGTGACCGAAGGCGCTGTTCCCGAAAAAGGCGCCGCTGTGCACCTGCAATTCCAACAAAACCAGACGCGACTTTACCGTGACGGCTGGCTTGCCACGACGGGGAAAAACCCATGAAAACCGAATCCCAAAAGGCGTGGTTCTTCGTGCTGCCAGTCCTACTGCTGGTCGCCTTCAACGCCCTGATCCCGATGATGACCGTGGTAAATTATTCGGTCCAAGAAACATTCGGTAACAACGTCTTCTTCTGGGAAGGCCTGCGTTGGTTCGAAGAATTGCTGCATTCCGAACGCTTTCACGCGGCATTAGGGCGCCAGTTCCTGTTCACGGGCATTATCCTCGCGATCGAGGTCCCGCTAGGCATCATCATCGCCCTGTCCATGCCGCGCCAAGGCATGTGGGTGCCGGTTTGTCTTGTCCTTATGGCACTACCGATGTTGATCCCGTGGAACGTGGTTGGCGCGATGTGGAACATCTTTGCGCTGCCTGACATCGGCTTGCTTGGCTATTTCATGAACACGACGCTTGGCATTGACTATGACATGACGCAAAGCCCGCTTGCAGCGTGGGCCACGATTATCACGATGGATGTGTGGCACTGGACGTCGCTGGTTGTCTTGCTATCTTACGCAGGCCTCGTGTCGATCCCGGACGCCTATTACCAAGCGGCCAAAATTGACGGCGCATCGCCCTTCAAGGTGTTCCGCTACATTCAATTGCCGAAGATGAAACAGGTCCTGACCATCGCGATCCTGCTGCGGTTTATGGACAGCTTTAACATCTACACAGAGGTCTTCGTGATGACCGGTGGTGGGCCCGGTAATTCGACCACATTCCTGTCGATTGATCTGGTGAAAATCGCACTTGGTCAGTTTGACCTTGGTCCGGCGGCTGCCATGTCACTGATCTATTTCGCGGTCACGCTGCTGGTCAGCTGGTTATTCTACACACTTATGACGAAGGATGACGCGCCATGAAAAAGCGTAATCTGATCCCGATTATCTACATCTTGTTTCTGCTGTTGCCGATCTACTGGCTGGTGGCGATGTCATTCAAAACCACGAACGAAATCCTCGCGGGGTTCAGCCTGTTCCCGCAGACGTTCACGGTGGAGAACTACACGACGATCTTCACCGATCCGACGTGGTACTGGGGCTACATCAACTCGATTATCTATGTGTCACTGAACACGGTAATCTCCATCGCGGTGGCCCTGCCTGCGGCCTATGCATTCAGCCGGTATCGGTTCTTGGGCGATAAGACATTGTTCTTCTGGTTGCTGACCAATCGGATGGCGCCGGCTGCGGTCTTCGCCTTGCCGTTCTTCCAGCTATATTCTGCGGTCGAATTATTCGACACCCACCTTGCCGTAGCTTTGGCGCATTGCTTGTTCAACATCCCGCTGGCGGTGTGGATTTTGGAAGGCTTCATGGGCGGCGTCCCGAAAGAGCTGGACGAAACCGCCTATGTCGATGGCTACTCCTTCCCGCGCTTTTTCATGACGATCTTCTTGCCGTCAATCAAAGCGGGTGTTGGGGTCGCGGCGTTCTTCTGCTTCATGTTCTCGTGGGTGGAACTGCTGCTGGCGAAAACCTTGACGGCGGTGGACGCGAAACCAATCGCTGCAACAATGACGAAAACGGCGTCCTCTGCGGGGTACGAGCTTGGACTGTTGGCCGCGGCTGGTACGCTCACCATTATTCCGGGCGCCATCGTGATCTATTTTGTGCGCAACTACATTGCGAAGGGCTTTGCCCTCGGGAGAGTTTGATATGTTGACTTGGATGGCATGGACGTGGCCAACGGCACTGTTCTTTATCGGGTTGTTCAGCACAATGGGCGTGATCACCTTCATCGAAATCCGCTACCCCGGCACGTCAGAACGCAAAGGGGCGCTGGGGCTGACGACAACACGGGGTGACAGGTTGTTCCTGTCCCTGCTCGGAACCGCCTATATCTTTCTCGCATGGCTGTTCTTTTTCGGCATGCCGCTCTGGGGGCCGCTCGCGATCAGCATCGCATGGGGCGTGTTCTGTTTCTGGAAGGTTTGATGCAGAGATGGACGACAAACAGCTTTGACGTATGGGTTGCGGGTTAAGAGAAAGACGAAAGCCGGGCGATCGTGTCGTATGCAGCGAATGACGGCTTGGAGCCCTGACTCGCCAGCACCTAGACCGCGCTCAGCGGTTGATGAGGCAACCATTCTGATTGAACGCGATTGTAGTGAACTGGTTGGGGATAGAGAATGGGCCAGGTTTAATAATGGCCATTATCGCGCTGGTCGTCCCCGGTGGAACGTTGCTCGGCAAAGCCTTATTAGCACCTTCGCCGGTTAGATGATGTTGGATGTCCAGTGAGATTATCGCAGCTTCAAATGACTGTTTTGATGCACATCCATGAGCTGCCGCCAGAGAGTAAAGTTGCAGAAATGAACTCTGGCGCTTTGCATTTTGCTTTAGTACAGAAATCTCGACTGCTTGATATGCAAGAAGTACAGCCATTGCGAAGAACACAACGATGATCGAATATTTCATCATTAGTACTTCGTACGGAACCGAACCAAGAAATGCAATTAGTCGGTCTAGCCTAAGGGCAGCAAAGTCCGCATTGCCGACCTTTGTGCTGTTATCGGTTTGGCCTGAAGATGCTCGCCACTTGGGGCGTCGTTGCATAACGCAACGCCTTAGGGCCCGAACCGCAGCTACCGTGCGATGGTGCAAAGTTGTTGGGTAGCTCACAAAAAACTTGGTGATACGAAAGTCTTAGTATTTAATGCCTCAAGGGAGAGAGCAAACCAGACAAGAGCGGGATCACCCATGCGGCAAAAGAAAAAGAGCGAGTTTCTGACTGAGGTCGAGCTAGAGTTCATGACTGAACTTTGGGCGCTTGGTGAAGGAACAGTGCGCGATGTGCTGGCCCAATTGGCGCCGGACCGCGACCTTGCTTACACATCCGCCGCCACGATCCTGCGGATTATGGAACAGAAGGAATTTGTCACAAGCGAAAAGCAGGGCAAAACTTTCGTTTATAAACCGGCCTTGGCCAAAGATGCCTACCAGACAAAAACGCTCCAAGACCTGTCGAACAAGCTGTTCGATGGGACACCGGCGTCGATGGTTGCGCGTTTGGTGAATGACAAAGGCATGTCTGAAGCAGCATTGGAAGAAATACGGGCGTTATTGGACAGGAGATTGACTGATAATGACCCCTGAACATCTGCTAAGCGTTTATATTGACACGAATATCGTTCTACTGACCGTGGCCGCGGTCTGGTTCTTTGCCAAACGCCTGATCGCACGAACGCCTTTGAAAACGGCGTATTTGACACAGCTTCATCTGCTTTACGGGTTGATCGCGATGGTCGTCGTATCCCCGATTGTGATTTACGGCATGGATATGGGCCAGCGGCTGGGCTGGCTGTCTGGGCCAACCGGCATTAGCGTGTCCGACTTCCTTATTTCCCAATATTTGCACGGCAACATCGCGATGACCCCGTCGAAGTTCGAGCATCTGTTGATGATCCGGACCGAACTGACCCATGAGATCGCATCGATGACAAGCTGGCTTGGCTATGTCGTGCTTGGCAGTTTGTCCGCAGGTTTTGCAATCATCGTCGTCCGCAATGCCCGTGACACGGTGCAGCTGATGGGGATGATCCGTCGCAGCTATGTCTTGCGCCGCATTGGTCGGATTGATGTCCGTTTTACCCATGAAACTTGTGTGCCGTTCTCGACACGTGGCCTGTTCCGTCATTACATCGTGCTGCCAACCGGCTTGCTGGCCCAAAGTAATGATGTTCGCATCGCTGTCAGCCATGAAATCCAGCATGTGCGCCAACGCGATCTGACGTGGGAAATCGCGTTGGAATTGGTCCGCCCGTTCTTCTTTTGGAACCCTGCCTTTGCGTATTGCAAACGCGATGTGGAACGCATCCGCGAACTGGCCTGCGATCAACAGGTCTTGGGCCGCAACACGCATCCGATCCGCGATTATTGTGAATGTCTATTGCGTGTCTGTCAGACCAGCCTCATGGGCGACCGCACTAACCAGATCATCACGCCAAGCGTGCCCTTCGTGCAGATCGACAAACGGGCAAACGCGAGCCACACGGAAAGCTTTCTGAAAACGCGCATTATGTCCGTGCTTGATGACGAACACCCGCAGAATACCCGACATATGGGGTCTGTGCTGATGTTGTCGCTGTTCGCTGTTGTGGTTTGCGCGACGATTGCGCTGCGCCCTGTTAATGACTGGAGCCATGACAGGCTGATGTTGTCGACAATCGTGAACCTTGAACGGTTGAATAGTCGCACTGTTAGTCCGTGAACATATGTCTGTGCGGCCGGAGCTCTTTTCCTTTGGATGATGCGACATTAGGATCCACCTAACACCATACAGGGGCGCTTCATGTCATCCATTGTTTCCGTGCGCGATTTGCGCAAAGCCTATGCCGGCGGGTTTGAGGCGCTGAAAGGCGTGTCGCTTGAAATTGAAGAAGGCGAAATTCTCGCACTTCTCGGGCCAAACGGGGCCGGTAAAACCACACTGATTTCAACGATTTGCGGGATTACGGTTCCAACATCCGGGTCTGTTGCGGTTGGCGGTCACGATACACAGACCGATTTTCGCAAAGCGCGCGATCTGATCGGTTTGGTTCCGCAAGAGATCAATCTTGAACCGTTCGAAACGGTCATGAGCACGGTGCGCTTTACGCGTGGTTTGTTCGGCAAGCCGCGTAACGACGCGTATATCGAACAAATTCTGAAAGATCTGTCTTTGTTCGATAAGAAGGACAACAAGATCATGATGTTGTCTGGCGGTATGAAGCGCCGCGTGTTGATTGCCAAAGCGTTGGCGCATGAACCGCGTGTCTTGTTCTTGGATGAACCAACCGCAGGCGTGGACGTCGAGCTGCGCAAGGACATGTGGGACGTGGTCGCGAAGCTAAAGCAAAGCGGCGTCACGATAATTCTAACGACCCACTACATCGAAGAAGCGGAAGCTATTGCAGACCGTGTTGGTGTGATCGCAAAGGGCGAAATCCTATTGGTCCAGGATAAGGCCGACTTGATGGCCCAGATGGGGCAAAAGCAGTTGAAGATCGAAGTGTCTGAACCAGTACCATCGGTTCCAGCAGCCTTGGCCGGTTACGCGCTAGAGGCAGACGGGACGACACTCACTTACACCTACGACACCAAAGGTGAACGCACCGGCATCACCACGCTTCTGAATGATCTGCAAAAAGCGGGTATTCAGATGGTAGATATTCAGACCGAACAAAGCAGTCTTGAAGACATCTTTGTTGGTCTTTTGAAGGAAGACGCATGAACCTGATAGCTATCCAGTCGATCTACCGCTTCGAAATGGCGCGGTTCTTTCGGACGTTGACCCAATCGTTGATTTCGCCAGTCATTTCGACGGCACTTTATTTCGTTGTTTTTGGCGCAGCCATCGGTAGCCGCATGGAAAACGTCGAAGGCGTGCCATACGGCGCGTTTATCGTTCCTGGCCTGATCATGTTGACCGTGATGACCCAAGCCACGTCAAACGCGTCGTTCGGCATCTATTTCCCCAAATTCATCGGGACGATCTACGAACTATTGTCCGCGCCTGTGAACTTCCTAGAGATCACTATCGGCTATGTTGGGGCGGCGGCGACGAAGGCGTTGATTATCGGGATGATTATTCTGGGCACGTCCTACCTGTTCGTTGATATCACCATCGCCCATCCGCTTGCGATGCTGGCGTTCTTGTTCCTGACAGCACTCAGTTTTGCGCTGCTGGGTTTCATCATCGGCATTTGGGCGGGCAACTTTGAACAACTTCAGCTGATCCCGCTATTGGTTATCACACCGCTCGTCTTCCTTGGCGGGTCATTCTATTCGACGTCGATGCTGCCGCCAGTTTGGCAGACCATCACGCTGTTTAACCCGGTGCATTACTTGATATCCGGTTTCCGTTGGTCGTTCTTTGGTGTGGCTGACGTGCCGGTTGGCATCAGTTTGATCGCGATTGCGGTCTTTACGGGGGCCTGTGTCACCGCAATCTGGTGGATATTCCGCACAGGTTGGCGCATTCGGCAGTGACGCCCTTGCTGGACGGGCAGCCGCGGCCTATTTGAGGGGGATGAAACGCTTTATCCCCTTTATGAAGTCCGAACCTGTCGTGTCAGTTGTCCGCCTGCAAGGCGCGATCACCAATGGCGGGCGCGGTCTGGATGACGTCAGCCTCGCACCAGTGTTGGAAAAAGCCTTTACCAGAGGCAAACCCAAAGCGGTCGCTTTGCAGATCAATTGTCCGGGCGGATCGCCTGCGCAATCGTCGTTGATCGCAGCACGTATTCGCAGGCTGGCTGACGAAAACGATTTGCCCGTCGTGGCCTTCGTCGAAGATGTGGCCGCGTCTGGTGGGTATTGGCTTGCCTGCGCGGCGGATGAAATCTTTGTCGATGAAAGTTCGATGACCGGATCTATCGGTGTAATCACTGCCGGGTTTGGGCTAGACAAAGCGATCAGCAATTACGGGATCGAACGGCGGGTACATACGGCTGGGAAATCCAAATCGATGCTGGACCCGTTCAAGCCTGAAAAAGAAGAAGATATCACGCGGTTGAAAGGCTGGCTGGAAGAATTGCATGGCATTTTCATCAGCTACGTTAAATCGCGGCGCGGCGACAAACTGTCCGACAATCCTGACCTGTTCACGGGCGAAGTCTACTTTGGCCGGAACGCGATCAAAGAAGGGCTGGTTGATGGACTTGGCCATCTGGTACCTGTGATGAAGGACCGTTTTGGCGAAAAAGTCCGGTTCCGCAAATACGGCGAAAAGAAATCGCTGTTGTCACGGTTTGGCATGTCGATGATGCAAGACGCCGTTTACTTGGCAGAGGATCGGGCAGCATTTGCACGATTTGGCCTCTGAGTGATTTTTAAAATTATTCTCCTCTTTCTTGCTTTCATGGCTGTGTTAGCCATGTTCGGAAAATGGCGGTTTCCGGGGCAGGAACAACTCGCAGCGGCAAAGTGTAAAAGCTGCGGGCGTTACAGAATTGGTAAAGGCCGTTGTGCCTGTAAGAAAAGGTAGAACGGAATGGATTGGGTGTATGTCGTCGTAGGGCTAGTTATCCTACTCTTGGCGGGTGATAGCCTTGTCAAAGGTGCGGTCAACATGTCGCTACGTTTGGGCGTCCCTGCCTTGATCGTATCGTTGACAATTGTTGCTTTCGGTACCTCTGCACCAGAGCTTTTGATCTCTATTCAGGCGATTTGGGACGGCGTACCGGGTTTGGCGCTTGGCAACGTTGTCGGATCAAACACGGCCAACGTTTTGTTGGTGCTTGGTATTCCGGCGCTTTTGGCTGTCATGCACACCAGCGAATGCGACACGCGCAACAGCTACCTTCAGATGATCGCGGCGTCGGTTTTGTTCATCGTGCTTTGTGCGATGGGTCCTTTGACTTGGGTATCTGGTATCATCCTGTTGGCAGCACTAGCCGCGATGCTGACGTACGCCGCAATGTCAGCGAACAAGCACCGCAAACAATCCTCCGAAAGCGCAGCTGAAGAGGATGAAGAAGAAGAACTAGAAGGCGCTGACCCGAACCTTGGTTGGGGCAAAATTGTTGGTTTTCTGGTGTTGGGCCTCGTTGGTCTGCCGCTTGGCGCATCCCTTCTTGTCGATGGATCGGTGAACATCGCGCGTCAATTCGGTATTTCCGAAACAGTCATTGGTCTGACATTGATCGCGATTGGGACGTCATTGCCGGAACTGGCTACGACTGTGATGGCTGCATTGCGCCGTCAGGCAGACGTGGCTTTGGGCAACGTTATCGGATCAAACATGTTCAACTTGCTTGGAATCATGGGCGTCGCGTCACTTGTCGGTACGATCCCTGTTGATCCGCAGTTCCTGTCGTTTGACTTGTGGGTCATGCTGGGCGCGTCGTTGTTGTTGATCCCGTTTGTTTTCATGAAAGTGGATATCAACCGCACGTGGGGCGTGATGTTGTCGGCTGCCTATGTGGCGTATCTGCTGTTTGTTCTCGCCTGATGCCGGGGGCGCTAGTCACAGGCGCTGGTGCCAGACTGGGCCGCGCGATGGCGCTGTATTTGGCGCGCCGTGGGCACGACGTAGCGGTACATTACGCGTCGTCTGACAAAGGCGCGAACGCTGTCGTGGATGAGATTAAGGCCCTTGGCCGGAACGCGGTCGCCATCCAAGCGGATCTGCTGGATGAAAACGCGACACAGGGCCTGATCGGTCGTGCTGTCGATGCCATCGGCCCGCTGTCTGTTTTGATCAACAACGCGTCTATCTTCGAACATGATGATCTGAAAACAGGGACTCGTGACAGTTGGGATCGCCACGTTGAAACGAACCTGCGTGCGCCATTCGTGTTGACCCAAGGATTTGCAGATCAAGCGCCGAAACCAGAGCTCGACGCGCGCGACGAACCTGTCGCACAGGCGCTGATCATCAATATGTTGGACCAACGCATCCACAAACTGACACCTGAATTTGCGTCATATACAATCGCGAAAATGGGGCTTTGGGCGTTGACCCAAACGTCGGCACAGGGGCTTGCGCCAAAGGTGCGCGTGAACGGGATCGGACCTGGTCCAACGTTGCAGGGCGCGAACCAATCGCAGGCGCAGTTTGATCGACAGCGGGCTGCGACGGTTCTGCAGCGTGGCGCAAATCCCGATGACATTACAGCGGCTTTGGGTTACTTTCTGGATGCCAAAGCTGTGACCGGACAGATGCTAAGCGTCGATGGTGGCCAGCATTTGGCGTGGGAGACACCTGACGTAGCGGGAGTTGAGTAATTGAAACGGCCCCAAAATTGAGACTCGGCCCGCAAAGTTGTGCACTACGCGTTTGTTCCGTTCACCAATGTAAATATTTTATGAATAAAATCAGTAATTTGCCAATAGGTAAATAAAATATTCATAAATAACAAGGCATTAAGAATGTGCCTAAAAATTAGGCAGATACATGAACACCCCTAAAAACAACGAAAAATCCGGTGTGTTAACGTTTTGCCCACTGACTTATCCACAAGACTCGTGGATGCCTTTACCCTTGTTCCCTTCGCGGCTGTATGCAGAGCAGCCCAGAATCACGGACCTGTGACCGATGAGTGATGAGATCGATAATCAGAACGACGCCAAGATCGCGCAGCCCGTGACCGGCTACGACCGTATCCACGGTTATCTCAAGACGATCGACAGTTCTCCAGGTGTTTACCGGATGTTGGATGCGGACAGTCGGGTGCTTTACGTGGGTAAGGCGCGCAATCTGCGGAACCGTGTCAGTAATTATTCACGCCCGTCCGCCCAGCATTCGGCGCGGATCACCCGTATGATCCGTGAAACCGCGTCGATGATGTTCTTAACGACGCGCACCGAGACTGAAGCGCTTTTGCTTGAACAGAACCTGATCAAGCAGCTTAAGCCGCGGTACAACGTGCTGTTGCGTGACGATAAATCGTTCCCGAATATCCTCGTGTCCAAGAACCACGATTTCCCACAGCTTAAGAAGCACCGTGGCGCGAAGAAGGAAGAGGGCAACTACTACGGCCCCTTCGCCAGTGCCGGTGCGGTGAATCGGACGCTGAACCAGTTGCAACGCGTGTTCCTGATCCGCAATTGCACCGACAGCGACTTTGAAACGCGCACGCGACCCTGTTTGCAGTATCAGATCAAACGGTGTTCGGGTCCGTGTTGCGGTCTGATTTCCGAAGGCGACTATGCACAGACTGTGGCGGATGCGGAAAAGTTTCTGTCTGGCCGTACAAAGGGCATCCAAGAAGCGCTCGCCGCGCAGATGAACAAAGCCTCTGAAGAAATGGAATTCGAACGGGCCGCTGCGTTGCGCGACCGGATCAAGGCGTTGACGCAAGTGCAGACCGCGCAAGGCATCAATCCGCAAAACACCGAAGAGGCGGATGTGATCGCGCTTCATGTGGATGGCGGGCAGGCCTGTGTACAGGTGTTCTTTATCCGCGCGAACCAGAACTGGGGGAATCACGACTACTATCCTCGGATCAGCGGTGACGAGGATCTTGCAGAAGTGATGGAAGCCTTTGTCGGTCAATTCTATGCAAACCGCGAACCGCCCAAGGTTCTGCTGTTGTCGCATGGCTTGGACAACGACGACCTGATGGCGCAAGCCTTGGGGGATAAAGCGGGGCGAAAGGTCGAAATCATCGTGCCACAAAGGGGCGAGAAGGCTGAACTCGTGTCCAGTGCACTGCGCAATGCCCGCGAAAGTCTGGCGCGCAAAATGGCAGAGACGGCGACGCAGAGCAAATTGCTCAAGGGGCTGGCCGAGGCGTTCGCGCTCGACGCGCCGCCCAACCGGATCGAGGTTTACGATAACTCGCATATCCAAGGTGCCCATGCCGTTGGTGCGATGGTGGTGGCCGGACCTGAAGGGTTCGAGAAAAGCAATTATCGCAAGTTCAACATTCGCGGGGATGATCTGACGCCGGGCGATGACTTTGGCATGATGAAAGAAGTCATGACACGACGGTTCGGTCGTTTGCTGAAAGAAGACCCCGAACGCAAAAGCGGAGCATGGCCCGATCTTCTGCTGATCGACGGCGGTGCCGGACAGGTGTCGTCGGTCCGCGAAATCATGGATCAGATGGGCGTCAGCGATATCGCGATGGTCGGCGTGGCTAAAGGCGAAGAACGCGATGCCGGTAAAGAGGTGTTCCACCGGACGGGCAAACCCGTGATGGCGCTGCGCCACAATGATCCGGTGCTGTATTTCATCCAGCGGATGCGGGATGAGGTCCACCGTTTCGCCATCGGAACCCACCGCGCGAAACGCGCCAAAGCGATGTCAGCGAACCCGTTGGATGATGTGCCTGGTGTTGGGGCCGCACGCAAACGCGCATTGCTCGCGCATTTCGGGTCGGCCAAGGCGGTGGCGCGCGCGAACCTTGCGGATTTGAAAGCGGTCGAGGGCGTGTCCGGCAATATGGCGCAAACCATCTATGATTTCTTCCACGAGAACGGCTAAAAGATTTGATGCCTCCGGCGGGGATATTTCCGGCCAAAAGACAGGTGGCGTTGCGTATGGCAACTTTGCCGTGGTTTGGGTAGGTAAGTGACATGCAGTGGAACATCCCAAATATCCTGACGCTTTTGCGTCTTCTTGCAGCCCCCGGTGTGGTGCTGATGTTTCTTTATTTCTCACGCCCTTACGCGGATTGGTTTGCGCTGATCCTGTTTGTCGTGGCGGCCGTGACCGACTTTGTGGACGGTTATCTGGCCCGTGCGTGGAAGCAGGAAAGCAAATTCGGTGCGATGCTGGACCCGATCGCAGACAAGGCGATGGTGGTGATCGCATTGGTCGTCATTACCGGATTTTCCGGCATGAACCCTTGGATTTTGTTGCCAGCAACGATCATCATTTTCCGCGAAGTGTTCGTGTCCGGTTTGCGCGAATTTCTCGGCGATACAGCTGGAACACTGAAGGTGACGAACCTCGCCAAATGGAAAACGACTGCCCAAATGGTCGCCATCGCATTTCTGTTTGCGAAAGGTGCGTTTGAACACTTCATCATCGAACAGACGATCGGGATGGATCAGGCGACGGTTGATGGCATTCTGGATGGCACGATTGAAGACGTTGTTGGGCTTGGCTGGAAAAACTTTGGATGGGATTTCAGCTGGTATGGCGGGATCATCCTGCTGTGGATCGCCGCGGTTTTGACGTTCATCACAGGGCTTGATTACCTGCGCAAAGCGATGCCTTACCTGAAAGGAGCCAAGTAATGGATGTCATGTATTTTGCTTGGGTCCGCGAACGGATCGGGTTGCCAAAAGAAAAGATCGAAACGCAGGCCGTGACCGTGTCTGATCTGGTGGCTGAACTGGTTGCTCGTGAAGAACGGTATGCGGCAGCCTTTGCCGATGTCAGCGCATTGCGCGTGGCGTTGGATCAAGAATTATCCGATTTTGACGCGCCATTGGCCGGTGTCCGCGAGGTCGCATTCTTTCCGCCGATGACTGGTGGTTAAGGTGATTGTTCGGGTCCAAGACACTGTGTTTGACGCGGGCGCCGAACTGAACGCCTTTGCGACCGCACGGCCAGAGGTCGGCGCGATTGTGACGTTTACGGGTCTTGTCCGCGATGTTGCGGGTGGTCTTCAGGGAATGGAAGTCGAACATTACCCCGGCATGACAGCGAAAGCGATTGAGGCGATTGCAGTAGAGGCGCAGAACCGTTGGTCCTTGGCCGATGTGCTTGTCATTCATCGCTATGGTGTTTTGCAAGCGACGGACCCGATCATGATGGTCGCTACTGCGTCAAAGCACCGTGCAGACGCCTTTGCTGCCGCTGATTTCTTGATGGATTACCTGAAATCCCGTGCTCCGTTCTGGAAAAAAGAAACGACAGGCGATGGCGCGTCTTGGGTCGCCGCCAAAGACGAAGACGAGGCGGCGCTGGATCGCTGGTCCTAAGCCCCGTGACGGTGGCAGGTCACGATGTGATCGTTCACCAAACCGCAGGCTTCCATGAAGGCGTAGACAATTGTCGGGCCGCAGAATTTAAATCCCGCTTTCTTCAAGTCCTTTGAAATTTGCACGGACAACGGTGTTTGGGTCGGTACATCCGCTTGGGTCGCGAAGCTGTTGATCAGTGGCGTGCCGCCGACGTAATCCCATAGGAACCTATCAAAGCCTTGTTCTGCTTCGATCCTTTGCCACGCCTGTGCGTTCGTGATCGTGGCCGCGATCTTGCCCCGATGCCTGATGATACCTGCATTGCCCAACAAACGCGCGACATCGTCGTCACCCCATTCAGCGATGGTATTGGGATCGAATCCCGCGAACGCTTCGCGGAAATTGTCTCGTTTCTTAAGAATCGTGATCCATGACAGTCCAGCCTGAAACCCGTCCAAGACCAGCTTTTCCCACAACGCGCGGCTGTCGTATTCCGGAACGCCCCATTCGGTATCGTGGTAGGCTTGATAAATCGGGTCTTCGCCGGGCCAGCCACATCTTTCTACCATGGTCGAGCGTCCTGTCTTAACTGCATATTAGCTGATTTCTGGGCAGAATGACGCATCCCTGATGAGATGCCAACATGCTCGCACCTTCTAATGCTTCTGACGATGACCGTCCTCTTGATCCGTTTCAGGCTGCTATGGCCAGTAGGGATAGCGATGTTCTGACGCTTGTCAGTGATGCGCTGGCGGCCGGGCGAACGCGGATGGCGTATCAACCGATCATGCTGGCGGGGCAAAAGCCCGGCATCGCGTTCTACGAAGGTTTGGTGCGGGTCTTAGACGAAGCTGGGCGGGTCATCCCTGCCGCGCATTTCATGTCGGTCATTGGGGAAAATGATCTTGGACGCGAAGTGGATTGCACGACATTGCAGCATGCCTTTGCGCTGCTTCGCCAACGACCGGATTTGCGTATTTCGATCAATGTGTCTGCGCGGTCGTTGGCGGACGGCAAATGGCGCGACATTCTGCGCGACGGTTTGGACACCGATCAGAACGTGGGTGATCGGCTGATCTTTGAAATATCCGAAACGTCCGCGATGGAACTGCACGAAATCATGATTCGCTTCATGGTTGAGATGCAGCCAAAAGGCGTTGCTTTTGCCTTGGACGGCTTCGGTGCGGGCATGACAGCGTTCCGACACCTGAAAGAATTCTTTTTTGATCTGGTCAAAATCGACAAAAGCTTCGTACGCGGCATCCACGAAGATCCTGACAATCAGGTCCTGACCGAAGCCTTGATCATGGTTGCCCACCAATTCGAAATGTTTGTTGTGGCAGATGGGGTTGAGACCGCAAAAGAAGCAGAATTTATGACCCAGCTTGGCGCAGATTGTTTGCAGGGATACCACTATGGAGTCCCGAAATTCGACATCTAAGACACGACATGCAAATGCTGCATTGCAGCAATGCAGCCGCAGAAACTTATTGCCCTAACGTAAACTAAGCCTTAAAGAAGCCCCAATTCGCAGGTTGGGGCCTGTACTTATATGCACGTTGTGCTCCAGTCTGATCACAGAATAAATCTGAGAGGACTCACTATGACCAACGTCGTTATCGCTTCTGCTGCCCGTACTGCCGTCGGCAGCTTTGGAGGCGCTTTTGCAAATACTCCTGCCCATGATCTTGGTGCTGCCATTCTTGAGGCCGTCGTTGAACGTGCTGGAATTGACAAAGCTGAAGTATCCGAAACGATCCTCGGTCAAGTTCTGACTGCCGCTCAAGGGCAGAACCCTGCGCGTCAGGCGCACATCAATGCGGGTCTGCCAAAAGAAGCATCTGCTTGGGGCATTAACCAAGTATGTGGTTCCGGTTTGCGCGCCGTCGCACTTGGTGCGCAGCACATCCAGTTGGGCGACGCGTCTATTGTCGCCGCTGGTGGTCAAGAAAACATGACGCTGTCACCGCATGCCGCACACCTGCGTGCTGGCCACAAGATGGGCGATCTGAAATACATCGACACAATGATCCGCGACGGTCTGTGGGATGCGTTCAACGGTTACCACATGGGTCAAACTGCTGAAAACGTTGCTGATCAATGGCAAATCTCCCGCGATATGCAGGACGAATTTGCGGTCGCGTCACAGAACAAAGCCGAAGCTGCGCAGAAAGCTGGCAAATTCGCAGACGAAATCGCCGCCTTCACCGTGAAAACACGCAAGGGCGACATCATCGTCGACCAAGACGAATACATCCGTCACGGTGCAAACCTCGAAGCGATGGCAAAGATGCGTCCTGCTTTTGCGAAAGAAGGCTCCGTCACTGCTGCAAACGCGTCCGGTCTGAACGACGGCGCGGCGGCCACATTGCTGATGTCCGTTGATGACGCCGCCAAACGTGGGATCACGCCGCTGGGTCGCATCGCTTCTTATGCGACTGCTGGTCTCGATCCGTCCATCATGGGTGTCGGTCCGGTTATGGCATCCCGCAAAGCGCTGGAAAAAGCCGGTTGGTCCGTTGGTGATCTTGATCTCGTAGAAGCAAACGAAGCTTTCGCGGCTCAGGCCTGTGCTGTGAACAAAGACATGGGCTGGGATCCGGCAATCGTGAACGTCAACGGCGGCGCGATTGCGATTGGTCACCCAATCGGTGCGTCAGGTTGCCGCGTACTGAACACCCTGTTGTTCGAAATGCAGCGCCGCGACGCCAAAAAAGGCCTTGCGACGCTGTGCATCGGTGGCGGCATGGGCGTCGCGCTGTGTGTCGAGCGCGACTAAAAAATCGAGGGGTGGCGTAAAGTTACCCCTCATCCGTCGCGTAATAATATTGCGCCAAAATTTATATCTGTATAATTTGGTTACAACATCAATCTCTTGGAGGAGAATCCTATGTCCCGTGTTGCACTTGTTACCGGCGGTTCCCGCGGTATTGGCGCTGCCATTTCTACCGCACTCAAAGACGCAGGTTACACCGTTGCCGCGACTTATGCTGGTAACGACGAAAAAGCCGCAGCATTCACAGCTGAAACAGGCATCAAGACTTACAAATGGGACGTTGGGTCTTATGAAGCTTGTGCCGAAGGTATCGCAAAGGTTGAAGCCGAAGTTGGTCCAATCGAAGTGTTGGTGAACAACGCAGGCATCACCCGCGACGCGCCGTTCCACAAAATGTCACCGACCCAGTGGAAAGAAGTCATGGACACGAACCTGTCCGGCGTCTTCAACATGACCCACCCGATCTGGCCAGGTATGCGCGAACGCAAATTCGGCCGTATTGTTACCATTTCTTCAATCAACGGCCAAAAAGGTCAGTTCGCTCAGGTGAACTATGCGGCTGCGAAAGCGGGCGATATCGGCTTCACAAAGGCGCTTGCACAAGAAGGCGCACGCGCTGGCATCACCGTGAACGTCGTGGCTCCGGGTTACATCAACACCGAAATGATGAGCACGATCCCAGAAAAAGTCATGGATTCAATCGTTGGCGCGATCCCAGTGGGACGCTTGGGTGAAGCTGCTGAAATCGCACGCGCTGTTGTGTTCCTTGCATCCGACGATGCGGGCTTCATCACAGGGTCCACAATTTCCGCAAACGGCGGTCAGTACATGTCGTAAGGACGCGGTCCTTACCTGAAATACAAGAAGGGCCGGTCGCAATGACCGGCCCTTTTTTGTGATCCGATCGACTGGGAGGAAGATCGTGGATCATATTGCAACGCGTGGGAGGAGCGCGTTGGTAATGTCTTAGGCAGCCTGTGGTGCAACGCCTGTTGCAGTGTTTGGCTTACGTGTGAACATCGCGACAAAGAAGGCGCGGATCGCTGCGTTCCGCTCTGCGTGGGCGCGTTCGATGATTTTGCGTGTCGCTTCGTTTGTTGTGATCGCGTGCATTTCGTTTACTCCTGATGAAACAAGTTCATTTGATCTGTCCTTAATATGGGGCCCAGCAATAAAACTGACAAACGAGTCTTTTCATAGCTTCAGTTAAGATATACTAATGTGAAATGCCTGATCGTTTACCCCCTTTGACAGCCTTCCGTGCGTTTGACGCTGCGGCACGCCACATGTCGTTCGCGAAAGCAGCGGACGAGTTGAATGTCACTCCTGCTGCTTTATCTTTTCAAATCAAATCGTTAGAAGAACATCTTGGCCATGCACTGTTCCGGCGACTGAATCGCGCTGTCGAATTGACCGAATCTGGAAAGATTTTGGCACCCGGTGCAGCAGACGGTTTTGAAACTTTGACGAAGGCGTGGTCTGCTACCAAACGCTTACATGATAACAGAACCTTAACTGTAACGGCTGGCCCCAGCTTTACGTCCAAGTGGTTGGCACCGCGCCTGTTTCAGTTTGTGCAAAACAATCCAGATATCGACCTACGCTTTTCTGCCAGCCTCAAGATGATGGATTTCACGCGGGACGAGGTCGATGTCGCAATCCGGTTCAGCCAGCATGATGACGAAGGGTTCTATAGCGAACCAATTATCGAAGAATGGTTGTGCCCGATGGTTGCGCCGGCGTTGGCGGACAAGATCAAAACAGCGTCCGATATCTTGGATTTGCCGTTGCTGCATCAAGACGACATCACGTTTCTACATCCACCGGCTGATTGGGACACATGGTTTCAGGCCGCCGGGCTAAAGCCGCCGACGACCGCAGGCACGCATTTCAGCCAAAGTGACCATGCCGTGAATGCAGCATTGTCAGGGGCAGGCGTTGTTTTGGGGCGAATTTCGGTATCGGAAAAACATTTGACCGACGGCAGACTGGTCATGCCGCTTGATCTCGCGATTTCGGGTCACGCAAGTTATCGGATTGTCTGCGCAAAAGGAGCAGAGAATCGCCCGCAGGTTGCACGGCTCATGTCATGGATCAGGGAAGAAGTTGCGGCAATTGATGCTTTGACAAAAACACGGACATTCGCCTGACTTCTGTTTGCCAAGATGGGTCGGCGCAACCCGCGCCAACCCGAAGTCGTCAAGATTAACTGGCGCTTAGGCGCGTAATCTCTTCTTTGAGGTGGAGTTTTTGTTTCTTGAGACGCGCGATCTCAAGGTCGTCGGTCCCAGCGCTGCGCTGCATGACCTCGACATTGTCCGAGAGGTGTTGGTGCTTCTTTTTGAGTTCCTGCAGGTGTGAACTTAAGCTCATTATTATCCTCCAATATGTGTGAACACGACTACTGCACCACAGATTTGACCACCTGTCACGCCGCAGAGCAGCAAAACGCGATCTAGGCAACGTGCGGCCAAAAGGTTGCTGAAACGTTAATCAGCGGGGTTCACGAATGGGGAAAGAAGCGCCATCGCGCAAAATCGCCTTTACTTGTGGTGTGTAGCTTTCAGCATCGCCCTTTTTTATAAGGTCGCCGTGCATAATCAGCGGGGCGGACATATGAAATGGTGCGCGGCCGCTGTGGATCGCCTGCAACAAAAATAGGCCCGGTGCAGCGTGCGAATGGGCGGCGATTGGACGCAGAATAACCGACCCTAACCTTCCGGTTAAGGCTGCCAATACCTCTGGTAGGCGGGCGATATGCTGGATGATGGTTAGTGTACCCTTCGGTGCAAGGCGACGTACACCAATATCAAGCCAATCAGACAGCGGCGTATCCCCCGCCAGTGCCACATCACGGCCAGCGTCCTGCGATGCGTGTCCTTGTGCCCGATCATAATAGGGGGGGTTCATCATCACATGATTGAACTGCTGCTGACGTAAATCCGCAGGCAGATTTCGTAAATCTGCGCAGACAACTTGCATCGCGGCACCAGCCATCGCCGCGTTCTGTTCGGCAAGGTCTGCATATTCGGGTTGTAGTTCAACGCCGGTCATCCGCAATCCGGTCACGCGTGCATCAAGACATAGTGATGCCACCCCAACCCCGCAGCCAATTTCCAGAACCGTTTCACCCGTTCTTGCAGGCACGCTTGCCGCCATCAGGACGGCATCAATACCGGACCGAAATCCCTTCTTTGGCTGTAAGGCGTGGACCTTACCCCCCAGAAACGCGTCATTTGTCGTGTTTTCGGTCACTGGCCCAAATCGATCTCTGCGTCG
This sequence comes from Rhodobacteraceae bacterium S2214, assembly GCA_025141675.1. Classification (NCBI taxonomy): domain Bacteria; kingdom Pseudomonadati; phylum Pseudomonadota; class Alphaproteobacteria; order Rhodobacterales; family Paracoccaceae; species Rhodobacteraceae bacterium S2214. The sequence continues at coordinate 515,151 of CP081161.1, forward strand.
CGCATGATCGCCTGTGCCATAAACAAATCACGATCTGCGACCATCAACCGGCGCGGCATTATGCCTATGCTACCTTCCATGACGCTCATGTTTACGTCGAACTGGAATGCGGTTATATCCTCGCTATCCAGAAGGGCCGTAGCGAGGGCGATGACTGTAGGGTCGTTGGTGCGCAAAAGCTCTTTCATAGTCCTGACGTAAGATGCGAAAGTGTCTTTGTCCATAAACCGCCGGATACCGTGATGAGCCTTGATATCGCCGCCACCAAACCACACGAACGCTTGGCAGCGGCGCTGTCGGATGATCTGACTGCGGTCAACGATATGATCCGTGCGCGGATGGCGTCTGAACATGCCCCGCGAATCCCCGAAGTGACAGCACATTTGGTAGAGGCAGGCGGTAAACGTCTGCGCCCGATGCTGACGTTGGCGGCGGCGCGGATGTGCGGCTACGATGGTCCGTTTCATGTGCATTTGGCTGCGACGGTCGAATTTATTCATACCGCGACGTTGCTGCATGATGACGTTGTCGACGAAAGCAACCAACGGCGCGGGCGTCCAACTGCGAACCTGCTCTGGGATAATACATCGTCTGTTTTGGTTGGTGATTACCTGTTCGCACGGTCGTTCCAACTGATGGTCGAAACCGGATCAATGCGGGTCCTTGATATCCTTGCCAATGCTTCTGCCACGATTGCGGAAGGCGAGGTTCTGCAGCTGACTGCCGCGGCTGATCTGGCAACCACCGAAGAGATCTATTTCAAAGTTGTGCGCGGCAAAACGGCTGCGTTGTTCTCTGCGGCGATGGAAGTCGGCGGCGTGATCGCAGATCAGGATGATGCGACTGTGAAGGCGTTGTTCGATTACGGCGACACATTGGGCATCGCGTTCCAGATTGTTGATGACCTGCTGGACTACGGCGGAACAACTGCGACTGGTAAAAACGTCGGCGATGATTTCCGTGAACGCAAATTGACCCTTCCCGTTATTCGCGCGATTGCAGCGGCTGACGATGTGGAACGGGACTTTTGGACGCGAACCATAGGCAAAGGCCGCCAAGAAGACGGTGATCTTGAACACGCGATTGCGTTACTGGCGAAACACGGCACGATGGAAACAACGCGTCAAACAGCGCTGGACTATGTGGCGCAGGCAAAAAACGCTTTGGCCCTGCTGCCGGATACCGATATCCGCGAGATGTTGATTGATCTGGCTGATTACGTCGTGGCGCGTATCACATAAGCCCTTTAGGCGCTTAGGATCTGCGCGGGTGTCACCCACCACCCCATTTCAGCGACTTGGATAATACGTGCAGCGTGCCGTGCGTCGGCCATGTTTTTGGTAATGCCAAAACACGTAGCGCCCGATCCGGACATGCCTGCAAATGCGACCTGCGGAATCTTGTTCAGGCGATCAAGGGCTGATTGAATGACAGGCGCTGCCTTGATGGCGGCAGGCTGCAGGTCATTGCGTTGGCGGGCAAGCCAATCGGTGAACGTGTCAAAATCCATTTTCTCAGGAATATCTGCCATCGACGGGTTCAGTTTGCTGGCCAAACCGTCAAACACTGCTTTGGTCGGTACAGCAATCTTCGGGTTGATCAGAACCATCGCAAAGTTTGGCAAATGCGGGGCAGGGGTCAGGTCCTGCCCAATGCCTTGCATACGGATGGGTGCAGGTGCTGCGAGGCAGACAGGCACGTCTGCGCCTAACATAACGACTTCGGGTGCAGACATAGGCAGCGGTTCGACGTCCCACATATCCGCGAGCAATTTTAACGTCGCAGCCGCGTCAGATGACCCGCCGCCAAGACCCGCCTCGTTCGGTAAGTGTTTTTCGACCGTGATCGCGGCGCCTTTGATCACGCCGCGCATCCGCCGCAATGTCTCAGCGGCCCGCAGGATCAGGTTTGTCCCGTCAGTGGGTACGCCTGCCGAAAAGGGTCCGGTGACGGTCAATGTCAGTCCATCCGCAGGTGTCGCCGTGATCAGATCGCCTGCGTCCGTGAAGGCAACAAGACTATCAAGTAGGTGGTAGCCGTCAGCCCGTTGCCCGGTCACATGAAGTGTCAGGTTCACCTTGGCCGGAGCGACCGTTTTCTTAATTGCCATCAGCTACTCTAATAGGGTCTGCGCCTTCTTCGATCAGAACAGCATCAAGACCAATTTCAATTTTCCGTCTGATCCGCGCGGCATCTTCGCTCGTGTCATCCGAAAACGACAGGGCGCGGTGCCATTGGAACTGTGCTTCGGTGGCGCGACCAACGGCCCAATAGGCATCGCCCAAATGATCGTTGATCACCGGATCCACAGCTTCGAGGGCGGCTGCATTTTCAAGATGGCCAACGGCGTCTTCGTATTGGCCCGTTTGGAAAAGAACCCAACCCAGACTGTCCACAATCGCCCCGTTTTGCGGTTGAACGGCAACGGCACGTTCAATCATATCGAGCGCTTCGTCCAATTTTTCACCCCGTTCAACCAGCGAATAGCCAAGATAGTTCAAGACCTGTGGCTGGTCAGGGCGGAATTGCAGCGCAGACCGGAAATCGGATTCTGCCTGTTCCCATTGGTCAAGCTGATGGTGGGTGATTGCACGCGTGTAGTAAACGAACCACCGTGCCGGATCATTGGCGTCAAACAGATCAAGCGCCATACTATATGCATCGTTCGCGTCTTGCGTCTGTTCGGATTGGCGCAAGGTATCGCCCAAGCTGACATAGATACTTGGCATGTCCGGATAAGAACGCGACATCGCGCGCAGCACTTCGATGGCACCTTCATAATTGCCATTCTTGCGCAGTGCTTCGGCACGTCCGATTTCGGCGACAGCATAGGCCGGATCGTCACGCGATACACGTGTGTAGGTTTCGTTCGCGAGACTATATAGATTCAGATCTTCCAGCAGATCGGCCACCAACAGCAACACTTCGGTGTTGTCAGGTGTCAGGAATTCGGCGGCACGCGCGTAGATAAGCGTGTAGTTCTCGGGAACATCGGCACGCAGGGCTTCGGCGACGGCCAGATAGACTTCGCTCATGCCTTCGGTCGGATTGGTCACGACGTCATATGGGGTGGGGGACCCATCAGCGATCCTGCTGCGTAGATCGGTCAATCCGGGGTCCAGATTGTCACCAAACACTGTATCAATTACAGCAAGCGCATCATCGCGGCGGTCAAGCTGGCTTAGAATTTGAGCGTGTGCCATCGCACTGCGGCGGTTGTGGCGCAGCCCGCTGTCGGTTGTTGTCAGATCAAAGATGCGCACAGCCGCGTCGAAATTCCCGACAGAGGCCAGCGCCAACGCTTTGTGATACGCGCCAAATGACTGCAATCCAGTGGTTTCGCCCAGTTCATCAAAGCTTTGTAGGGCTTCATCAACCTCACCCAGCGCCATATGCGCCCATCCTTGGGATAGGCCGTCCACCACGGGACCGACGGTGCGATTCATTTCAAGGGCTGTGAATAATTCGGCCCAATTGCCTGATTGCACGGATTGGACAGCGTTGACGATGTTGGAATGCTGACGATTGATCCCTAACGCGATCATCCCGTCCGCAATGGCAATTGCATCCTGAAACTTGCCGCGCGACATATTGGCGGTCAAAGCGTTTTCCAGCAAAATAGCGTTGTTTGGATCAGCGACAAGGGCCTGCGCATAAAAGCGGGCACTGTATTCAAAATCGGAAAATTGGGCGGCTTGTCGTGCTGCGAGATACGCACCAGCGTTCGGAACTTCGGCCAAGGCTGGCGTGATCATAGTGCTGGTAAAGAGTGCAGCAATCAAAGTGCTGCGCAGTTTTTGTTTTAACAAGCTTATCGCCCCTGTTTTGCTGCCCAACTCAAAGCCTAGGGGACGAATCGGATCGACGCAAATGATTGATCCAAAATGGGCGGATCGTTGCGAATATGAAAAGGGCCCCGCAATTGCGAGGCCCTTTGATCGTGTCGTGTTGATTGTTACATGTTCGGGTAATTCGGCCCGTCGCCACCTTGCGGCGTAGTCCATGTGATGTTCTGGCTTGGATCCTTGATGTCGCAGGTTTTGCAATGAACGCAGTTCTGGAAATTGATCTGGAACTTGGTTTCCGCACCTTCGCCGACAAATTCGTAAACACCCGCTGGGCAATACCGCGCTGATGGACCTGCAAAGTCGCGCAGATTTGTGTCTACGGGAATGCTGGCGTCTTCCAGTTTCAGGTGCGCCGGCTGGCTTTCCTCGTGATTGGTAAAGCTGAATGCGACGTTCGTCAGGCGATCAAACGACAGTTTGCCGTCCGGCTTTGGATAATCAATCGGCTTGTGGCGCAGCGCTTTTTCAGTGGCTTCCGCATCGGATTTGCCGTGCTTCAGCGTACCAAGCAACGAGAAACCGAATGTGTTCGTCCACATATCGAATCCACCCACGGCCAATGACGCAAGCAAACCATGCTTGGACCACAGTGGTTTCACGTTGCGGACCTTTTTCAGGTCCTGCCCGATTGGGCCTTCGCGCACCTCTGTGTCGTAGCTGTCCAGCGTGTCGCCGGATTGACCCGCACCGATGGCTGCAAACGCGGCTTCAGCGGCGTGGATACCCGACAGCATCGCGTTATGGTTCCCCTTGATGCGCGGCACGTTGACCATGCCCGCAGAACAACCCAACAGCATACCACCCGGGAATGCTGTCTTTGGCATCGACTGATACCCGCCTTCGGTAATGGCACGTGCGCCATATGCGACGCGTTTGCCGCCCTCCAAAAGGTCAGCAATCATCGGGTGATGTTTGAAGCGTTGGAATTCCATGTAAGGGAACAGATGCGGGTTCTTGTAGTTCAGGTGAACTACGAAACCCACGTACACTTGGTTATTCTCAAGGTGGTAGATGAACGACCCGCCACCCGCTTCACTGCCCAAAGGCCAGCCCATCGTGTGGGTCACGGTGCCTTCTTTGTGCTTGGCTGGATCGATTTCCCAGATTTCTTTCATGCCAAGGCCGTACTTCTGTACGTCCGATTCGGCGGAAAGGTTGTATTTCGCGATCACTTGCTTGGACAACGATCCGCGGACGCCTTCGGACAGGAATACGTATTTGCCGTGCAACTCCATGCCCGGTTCGTAGTTCGGGCCGTGGGAACCGTCTGCTTCGATCCCGAATTCGCCAGCGACGACGCCTTTGACTTCACCGTTTTCGCCAAACACCAGTTCGGAGCAGGCCATGCCTGGGAAAATCTCGACGCCCAGTTCTTCGGCTTGTTCGGCCATCCAGCGGCAGACGTTGCCCATTGAGACGATGTAATTGCCGTGGTTATTCATCAGCGGCGGCATCGCCATGTTTGGCACGCGGATTTTGCCCGCTTCGCCCAGCATGTAGAAATTGTCTTCTTTCACAGGGACATTGATCGGTGCGCCTTTGGCTTTCCAATCAGGGATCAGCTTGTCGATACCGGATGTGTCCAGAACAGCGCCGGACAGGATGTGCGCCCCAACTTCGGACCCTTTCTCCAACACGACGACGTTGATGTCAGCATCTAGCTGCTTCAGCCGGATTGCCGCAGACAGGCCCGCAGGACCGGCCCCGACGATAACGACGTCATATTCCATTGCTTCGCGTTCAGTATCGGCCATGTCGCACCTTTTTGTCCTTTGGGGGCGCACCCCCGCAATATTGTTGCGAACCGAGTTAACGCATCCGCAAAAACAGGGCAATCAAGACGCGACGGTAAAACGACCGACTGCGGCGATATCGCACAAAAAAGCGCCCCGTACACAGAACGGGGCGCGCAATGTCTCGCTACGTGGGCAGATTAACCAGCCATGAGAACCTGCAAACCAGTGAAATCATCGCCGTCGGATAAGATATTGATGTAGACGGTGACGTTGCCGCGCATGATCCATTCGGCCACTTCAGGGGCGATACCACCGGCCGCACGGATCATCGTAGGAATATTCGCGCGGGCATCGGCGCTGCTGAACAAGGGATCGTTGCTGTCTTCACCATCGGCCAGGCCAAAACGATGATAGTTGGCACGGTCCTGCCGGATGACGGATGCCGCATCACCCAAACGGGCACCGGATGAATTTGTCAGATCATCCGCGCTAATATGGGCGGCATAGGTCGCGGCGACGAAATCTTGGGCAACCACAGGGGACGCAAAAAGGCTGGCGGCAAGGGCGATGTATTTCATAAATCTCTCTAAGCTATCAAAATGTAAGCCGAACTTTATACGGGACATGCAGGTTCGAAAGTCAGGAATTCCACCAGTGAAGCAGGAATGTTTCGCCGATGGATGACGCTTGTACTTGACTTTGCTCTCCCCAAATAGGCTATGAACGTCCGATGTAGAATTTTGGCCAAAAGGGTCGCTGTTATGGAAAAAATCCCGCTCACACGTGCTGGCTTTGACAAGCTGGATGCGGAACTGAAGCACCTTAAGACAGTCGAACGTCCGACGATTATTCGGGCGATTGCAGAGGCGCGCGAGCATGGCGATTTGTCAGAGAACGCAGAATACCATTCGGCGAAGGAAAAGCAGTCCTTTATCGAAGGGCGCGTAAAGGAATTGGAAGGCGTTATTTCATTGGCTGACATCATTGATGTGGCCAAGATGAAGGGTGCCGTCAAATTTGGCGCGACTGTCACCATGGCAGACGAAGATACGGACGAAGAAAAGACCTATCAGATCGTTGGCGAATATGAGGCCAACATCGAAGAAGGTCGGTTGAACATGAAGTCGCCAATCGCGCGTGCCTTGATCGGTAAAGAAGTCGGCGATAGCGCCGAAGTGCGCACGCCTGGCGGTGTCAAAAGCTACGAAATTGTTGAAATCGCTTACAAATAGACCCGTTTGGGTTTGGTGAGACGAACATGGCGAAACGCCCTCAAATGACCACAGCGGCATTCACGCCGAGCCGTGCAGAAGTTATCGCGCTGATTCTTTCGGTGGGATGGATGCTGGCCGTGAGCATCTTTTTCTTGGTTGTGCCAAGCGAACCTGCGGAAACGGGCTTTGACAGCCTGCGGTTTGTGCTGACGTTGATCGCGCTGTTCCTGCCTGTGGCGATGATCTGGGTGGCGGCTGTGGCTGCGCGGTCTGCGAAAATTATGTGGGACGAGGCGCGAATGTTGCACAGCGCCATCGATGATCTGCGCGAAAACGTCATGACCGAAAAGCAGGGCAATCCGTTGACGTCAAAGGCGTCCGTCGAACGCAAACTGAACCAGATCGCTCAAGCGACAAAAAAGCCGGATGTGCCATTGGCGACATTCACCAGTTCACGTGAAAGCGGCAGCAAGTTGGAAATCACGTCTGCGAAAACGATCCAGCCGGAACAGCCTGCATTGGGTCTAGAGGTCCAGCCAGAGGATAACACCCCGCCGCTGCCCCGCGTTGATCTGATCCGCGCGTTGAATTTCCCTGATACCGAAGGCGACGCTATTGGCTTTGCTGCCCTGCGCAAGGCGCTGAAGGATCGGTCGGCGCGGCAACTCGTGCAAGCCAGCCAAGACGTGCTGACGCTGTTGTCACAAGACGGGATCTACATGGATGATCTGGCCCCTGATCGGTCACGTCCCGAACTGTGGCGGCGGTTTGCCCAAGGCGAACGGGGCCGTGCTATCGGTGCGCTGGGTGGTGTGCGGGATCGCACGTCGCTTGCGTTGACCACGGCACGGATGCGCGAAGATCCAATTTTCCGCGACGCCTGTCACCATTTCCTGCGCCACTTCGACAAGATGCTCGTGTCATTCGAAGTTGTGGCGACAGACGCCGAACTGGTTGAAATGTCCGACACCCGCACCGCCCGCGCATTCATGCTGCTCGGCCGTGTGACGGGGGCGTTCGATTGATCGCCGTTTTCTTACAGACTTTGCCGTTCTTCGGGCTTATCGCCCTAGGGTACGCTGCTGTAAGGACAGGATTTTTCAGCTCAGATGCAATCGGTCACCTGACCAAATTCGTGTTCTATTTCGCGCTGCCCGCGATGCTTTTGCTCTTCGCCGGATCGCTTGATCTCGCTGATGTGCTCGACTGGAACTTCGTCGCCGCCTACTTCGTCGGATCGTTTGCAATATACGCATTGGCGACGCTGGTGTCGGTCATCCGCGGCCTGAAAATCGCAGAAGCGGCGATTGAGGCGCAGTGCGCGATTATCGGCAATGTCGGCTTTTTGGGCATCCCGATGCTGGCTTTGCTTTTGGGCGAAGGCGCAATCGGCCCGATCATGATGATCTTAGCCGTTGATCTGGTGTTCTTTGGATCATTGGTCGTGATCCTGATCACAGGGTCGCGTGACGGGCGGTTACGTTTGGGCACGCTGAAAACCGTGGCCGTCGGTGTCGCGAAGAACCCGATGGTCGTATCAATCGCGCTGGGACTTGTGATGTCGCGCCTTGAAATACGTCTGCCAGAACCCGCGATCAGTTTTCTGACGCTTCTTGGGGCCGCAGCAACACCGGGTGCGTTGTTTGCCATCGGCGGGTCTCTGGCTGGTAAATCCGCCGAACGGATGAGCGTCGCGGGCTGGCTGACATTTTGCAAACTCGTCCTGCATCCAGTCGCCGTTGGCATCGCAGCTTTGTTCGTGTTCCATGTTGATCCAATTGCGGCGGGCATGATGATCGCAACGGCAGCACTGCCCGTTGCTGGTAACGTCTATATCATCGCGCAGCACTACGCAGTTGCCCCCGCGCGCGTGTCCGCCGCGATCCTTGTCTCAACGGTGCTCAGCATTCTTACGATCCCGTTCGTCATCGGATGGGTGACAAGTCTTTAACGCTCAGATAGCCCTTAGCAAAACGAAAGGGTTGCGCGATGAAAACGATCTCTGAGAACAAGTGTTTTGGCGGGACGCAAGGCGTCTATTCCCACGAATCGACGGCAACGGGTACGGACATGACCTTTGGTCTGTTTTTGCCTGCAGAGGCTTCGGACGGTCCCGTTCCAGTCCTGTGGTATTTGTCCGGCCTGACCTGCACCCACGCCAACGCGATGGAAAAGGCTGGTGCGCAGTCTTGGGCGGCGGAACACGGTATTGCGCTGATATTCCCTGACACATCGCCGCGCGGTGAGGGCGTGCCAGATGATGAAGCCTACGATCTGGGCCAGGGTGCCGGTTTCTACATCGACGCGACGCAGGCCCCGTGGGACAAACATTTCAAAATGTGGACTTACATCGCAGAAGAACTGCCTGCGCTGGTTGGCGAAAATTTCCCGTTGGATATGGGGTCGCAGGCGATCACGGGCCATTCAATGGGTGGGCACGGTGCGCTGACGCTTGCCATGGCTCTACCGGGTCGGTTCCGGTCTGTGTCGGCCTTTGCCCCAATCTGTAATCCAACCAACAGCGATTGGGGTCGCAAACAATTCGGCGCCTATTGGGGGGACGAAGCCAACTGGGGTCCGCACGACGCGACCCTGTTGATGCAAAGCGAAGGGTTCGATGGCCCTGTTCTAATCGACACAGGCACCGATGACCAATTTGGCGATTTGCTGGGAACGGCAGCTTTGGCAGGCGCGATGGCTGAAAAACGCCAAGAGGGCCATTTGCGAATGCAAAAAGGCTATGACCATTCCTACTACTTCGTGTCCACCTTTATGGAAGACCACATCATCTTCCACGCAGAGGCATTATATAAATGATCTATGTCGATGCGGACGCATGTCCGGTCAAAGCCGAAGTCGAACGTGTCGGCACGCGTCACAAACTGAAGATGTTTGTGGTGTCGAACGGCGGCATTCGGCCTTCAGCGAATCCGTTTGTCGAGAATGTCGTCGTGCCTGATGGGCCAGACGTCGCCGATATGTGGATCGCGGATCGTGCGACCAAAGGGGATGTGGTCATCACTGGCGATATTCCCTTGGCGGCAAAATGCGTGGAAAACGGTGCGCTGGTGCTCAAACATAATGGTGAACCGCTAACGACTGCGAACATCGGCAACGTGCTTGCGACCCGCGACCTGATGGCCGACATGCGCGCCGCTGATCCGTTCCGGCAAGGCGGCGGCAAACCGTTTTCAAAAGCGGATCGGGCGCGTTTTCTGGATGCGCTTGAACGCATGGTGCGGGCAGCGGCCAAATTATGATGCGGCTGTCATCGGGGCAGCTTGGGTCTGTTTGCGCATTCTTCGCGGTCTTCTTTTTTGTGACCAACGACACGACAATCAAATTCTTGTCGGGCGACTACGCGTTGCATCAGGTTGTGCTGATCCGGTCGCTGTTGGCTCTGGTTTTGACAATGTGCGTCATCGCGCCATTCAACGGCGGTTTTGCGATTTTCAAAACAAAGCGCTTGCCGCAGCATTTTCTGCGCGGCGGCTTCACGGTCATGGCCAATATGACGTTCTTTCTGGGATTGGCCGCGATGCCCTTGGCGGACGCGACCGCGATCTTCTTCATTAGCCCGATCCTGATCACTTTGTTTTCAATCATCTTTTTGGGCGAAAGCGTCGGCCCATGGCGCTGGGCGGCGATCCTGATCGGGTTCGTGGGCGTCCTGATCATGATCAAACCCGGCACAGGGTCGTTCCAATACGCGTCGTTCTACCCCTTGGTTGCGGCCCTTTGTTACGCAAGTCTCAACACGATGACACGGCAGATGGGGTCCACCGAAAGTGCGGCGACCCTGTCGGTCTACATCCAAGTGACGTTCATCATCGTCACGCTTTTGATCGGCTTGGCGATCGGAGACGGAAGATACGGGGATCAAACCGATCCGGCGCTGAAATTCTTGCTGCGGGAATGGACGTGGCCCAACCTGTCCGATCTCAAATACTTCATCATCATCGGGATTGGCGTCGCCGGTGGCGGTTTCCTGATCAGTCAGGCGTATCGCGTCGCAGAGGCGGCATTCGTGGCACCGTTCGAATACGTGGCCATGCCGCTCGCGGTTTTATATGGCATCTTCATCTTTGATGAATGGCCCGAACCTATGGCCTATCTCGGGATGACGTTCATCGTTGGGGCAGGGATCATTACGATCTGGCGCGAGGCGGTCAATCGCAAGGCCGCGCAACGTCCGCGGACACGTCGTTAAGCTAGACGAACGCGGCGATCTGGCTAATGTGTGGTTAACTCAAAGGAATGCCAAATGCCTACAATTAACGCCGTCATCTTCGACATTGGAAACGTCCTAATCGAATGGCAACCAGAGCGGTTTTTTGACAGCGTGATCGGTGCCGAACGGCGGCGGGCGATGTTCGCCGCGATTGATCTGCACGGCATCAACGATAAGGTGGATCGGGGCGAAAATTTCCGCGATACGATTGTGGCAGCAGCCCAAGCCAACCCCGATTGGCACGACGAGGTCATGATGTGGCACGACCGCTGGATCGAAATGGCGGCTCCTCCGATTGACCGTTCTGTGCGGGTGTTGCGAGCCTTGCGCGCCGCTGATGTTCCTGTGTTCGCGCTGTCGAATTTTGGCATCCAGACATTTGACATCGCAAAGCCGGTCTATCCGTTCCTAACCGAATTCGACCGCAGCTATATTTCGGGCCACATGGGCGTGATCAAACCCGACGCGGACATTTATCAACAGGTCGAAGACGACTGCGGGCTTGATCCAAAGACGCTTTTGTTCACGGATGACCGGATCGATAATATTACAGCGGCACGGGCACGCGGCTGGCAGACACATGTGTTCACTGGCGCAGATGGCTGGGCGGACCGACTGGTGTCTGAAGGGTTATTGACGGCTGAGGCCGCGCAATGACGCAAATGATCCCCTTCCCAGAAGCGGATGCGATCCTGAACTGGATCGACCTAACGGACGCATTGGCGGCAGGCCATGATTTGCCGCCTGCGCAGGTCGAAGATGTGTTCCTTTACCAAGGCGAAAACACGCTGTTGAACCGCTCTGCTTGGATCAAGGGTCTCGGTCTTGCAGTCAAATGCGCCACGATCTTTCCGGGCAATCGCGCGGTAGACAAGCCAATGGTGAACGGCGGTGTCACGCTCTATTCCGATGAAGATGGATCCCTGTCCGCGATCCTTGATTTCCATCTTGTGACAAAATGGAAAACGGCAGGTGACAGCCTTCTTGCGGCGCGTCGATTGGCACGACCCGACAGCCGGAACATTCTGATCGTCGGGGCTGGTACCGTTGGCCGTTCCCTGAAACAGGCGTATAGCGCTGCGTTTCCAGACGCGACATTCACCATATGGAACCGGAGCAAAGCAGGGGCGGAAGACTTCATCGCTGATTTTCCGGACGTTGCCATTGCTGATGATCTGGAAACGGCAGTACGCCGCGCGGACATTGTCACCTCGGCCACCATGTCGACTGATCCATTGATCAAAGGCGATTGGCTGCAGCCCGGCCAGCACATCGACCTGATTGGCGCGTATCGACCCGATATGCGCGAAGTCGACGATGCGGCCCTGCAAAAATCGCGCATTTTTGTTGATAACAAAGGCACCACGATGGACCACATCGGCGAATTGAAAATTCCGTTGGCAGGTGGGGTTATTCAGCCAAGCGATATTAACGCCGACTACTACGACATCGACGCCTTTGAGCGTCATAGTGATGACGAAATTACGCTGTTTAAGAACGGCGGCGGTGCGCATCTTGATTTGATGACAAGCAGTTATATTCAAGCGGTTTGGGCGCAACGGCATAATTAAACGGTATATCCGGCGAAACATCTTTTGATGATCGCTGGTTTGGAATTGGAAGGCGGACAGATGGTCTGGTTTATTGTTGGCTTGGTTTTGCTCGCGGTCGTCGCAGCACCGAAGGTTTTGGAATCGCGCCGTACACCCATGACGGCAAAAAGGCGTCAAAAAGCACCGGGTGCCTTTGCAGACCTGTCCCAAGGAATCACCCATTACCAATGGATTGGTCCGGTCCGGGGCCCCGTTGCCGTCCTGATACACGGCCTATCGACCCCTTCAACGGTTTGGACGGATGTCGCACAGGTACTGGCCGATACTGGTTACCGCGTGCTTGTTTACGATCTGTATGGTCGTGGTTTTTCCGAAGCGCCGAAGGGCAAGCAAGACGCAACTTTCTTTTTGCAGCAACTCAATGATCTGTTGGAACATGAAGGATTAGCCGACGACCTGACGCTCGTGGGGTATTCGATGGGCGGCACGATTGCGACGGCATTTGCAGCGCAACAGCCGCACCGCATGAAGCGGTTGATCTTACTGGCGACTTGCGGCGTTGAAACACGCGAAAGCGATTTTTCCGCGTTTTGTCGCACGAAACCTATCATCGGTGATTGGTTGCACGGGCTATTCGCAGGCGCACGGATGCGTCGCGCGCTTTTGGCTGATCCGGCAGGGCAAGCTGCACCGGCGGTGTTGGCATCGCAGCTTTCCGAACTCAAACGGCAAGGGTTTTTGCCTGCCGTTCTTTCAAGCCGCCGCAATATTCTAGAAGTGACGCAAGAAAAAGAACACCGCGCGATCAGTCGCGACGGTATTCCGGTGATTGCAATCTGGGGTGAACAGGATGCTATTATCCCCTTGTCCGCGGTTGGAACGTTTGCCCAATGGAACCGTACTGCCCACCAAGAAGTCGTGCCAGGCGCAGGTCATGCCGTGCCGTATAGCCACGGCGAAGAGCTTTCGGTGTTCTTGCGAACGATGCTCCGCGAACAACGCTGACATTACGCGATCCGTTCTTGGGATTTGCCTACAAGGGCCTGGGCGACGTTTGCAGTATTTTCCCACGCAAAGGCGACGCAGTTGCGACCCAGTTTTTTCGCTTGATACAGCGCCTCGTCAGCGCGGGCGACAAATGTCAGGAAATCCGGTCGATCGGACAACCATTCTGCACCGATACTGATGGTGACGGACATCGCGCCCCCGCTGTCTACAATTGCTGTTTGCGCAATGATTTGGCGACACCGCTCCGCGATGCGGCAGGTTTCTTCTTCGGTCACAGATGGCAGGATTATCAGGAATTCATCGCCGCCCAAGCGCGAAAAGACATCGGATGGCCGTAGTATCTTCCCGATTCGCGTCGAGATTTCAGCAAGAACCTTGTCCCCTAGAACATGACCGAATGTGTCGTTCACCGCTTTGAAATTATCGACATCGAAACACAGCATCGCGGTGCCGTGGTCGCTTTCGATTGGTGGGGGCATTGCATCGTAGGCGGCGACAGCACTACGGCGATTGTGAAGTCGGGTCAGTGGGTCCGTCGTCGCGGCGTTAAGAAGGGCGATATTCTCTGCGGCAAGTCCTTCTTCTCTGCTCATCAATGCCCCGATCAGAACTGCGCCAACCAGATTGAATGCCAGCAAGACCGGAACAATTTCGTAGATTAGTTTCCACATCATTTCGGTCGGTAGCACAGCCACGGCGAATAGGTGGCTTGAAATCACAAGGCCAAGCACGACATAGCTCAGCGCCGATTTCGACATCTTGTCTCGAATTTTATACGCCCATATCGGTCCCGCAATCGCGGCGATTGCGATGCCTAGCATGCCAGAGGCTGCACCGGTGCCCCCAAGATAAAAACGGGTGGCAAGTCCCATGGCACCCGCAATAACTGCCCCGGGAATGCCGAAAAAAGCGCCGGACAGGCCGACAAGAAGGCTGCGCATATCTATGATGATACCGTCCGAGAAAACGATCGGGGTAAACATGGCAAGCACAGCGCCAATCCCAAAGGTGAACCCCATCGTTGCCTGATGGACCCAAGTCTTAGAGGTCAGCCGAACAATGAAGCCGTAGATATAAATCACGGCAATCGCGAGCAGCATGGGGTCGATAAGGATAACGGCAGTCTTGAGCAATGAAGTCATGGGGGCCTCGGCTTGTGATGCCGCGACGCTACCGTTGGACGGTGTGCAGAACCTTAAGAGAACGCAGAAAGTTCCCTGTGGTCTGGCGAAATTTCTACATAATTCTCTACAATTTTAGCTAGCCGCGACCAGCGTCGATCGGTTTTCTTTGATCGGAAGGTGGACGATTGCACTAAACGCTCCGACTGCCACACCGACCCACCAGACATAGGTGTAGGTGCCGTAGGCGTCGTATAGCGCCCCGCCAAGCCAGACACCCATGAACGATCCCAGCTGGTGCGAAAAGAAAACGATCCCGTACAACGTGCCCATATACCGCAGACCATATAGGTGCGCGACAAGCCCAGACGTCAACGGCACGGTCGCCAGCCACAGCGACCCCATGCCAACCGAAAACAAGATGACTGTCGTGGGTGTCATGGGCGTCATGATAAAAGCAGCCGCAATGATAGTCCGCCCCAGATAGATGCCAGCCAGCAGATACTTTTTCGAATACCGCTTCCCTAGGTAGCCCGCGAAAAGTGTGCCGCCGATGTTGGCCAAACCGATCAGTGATATCGCAACCGCGCCCAACGCGCTGGTGGTTGTGATGCCCATACTGGCAAGCGCGCCACCGGGCGCAATAGGTCCACACATTTCAGTCACGAATGCCGGAAAGTGGGCGGTGACAAAGGCCAGTTGGTAGCCGCAGGAAAAGAAGCCTAGAAAGATGAACGTATAGGACGGGTCCTTGAACGCACGGATCAGGATTGCGCCCATGCTTTCTTCCAGTTCCGCTTTGGTTGCGACCTTTTCAGATCGCATCATCGGCAAAACCAGCAACACAGCCAAAATCAAACCCGCGAAGGTCACGAAGGTCATCTGCCATGTCATGAAGGTCAAAAAGTATTCGGCAAGCGGCGCGCCAAAGACCTGTCCTGCAGAACCAGCCGCGGTCGCAATGGCCAAGGCCATGGACCTGTTGTCATCTGACGCGGCCCGTCCAACCACGGCAAGAATGACGCCAAACCCAGTTCCTGCAATCCCAAACCCCACCAGCACCTCGTACATCTGGTGGGCAATTGGTGTGGTTGCGCCTGACGACAGCAACAGTCCGGCAGCATAAAACAATGCGCCAAGTATGATTGCTTTGCGGTCCCCAATCTTTTCAGCAATGGCGCCAAAGATGGGCTGACCGATGCCCCAAGCAAGGTTCTGGATCGCAATGGCGAGCGAAAAGTCGGTACGCAGCCAGCCGAATTCTGTCGCGATCGGGATTTGGAACACACCAAATGATGCACGGATCGCAAAGCCGGTCATGATGATGACGCAGCCCGCAATCAGGACTGGATTGATCAGGGCGGATTTCGATTGGGTCATGGCAGCACTTGATTGGCGCAAGTGCCGCGTGTCAACGCCGCAATTGTATCGGTACAGACCAGCCATAGATGTGGTCCGTGTAACCGTCAGCGTCTGTTTCGTTCTTCAAATGGATGCCGCCGGCGTTGATGTAGAAATCAATCGCACGGACATTTCCTTTCAACACGGCGGCGGTGAACGCGGCCCCTTCGGTGACATGAGCCAAAAGCGCGATACCCGCGCCAGTGCCATGATGGGTCCGCAGGACGTAAAGCGATTGTAGGGCGAAAGGGTACCTATCGCGCAGGTCTTGGTCCTGTTGTGGTCTGCGCAATGCAAAACCGACGCCGGGAATGATGCTTGTGGCGTTATCTGGATTCGCCAGAACCTGTGTCCAAAGATTGGCCCTATTGATCAGGTCACGGGACGCAATTTCTGACGCGGGTAAAAGATCGGGATAGGTTTCCTGCCAGCTTTGCACGTGCATTTGCGCGATATCCAAGACGTCGTCAGGAGTTGCTTGGCGTGGTGTCATCTGATCGCGTCCGATGTGTTGTTCGGTTGGAAAGCTAGTCGAATTTTCGCGAAAATGCGATGCCTCCGGCGGGGATTTAGAAAACGTCAAAGAAACGAAGGGTAGTTTTCAATTCTAGGCTGACGGGCTATGCCGAAGACGATGACAATGCACGAGATATATCAAGCCAAAGTTGCTGCAGGCGAGCTGACGTCGGATGCCGCACAGGTTTCGGTGATGGACCAGTTGGAACGGGTGCGCGCGGCGATGGCGGCCCCTGCACCCAAGCGCGGGTTCTTTCGCAAAGCCCCTGATCCAGAACCGGGTCTCTATATGTGGGGCGGTGTCGGGCGCGGGAAATCCATGTTGATGGATCTGCTATACGATGCGGTCGACGCGCCTAAGCAACGCAGCCATTTCCACGCTTTCATGCAGTGGGTGCACGCCCAGATGACCGAAGCCCGTAAATCGGGGGTTGATGATGCCATTGCGCCCGTGGCTGCTGATTTGGCGGGGCGTGTCCGGTTTCTGGCGTTTGACGAGATGCAAATCACCGACATCACCGATGCGATGATCGTGGGGCGTCTGTTCGAGGCGTTGTTTGCTGCGGGCGTTACGATTGTAACAACGTCGAACCGCCCACCTGATGATCTGTATAAAGACGGGCTGAACCGCCAGTTGTTCACGCCATTCATTGCACTGATCAAAGAACGTTTGGTGGTGCATGAACTTGTCAGCGAAACAGACTACCGTCAGGGACGTCTGGCCGGAACGCCGACTTATTTCACGCCGTTAACATCCGAAGCGCGCGCTCAAATTGATCGGGTCTGGGACGACCTGACACAAGGCGACGCCGCCCCGTTGGTGCTGCATGTCAAAAAACGCGAAGTCACACTGCCCGGATTTCATAATGGTGCCGCGCGGGCGTCGTTTTATGATTTGTGTGGGAAACCACTGGGTGCAGCCGATTACTTGACCTTGGTGGATGCCGTCCGCGTGCTTATTTTGGAAGATATCCCGCAACTGGGACGGTCTAATTTCAACGAAGCCAAACGTTTTGTGACCCTAATAGACACGCTTTACGAAGGGCGCGTGCGGTTGATTTGTTCTGCCGCGGCCCCCCCCGAGATGCTGTATCTTGAAGGTGAAGGGACGTTTGAATTTGAACGGACAGCCAGCCGTTTGCGCGAAATGCAGGCGGCAGACTGGGCAGTTTGATCAGAAGGCGGGAACGCTGATCGTTGTGCCTGCGATCATCTGTTCAGGACGGGCCAAGGCCATCGGGTTCGCTTGAATAAGGCGGCTTGTTTGGGTCACATCGCCGTAGAATTTTACCGCAATGGCAGCAAGGCTGTCTGTCGCGGTGATCACGTAGTCATAACCATCAACTGAAATAATTGCCGCCGGGTCATTGGACAGGTCAGGTACGACAGGTTCCGTGCCTTCGGTCACCAGCACCGCCGTTGTGACAACCGCACGCAAAAATGTCGCCAGATCAATCTCACCGTCCGCAGTGACCAATCCAACGGGGATGGCCAGATCCCCTGCGCGCGCGCGGTCCGCGATCGTCTGCGTGATTTCCGTATCTGGCACCCCAGCCCGTAAAGATTCGCCGATCAGCGTTGCAAACCTCTTGTCCGGAACAGCGGTTTGGACATCGGGCACTTCAAGACCAAGGACGGCAAGCGTGTCACGGACCGCCGTACCTACGGGAATGGACGCCGTAGGGTAGCCAAGATCGCGCGCCACGATAGCGTTTATAATCTGGGCTGCGGTTTCTTCGGTCGCTGCGATGTCGTCTTCATTTGCGGGTGCTTCGATGATCGGATCAGGCGCGGTTACCGCCGCATCGCGCTGCGGTAAGATGCCTCCGTGTTGCGCATTGATAATATACGCGCACAACGCGACAGCGAATATAAACAAACCTATGACAAAGCGGATCATGTTGCGGCCTTCGTGGGCGTGATGGGTGGGCTTGCATGGCGAATACACCAGAACGGTTTAAAAGACATGCCCTTCTCGCGATGTCGTATCGTCAAGGCTGGATGCGTGATTTGCTGAGCGCCGCAACAGACCGGCAGTCAGGCGTGACCGGATCGTAGGTTGCAAAGAACGTGGTTTCGGGGTCAATGCTGCTTGGTTCGATGTATTGACCGTTAATGCAGACATCTTGCGCGAAATTACCTGCGTTAAACCCAAACCCTGGATTGCCGCAATCATCGACATTGCCGTTCGCGTTCCATTCTTGGGACACTTGGCGGTTCAGGTCGATCGCGGTCGGGAAGGTGAATGTCGCCGGATCGAAGTAAAGCGACCATGATGTATCCGGCGTCTTTTCGATCAGGTTCCACGACCCCACGCGGGTCCCATTGAAATAGCCGGTGATCTTGAACGCGGTGATGTCCGTTTCGCGCACCAACGTTTTGCGCATGGCACTGTCGGGCAATTCCATTCTGCCCGTCATGGTGTAACCGTTGCCGCCGGTCCAGCACATGTTCAACGTGGCCGCGGTTGCGGTCTGTGCAAACGCAAACATGCAGGCCACAAGGACCTGCATGCTGCGGACTGCTCGACGGGTTGGTCCCATCTGTCGTCTATCTCTTTTGCGTCTGGACCTTACGCATTTGGAATGCGCAGGCGTTGACCGATCTGCACTTTGTCAGGTGACGAAAGCTGATCGCGGTTTGCTTCAAAAATACGTCCATATTCGCCGGTCGCGCCGTAAAACTGCAGTGCGATATAGGCAAGGCTGTCGCCGCTTTCGACTGTGTAGAACCGTTCGCCGCCAACCGTTTCGGTTTCGGCTGTAGATGCTGCGAATGCGCGCAATTGCAGTTCGCGGGCCGCTTCAACTTCGTCAGCGTTCCCGTTTTCCAGCGACCGTTGCACCAGATCAAACAAAAGCGTTTGCGGATCGACATCACCATCGCTGGTGCTGATCGCATCAGGTACGTCGATTTCGCCACTGGCGGCAGCAGCGGCCAAAATACCTTCCAACGATTCTGCAGTCGTCGCTGCGTTGCGGGGCTGCAGGGCAATGCGTGTTCCGGTGCCGTCTGCGTTTTCGGTCGTCACGTCGTACAAACCAGCGACAACGCCTTCGGTCAGCATTCGCAACTGGTTGCGGTTGGCGATTGCGATGGCTTCGGCGATTTTATCTTCTTTACTGCGAACGTCTTCTGCCGTCGGGGCAGATGCTGCAAGCGCTGCGGTCGCGGTGGGGATTGATGGCGCTACAGCTGCAGGTGCGGAAACTGCGACGACGTCTGGTTCAGGCGCTGGTGCGACTGGTGTTGCGGCAACTGGCGCTGGGGCTGGAATTGCCAACAAATCAGCGGTCTGCGCACGGCTGACTTGGATATCGGACAGCTGTGCTACGATAGATGACAGGGCTTCGGCCTGCGCACGCTGTTGGTTCTGGGTCATGTAAAGCGTGCCCATCACACCAACGGCGAACGTCACAGCCCCAACAGTGATCGCCCACGGCAATACGTTAGAACGCGGCTTTGGGCCTACTGGTCCGACTTGTCTCATGATGATGTCCCCTCGGTCGTCAAACCGAGCGATGACCAAACCTGCATCCCGCCTCGGTAATATTTGATTTTGTCAGCAGGATATCCTGCATCGATAAGTGCGTTGACCAAATGGTGGGCATCCATTGTCGTTGGGCCCGCATCAAACACAACAAGGGTCATTGCATCGGAAAAATTAAAAGCACCCAACATGCTACGTGCGCCAAGTGCCTTCAGAATATCGGGCAAGAGCGGATTGTCGGGTGTCACAAGTGTATGTGGAATACTGGCCGAGGCAGGCAAAAAGCCAATTGCGCGATCAGATGGCAGGCGGCTGTCGATCAGCAGACCCTGCCCATTGGCCAATTCGTTGGCCATGAAATCAATCACACGGTTTTCGGTGATCGTTTCAACGTCATCAGCGGCGGTATCTGGCGCAATACACAGACCGTCACAGCCGCCGTGCAGATCGTAAAAGCGGGCGGCAGAAATCGCATCCGCACGGGGTGCTTGTGCGATGATCTTGTCTTGGCCTTGATACGTAAAAGTGGCGTCAGTGGCCCCTGCGGTGGTTTGCGCAGTCGCCTCAGAGGCGAAAATTGCCCCAGCCAACGCGACAGCCATAACTGTTCGCGACATAATGCCGATCCCCCAATATGAAGCACCATATCTTGAACAGATGGCTGGCAGGCCCGGTGCTTTTCGTAATTACGACTAGATATAGACGCAGAGTGATTCGGTCGTCAAAGAGAAAACGAATCATCTGGGAAATTATCGAAAAGGGGAAAGTTTAGATGTTTTCCCGCATAACGGC
Organism: Rhodobacteraceae bacterium S2214; assembly: GCA_025141675.1. Lineage (NCBI taxonomy): Bacteria > Pseudomonadati > Pseudomonadota > Alphaproteobacteria > Rhodobacterales > Paracoccaceae > Rhodobacteraceae bacterium S2214. Next base: position 536,061 of record CP081161.1, read on the forward strand.
GCCAGCCAGATACAGTGACCCACAAATCAGGATACGCGCATGAGGTGAATTTGCGGTGATATCCCTGATTGCATGGGCAACATCGGGTGCTGCCTTTGCGTCAAGCCCCACAGTTGCGGCGATCCTTGCGGTTTCTTCTGCGGGGATCGTGTTTGCTTCGTTCGGGATCGAAACGGCGGTCAAATTTGTCGCAACTTCGGCAAGTGGCGCAAGATATCCACTGATGTCTTTGGTATTCAGCATGCCGCAAATCAGGTGTGTTGGGCGCGGTGGCTGTTGTTTCAGCGTCGCAGCAAGCGCACGACCGGCGGCCGGATTATGCCCCCCATCGAGCCACAGTTCAGCAGGTGCTGCCAAATCAACCAACGCACCTTTGGTCAGTTTTTCCATTCGTGCGGGCCAATAGGCTTGGGTCATCGCCGCTTCGCAGGCGGCTTCATCTTTGTCCAAGGCGCGCAGCGCGGCAATCGCGGCACCTGCATTCATAATCTGGTGTGGGCCGGGCAAGGCAGGAAGGGGAAGATCAAGCAATCCGCGTTCGTCCTGATACACCAACCGCCCGCGTTCTCCGGACACATGCCAGTGCTGACCATGGGCCAGCAATGGCGCACCCAAACGGGCAGCTTTCGCTTCGATCACGTCCATCGCTTCGTCATGTTGCGGACCCACGACGCAAGGCACGCCTCGTTTGATGATACCCGCTTTTTCGCCTGCGATGGCTGTCAGCGTATCACCAAGGAACGCCTGATGGTCCAAATCTATCGGGGTGATGATCGTCAGAGCAGGGGAATCGATGACGTTTGTGGCATCCAGCCGTCCACCCAGACCAACCTCAAGCAGCGTGTAATCCGCGGGGGTTTCCGCGAACGCCAGTAGACCCGCGACTGTCGTGATCTCGAAGTAGGTGATCGGGTCCGGCCCATTGGCGTGGTAACAGCGATCCAGCACTTCGGTCAGCGCATCTTCGGTGATCAGTTCACCAGCGAGCCTGATCCGTTCATGAAAATGGGCAAGATGCGGGGACGTATAGGCATGAACGGCAGCGCCCGATTTTTCCAAACCCGCACGGATCATGGCTTGGGTCGATCCTTTGCCATTTGTGCCTGCGACGTGGATGACGGGCGGCAATTTCTTTTGCGGATTGTCCAAGGTCTCTAACAGCCGCCAAACACGGTCGAGCGTCAGGTCGATGACTTTCGGGTGCAGCGCCATCATGCGGGCAAGGATCGCGTCGGAATTGGTCGTCATGTTGTAGCTTTTCCAGTTTGAACAAGGCGAACAAGCGATACGCCAGCGGCAATATCAAAAGCACCACACATTGTAGGCCACCAAACGGGGCCGGGTGCGCCGATTACATGCAGGCCGATGTCGAGAATACCATGCCCGATCAATCCACCCGCCAGCAAATGTGTGCCACGCTGAAACCCGAAGCGGGCCAGTGTCGCAAAGCCAATGAAAATGATCAGATGCAGGGCAAGGTTGCCGGTGTCCGCTTCTTGTGCCGCGAAGACGGGGTAGAATAGTGCGATAGCGCAAAGGAACACGGCTGTGCCGGAACGTTCCGCAAGCATCCCTGCGTGGAACATCATCAACATCGCTAATCCACCCAATCCCGCGCCCACAAGCGCGGCAATTAGGATCACGCTTTTGCTTCCTCAGCTTCCGGTGTCTCGGCGTCTGGCGCAGGCAAATCGCCTTTGATTGCAGGTGGCTGTTTCATCAAAAGACGCATGATCGTGATCAATTCGTCTTTCAATTCGGTCCGCTTTGTCACGCGGTCTAGCATCCCGTGATCCAACAGGTATTCGGCGCGCTGGAACCCTTCGGGCAGTTTTTCACCGATGGTTTGTTCGATCACACGGGCACCGGCAAAGCCGATCAACGCATTTGGTTCCGCAATCTGAACGTCGCCCAGCATTGCGTAGGATGCGGTCACACCACCCGTCGTCGGGTGTGTCAGAACCACGATGTAAGGCAGGCCTGCTTCTTTCAGCATCTGCACAGCAATTGTCGTGCGTGGCATCTGCATCAGGCCAAGAATACCTTCCTGCATCCGCGCGCCACCAGCGGCAGAAAACAGGATCAGCGGGCATTTCAGTTCAATCGCACGTTCGGCAGCCGCAATGATCGCGTTGCCCACATACATCGACATAGACCCACCCATAAAGGAAAAGTCCTGAACAGCCACAACGGCTTTCGTGCGGCCAATGTCGCCTTCTGCTACCAACATCGCGTCGCGTTCGCCGGTCTTCTTGCGGGCGTCCTTGATACGGTCGGTATATTTCTTTTGGTCTTTAAAGTGCAGCGGATCAGCGACAGGTTCGGGGACCTCGACCTCTTTGAACATGCCCAGATCGAACAGCGCCGTCAGACGATCACGCGCACCAATCGCCATGTGATGATCGCAGTTCGTGCAGACGTTCAGGTTGTCCGACAGTTCGCGGTGGAACAGCATCGTGCCACATTCGTCGCACTTCTGCCAAAGGTTCTCTGGAACCTCGCGCCGCGAAAACAGCGAATTAATCGTGGGTCGGACGTAGTTCGTGATCCAGTTCATAGCAAAATGCCCCTGCGTTGTTGACGCAGAGATATGCGCGGGCGACACGAAATGCAATCAACGGCGTGCCGCCCGTGATCTTGTTATTCGGGTAAGGGTGCCACTGGCACGGTCTCTTCCGATATCGCAGGCTCTGTTGTGCTGATCGGTGCTGTCTCAACTTGATCACCACTGTAGACGTAAATCCCGCCGACAATGGCAACAATCACCACAACGGCAAGGAACCAAGGGGCCGCACTTCCTTCGTTACCCTGACTTATGCCATTGCGGATGTCGCGTTCCGCACGGCGTAAATTTTCTTCGTCAATCGAGGACATGGTCGTCTCCTTTTCACATGTGAAAGTTAAACGCCGTCAGCATAGCCTTGCGACGTGGTCTCGCACCCTGCCGATTGATTACTGCGCAAAACTGGCCTGAACTCGCCGTTTTTGCGAACGCGCAGGCCGTAATTAGCCGAAACCAACCGACAAAGGCTGGCTTAAACCGCTTGTCACGCCTGCGCCCCTTATTTAGACCCGTTTCAAATGATATTTCGGGAGGCCGACCCATGACTAAAGTAGACAAAACCCACCTGCCAAGCCGCCATGTGACCGAAGGGCCATCGCGCGCCCCGCACCGGTCCTATTTTTATGCGATGGGTTTGGACGAAGAAGCGATTGCGCAGCCATGGGTTGGCGTCGCGACATGCTGGAACGAAGCGGCCCCATGTAACATCGCCCTGAACCGTCAGGCGCAGTCTGTGAAGCTCGGCGTGAAAAAGGGTCTCGGCACCCCGCGCGAATTCACCACAATCACCGTGACCGACGGCATCGCGATGGGCCACGAAGGCATGCGGTCTTCGCTCGCGTCCCGCGAGGCGATTGCGGATACCGTTGAATTGACGATGCGCGGACACTGCTATGACGCGCTTGTTGGTCTGGCTGGTTGCGACAAATCCCTGCCGGGTATGATGATGGCGATGGTGCGTTTGAACACGCCGTCTGTCTTTATTTACGGTGGGTCCATCCTTCCGGGCCGGTTGCACGGCAAAGACGTGACCGTGCAAGACGTATTCGAGGCCGTGGGTCAGCACCAAGCTGGCAACATGTCCGACGCTGAATTGGAAGTTCTGGAACGCGTGGCCTGTCCATCTGCCGGTGCCTGTGGTGGCCAGTTTACGGCGAACACAATGGCCTGTGTGTCAGAGGCGATTGGCCTTGCGCTGATGAATTCGTCCGGTGCGCCTGCGCCATACGAATCCCGCGATCAATATGGTGTGGCTTCTGGTGAAGCCGTGATGAACCTGATCGCGAAAAACATCCGTGCGCGTGACGTTGTAACCCGCAAATCGCTCGAGAACGCGGCGCGTGTTGTGGCCTGTACCGGTGGTTCCACCAACGCTGGTCTGCACCTGCCTGCGATTGCGCATGAAGCTGGCATCGACTTCGATCTCTTCGACGTCTGCGACATCTTTAAAGACACGCCTTACTTCGTCGACCTGAAACCAGGTGGTCAGTACGTCGCGAAAGACCTTTATGAAGCGGGCGGCGTTCCAGTCGTGATGAAGGAACTGCGCAAAGCGGGCCTGATCCACGAAGACTGCATGACAGCATCTGGCCGTGAAATGGGCGAAGAACTCGACATGATCATGGGCGAAGCTGATGATCGCGTGATCTACCACATCGACAGCCCGCTGACGAAAACCGGTGGTGTTGTTGGTCTGAAGGGCAACCTTGCGCCCGAAGGCGCCATCGTAAAGGTCGCTGGCATGGCAGAAGCGGAACAAGTCTTCTCTGGTCCTGCGCGTTGCTTCGAAAACGAAGAAGAAGCGTTCGCCGCTGTGAAAGCACGCAAATACGAAGAAGGCGAAGTTCTGGTCATCCGCAACGAAGGCCCAGCAGGTGGTCCGGGCATGCGCGAAATGCTGTCCACGACGGCTGCGCTTTCCGGTCAGGGCATGGGCAAGAAGGTCGCATTGATCACTGACGGTCGTTTCTCCGGTGCGACACGCGGGTTCTGCGTGGGCCACGTTGGGCCAGAAGCGGCACACGGCGGTCCAATCGCATTGCTGAAAGACGGCGACATGATCACCATGAACGCTGTGACGGGTGAATTGTCCGTTGATCTGACAGACGAAGAACTTGCCGCACGTAAAGACGCATGGGCGGGTCCAAAGGAAACGATCTACGCATCCGGTGCGCTTTGGAAGTTCTCGCAACTCGTCGGGGCCACACGTTTTGGGGCGACGACCCATCCGGGCGCAAAGGCTGAAAAACACATCTACATGGATCTCTGATCGCTGTGTTTTCGTTTGTAGGTAAGTATATTGTATTCGGCGCGGCCCTGCTGGTTGCGGGCTGCGCTGAAATTGGGTCACTGGGGGCGCCGACGCCTCCGACACCAGCACTGGCACTTTATGGTGGCGACGTGATCGCAGCCGTGCCTGAAGGGTATTGTATCGAAACCAAAGCCAGCAAACCGCGTAGCGGTTTTGCGGTAATGGTTGGCTGCGGCGTGATCGCGGGCACCAACGACAGGCCACGCCTGAACGGCTTTGCGACAGTTCAAGTCGGGCCTGCGGGATCAGCAATCGTGACAGAAGACCCCGATGGGTTCGAGGCGTTTTTGTCAACGACCGCAGGTGAAACCCTGCTCAGCGTCAATGGCAATGCAAGCACGGTGTCTGTAGGCGGGGTCAAACAAACCTCGGGTGCTGTGACTGTGCGGTTTGCGGATCAAGCGGCGCCACCTGTTGCGGGATTGCAGACGACCGAATGGCGTGCATTCGTTGACATCAAAGGACGGCTGACCACAATCGCCGTGCGGGGTATGGCCGAAACACCGTTGACCGCGTCACAAGGTCAAGCGCTTCTGGAAAGTGTGCTCGCGTCGATGCTTGCAAACAACCAGATCGCAGAAACGGTTGCCGAAACCTGACAACGGTTTGCTTTTTGGAAACGGTTCGGCAGATAAAGAGTAAGACACCATCTGAAAAGGTCACAGTGTGGCGCATCAGCGATCAGGATTGTTAGATAAAATTGTTCACCGTCGTGCTTTGGCGCGCTGGAAAGCTGCTGCGCGTAATGCGGAACGGGCTGACCTGTCGACATTGCGTGAACAACGCAGCCGTGCGCGCCAACTGCGCGGCGCGGTTGATCAGGTCGTACATGTGGCGGAAAGCAGATTGGCCTTGCCGCGTGTAGGGTCCAACAACTTTGCCAAACCACCCAGCACCAAATGGTCGTGGCGACCTGCACTTTGGCGTGGTCCGATTTCACCCAGAGGGGCGACAGGTCTGCGCAACGGGGACCACATCAGCGACGACATCAAGGTATTCCACGATTGCAAAGTGTCCGAAATGACATTGCGCCAGATCCGGAACACGCGCGAAGGGGATTTGGCACCCTTCGGCTTGGAAATGGATGTATTGGGTTTCGACGGCAGTTTCCTGTCAGTGGCGATTGATTTGCCTGCGGACGCGGCTGACGGTCTACGCAAGCGTGACATCGTGCGGGTCCAAGGATTGATCCGTACCGAACGCCCTGCGACGGTCTTTGCGCGGCTTAACATCAAATGCGGGCCGAATACCGAAAACCTCGTCCAAGAACTGCCGCTTCTTGACCGCGAGGTATCTGTCGATTTCGATCTGGCTTACGCTGATCTGAATGAAAACCGGATCGACGGCATGTGGCTAGACCTGATCATCGAAGATCCGGCGATGAACCAACTGCGTATTCGGGATTTGACTTTCTGCCGCTATCCGCGCGCTGATCTATAAGGGAACGGTGGCATGACTGATTACACACTGCTGAAAAACCGACTGCACGCGGGCGTCTGGGAAGGAACCCTGACCGGACCAAAGGACGCATCGCCGGTGCTGGTATTGCGCCATGACGATGAAATCGTGCCGGGACTAACGACTGAATTTTCCAGCGATGGCACATGGGTCGTGCGCGCACCTGTGCCTGCTGACCGGATCAACGACGACGTCCAGACCTACGTGATTGTCGAAGAAAACAGCAACACGATCCTCAACAGCTTTACCATTTTTGCAGGCGACCAAATGGCAGATGCCCTGCAGGTCGAAGTTGATTTGTTGCGCGCCGAGCTAGATCTTCTCAAGCGGGCGTTCCGCAAGCACTGCGTCGAAACGGCCTGAAACCTTTCAACGCGGTTTTGCGAAGACGGCGCCGCGCGAAAAGACGCAGGTGACGCGGCGTTTAGGGTGACGTGCGCGTCAACTTTGCACAATGTATGCGAAGTTTTGGGAGAGAACACATGACCACCACCTATCCGCACCTGCTGGCCCCGCTTGATCTTGGCTTTACGACGTTGAAAAACCGCGTGCTGATGGGGTCAATGCACACCGGTCTGGAAGAAACCAAAGATTGGAACCGTGTCGCCGAATTCTACGCGACCCGTGCGCGGGGTGGCGTCGCGTTGATGGTGACAGGTGGCATGGCCCCCAACAAAGAAGGCGGCGTATTTCCCGGTGCCGCTGGCCTCTTTAATCAAGACGACATTGCGAACCATAAAATTGTGACCGACCGCGTCCACGACGCAGGCGGCAAAATCGCGATGCAAATCCTGCACGCAGGTCGTTACGCTTATTCGCCCGAATGTGTGTCCGCCTCTGCCGTGAAATCCCCGATCTCTCCATTCCCGCCGAAGGAATTGGATGCAGAAGGTATTGAAAAACAGATTAGCGATATGGTCACCGCCGCCGTGCGTGCCCAAGAAGCTGGGTATGACGGTGTCGAGGTGATGGGGTCCGAAGGGTATTTCCTGAACCAGTTCCTTGTCACCCACACCAACAAACGCGACGACGAATGGGGCGGATCATACGAAAACCGGATGCGCCTACCGGTCGAGGTCGTGCGCCGCGTCCGCGAAGCGGTCGGCACTGATTTCATCGTCATCTACCGCCTTTCCATGATCGACCTGATCCCGAACGGGTCCACATGGGAAGAAGTCGTGCAGTTGGCCAAAGCGATTGAAGCTGCAGGTGCCACGATCATCAACACCGGCATTGGTTGGCACGAGGCCCGCATTCCGACGATTGCGACATCTGTCCCGCGTCGCGCCTTTAGCTGGGTCACAAAGAAACTGATGGGCGAGGTGTCGATCCCCGTCATTACATCGAACCGGATCAACACGCCCGAAGTGGGTGAAGATGTGTTGGCAGACGGTTGCGCCGATATGGTCAGCATGGCCCGTCCGTTCCTTGCCGATCCCGATTTTGTGGCCAAAGCCGCCGCTGGCGACGCCGCAAAGATCGCGCCGTGTATTGCATGTAACCAAGCCTGTCTGGATCATACGTTTGGCGGCAAGCTGTCGTCCTGCCTTGTGAACCCGCGCGCGTGTTATGAAACCGAACTGGTGGTCACGAAAGCAGAAGCACCAAAAACTGTTGCAGTGGTTGGCGCAGGCCCTGCAGGTCTGTCCGCAGCGCTGACCGCCGCAGAGGCAGGTCACAGCGTCACGATCTTCGACAAAGCGGCAGAGATTGGCGGCCAGCTGAACATGGCCAAACAGGTGCCGGGCAAAGAAGAATTCTGGGGGCTGGTCGATTATTACCGGACGGCGGTTGCCCACGCGGGCATCACGCTCCAGTTGGAAACCACCGCTGACGCAGACGCGCTGGACGATTTCGACGAAGTGATCATCGCGACTGGTGTTGTCCCGCGTGATCCGCAGATTCCGGGTCAGGACGGGCCGAACGTCCTGTCCTATATCGATGTGTTGCGCGGTAAGGCCCCTGTGGGCAGCCGTGTTGCCGTGATCGGGGCAGGGGGCATCGGTTTCGACATTGCCGAATATCTAGTAACCGATGACAGCCCGACCGAAGACTTGGATGCGTGGCTGGAAGAATGGGGCGTCGGTGATCCGGAAAATGTCCGTGGTGGTTTGCGACCCGAAGGCCCGCAACCTGATGCACCTGCGCGCGAAGTCACGTTGTTGCAACGCAAAGCGCAGAAGCTGGGTAAAGGCCTTGGTAAAACGACAGGCTGGATTCACCGCGCTGGGCTTCAGATGAAGAACGTCAAAATGGTCGGCGGTGTGAATTACGAAAAGATTGACGCAGACGGCCTACACGTCAGCGACGGCGAAGCGCGTGAAAATCCACGTGTCATCGCGGTCGACACTATTGTTCTGTGCGCTGGGCAATTGCCGGAACGCACGCTTGCAGACGATCTGATGGCGAAAGGGCGGTCCGTGCATATCATTGGCGGTGCCGATGTGGCGGCAGAACTGGATGCGAAACGTGCCATTGATCAGGGCACACGATTGGCCGCGAGCCTATAACGCATGGCCAAAGCACCGGACCTTGATGAAGCAACCAAAAGCGAAGTGATCGAGATGGCTTTGTCCGATCACATTGCGTTTGCGGACATCAAGGCCCAGCACGGATTATCCGAAAAAGAGGTCAAGGCGGTGATGCGATCCGCCTTGAAAACCGGCAGTTACAAAGCGTGGCGCAAACGTGTGCGGACCTTCGGTGACCGCCGCGAAAGCTATAAATAGCATAAAAATATACGGAATCTGCGTTTCCGATCTTGCTACAAAACTATGCAATACCCCGTTATTGTCAGGCCATCGTCCCATTCCTGCCCGATTTCAGGGGCAAAAGGTTGCTTGTAAGTAGCCAGAATGAGGATCGCGTATGGATCGCCTGACAGAAATGGAAGCCTTTGCCACGGTCGTAGACCAGGGTGGTTTCACAGACGCGGCCAAAAAGATGGGGATTTCCAAATCCGCTGTCTCAAAGCACGTATCTTCTTTGGAAGCCCGCCTTGGTGCGCGGCTTTTGAACCGGACGACCCGCAGGGTTAGCCCGACCGAGATTGGTCTGGCCTACTACGACCGCGCCCGCCGCGTTCTGAATGATGCTGGCGAAGCCGATGCGCTTGTCACGTCAATGCAATCCGCACCCTCTGGCTTGTTGCGGATTTCCGTTGCGACAGACTTCGGCGTGAACCATTTGTCCCCTGTTTTGGGCGAATTCCTGTCTGAATTCTCGGACATCACGGTCAACATGGTGCTGAACAACCGCTACGTTGAACTTATCTCTGAAGGCTTCGACATGGCCGTTCGGATCGGCGAACTGGAAGACAGCACACTGCGTGCCCGCAAGTTGACTGAAACGTCCAAACGGATGATTGCGTCACCTGCTTACTTTGAACAATACGGTCGTCCTGAAAAGATCGACGATCTGAACGAACACAAACTGCTGCACTATTCCAACCAAGCCAACTCGGCTGTTTGGAAACTGACAGCGCCGTCTGGCGAAAAACGCCAAGTCCGCACTGCTGGTTGGCTGACAGTGAACGACGGTCAATCCCTGCTGAACGCCTGTATCGGTGGGCTGGGTATCGCTTACCTGCCAAGCTTCCTTTACGCTGACGCGATGGCGCAAGGTCTGGTCGAAGTCGCGATCCCTGATCTGCCCGTCGAAACTCAAGGTGTCTACGCGGTTTATCCGCCAGGCCGTTTCACACAGCCGAAAGTGCGCGCTTTCATCGACTTCCTTGTCCATTCGTTTGCGGACAAAGGCCCGGACAACTGGAAGTAAACCAAATTTCCCCCCGGTGTTACACACCATACCTAGGCGCTACTTCCCCTCCCGAAGTAGCGCCTTTTTTCTGTTTGAAGTTGATTGGTTAGCGGTCATTCGGGAATTGACGGGCTCAGGATCCGTTTCTATGGTGGTATGCACGTTATGATTGTGGTCTCGCAATTCTGGACGCGCATAAAATAGACCGATGATGGAAAGGGCTTTGATGAAGTCTAGCGAAGCCTACGGCAGACGCCGTGACCCTTGGATAGTTGCGTTTGTTTTCGCGATATCAATGGCCGCAACTCTGGCGCTGACGCTGTATGAAAAACAGCGAAACTTTCAAACAGGCCTGATCCGGTTCGAACAGGAAACCGGCGTAATCGAAACCAGCCTGCGCACAACTTTTGACGCCTATGCACAGGTCCTACGCAGTGGTGTGGCACTGTTTGAAGCGACCGAAAACGTTGATCGGACCGTTTGGCAGGATTACGTTTCAAACCTCAAGCTCGAAGAAAATTATCCCGGTATTCAGGGTCTTAGCTTCAACGCCATTTTGCATAACCGTGCAGAAGTGGACGCATTGGTTGCTGATGTTCAGGCGAAAGACTGGGCTGAATTCGATCTCAGGCCCGATGGCGAACGTCCTATTTATGCGCCGATTTTGTATCTGGAACCTTTTATCGGACGCAATCGGCCCGCGTTGGGATTTGATATTTATTCGGAAACGAACCGACGAGCAGCCGTCGATCGGGCGCTTCTGCTGGGTGAACCTAGCATGACGTCAAAAATCACGTTGGTGCAGGACGACGAAAGCCTGAACGACGAAACGAAAGCTGGCGTTTTGGTCGTTTTGCCGATCTTTGATCGCACAACCACAGCGATGGCAACGCAACGCGAGAAAGCCAAAGGTTTGATCGTCAGCGTCTTCCGTATCAAGGATTTGATGGAAACCATCCTGAAGGCCAATTTCGATGGCGAAGGGCTTTACCGCAAAGATGTCAGCCTGTTCGAAGTGACCCCCGAAGGTGAACTGCTTTCAATGTATCAGGACGTGCCTGAACCGGATCACACACCGGTCTTCGCATCTGAAAACACCTTTTCAATGTATGGCAAAACGTGGCGGTTGATGGCGACATCCACCAGCGTGTTTGAAAAGGCCACCGCACTGAACAGCCACATCATTGTTCTGCTGACGGGTGTATTGATGTCCATGCTTCTGACGTTTCTGGTTTGGGGGCAGGCGGTGCGTAACCGTGAAAGCCAGCGGGCAGCGGATGCATTGGCGAAGGGGAATGCGCAAATTGCCTTGTTAATGAAAGAGGTGAACCACCGCTCCAAGAACCTGCTCAGCTTGATCCAAGCCATCGCGCGCCAGACCAGCGCCAGCAACCCGCAAGATTTTTCAAAATCGTTTTCCCGTCGGCTGACGTCGTTGTCCGCGAGCCAGGATTTGCTGGTGCGCAACAATTGGGAAGACGTCGATTTACAGGATTTGATCACGTCGCAGCTTGGGCATTTCAAGGATTTGATTGGATCCCGTATTTTGTTGACCGGACCGAAAACGTTGCTGAACGCTGCGAATGCGCAAACGATCAGTATGGCGATCCACGAATTGGCCACCAACGCGACCAAATATGGTGCCCTGTCGAATGATGTCGGGGTGGTGAACGTCGACTGGACCACTACGGGAACCGGCCCCCAAGCCATGTTTGAACTGCACTGGGTCGAAAGCGGTGGACCGCCGGTCGTGGCACCTGAAACGAAAGGGTTCGGTTCCAAAGTCACCGGAACAATGGTTAAACTGTCGTTAGAAGGCGAAATCGAAACAAGATTTCAGCCCGAAGGGTTTGAATGGCACCTCGCGTGTCCCGCATCCAGTTTGGCTAAGTTGGACTAGAAATGGCTGTATCGGTATTTGGGTTGGTGTTTTGACGAAACGTATCTTGATTGTCGAAGACGATGTCCTTTTGGGGCTCGATTTGGCTGAACAGCTTGAAGCATCCGGTTTCGAAGTCATCGGCCCCTGTATTTCTGCCGCTCAGGCATTGGTAGCCTTCGAAAAAGAAGGATGCGATGCGGCGGTTCTGGACATCAATTTGGGGCACGGGACGTCAGAACCGGTCGCACAACGCCTTCAATCGCTCTCGATCCCCTTTGTCGTGGCGTCGGGGTATTCCGATGATCAATGGCCGCAGGTGTTTCGGGGGCAAGCATCCGTCACAAAACCATTTCAGGCGGAAGATCTCGTTGATCTGTTGACCGCCGTTTAGGGGATCACTTGGCCTCTGTGCTGGTCACAATCGCTTCGACCCTGCGGTTCGCATCGCGGCCAGCTTCGGTCAGATTGCTGCCAACCGGTGACAGATACCCCATTCCCTCTGCCGCTAATTGGCGACCCGGAATGCCGTAGCTGTCGATCAGGCGTTGCCTAACCGCGCGGGCGCGTCGTTTGGATAGGCCGATGTTTCCTTCCAACGATCCTGCGGAATCGGTGTGGCCCACTAAAGCGATCTGCAAATCAGGGTGCGCGCGCAGGTAAGCAGCAAGCGTTTCAAGCGACGCATAAGGCCCATCCGCCAAATCGGACGATCCGGGAACAAAGCTAAGATCGGTCAGCACCGCGCGGCCAATCTGGGTCAGCGCCGTGGCCATATCTGTAGGTGGTGCGCTGTTGGCAGAACTGGACGATGGTGCGGTGGCGGCGACAACGGAACTGCCCCGACTGGAAACGCGCCCCAGATCGCCGTCGTTCGAAACACGGTCAATCTGGACATAGGCCGCCCGCGCGATTTGGCTGATAAGCAGGACGGTATGTTCCGGCCCTTTGTCACCATCCTTGAAACCCGCCCAGTACCTGAAATCGCCTAGGTTTACCTGCATGTCAGGCGGCGGCAGCACGTCCAACGCAAAGCGAAAATCAAATCCGCCACAAGCGTCACCCTCGCAGGTGAAAATTTCTGTGTACCCATCGGCCAACAATTGATCGCGAAGCGGCTGCAAGATTTGCAACGTGGTCAGTCCCGCCACCGAGATCTTCCAAGCACCCTGCGCAACTGTGCCTTCTGCAATGGCATTGGGGACGGCACCGTCTGCCCATGGTCCGGTCGCAATCATCAACGTGTTCGGTGCACCTGCTTCTTGATAGGTGACAACAGCGTTCCCCGGTAGCCGCAAATCTTGCGCTGCCGCGAGGCAAGGCAGGCATAACACAGCAAGAAGGGGAACGGCACGGATCATCGTGACTGGCTGTGATACCCGTCATTCGGGCGCATATCGGTGGCCGACGCCACACGGTTTGTCATGTTGAAAAAGCCAGCAACATTCGCGATGTCCCAAATATCACGATCCGTAAAACCGACAGTGCGCAACGCGTCGCGGTCTTCTTCGACGATCGTCGCGCTCGCCATAGTGATCTTTTCCGCAAACAGGCACATGGCCGTTTGGCGGGCGTCCAGATCAGCAACGCGCCAGTTCATCACCAGCATCTCGCCCAGTTTGGGATCACCGGATAATTCGCGTACAGCGGCACCATGCGCGGTCAGGCAATAGAAACATTTGTTGATCGACGACACGACCACGGCAATCATCTCGCGTTCCAGCTTGGTCAAGCCGCTGTCTGCAAGCATCAGGTCGTTATAAAGCGTCGTAAAGGCGTTCAATTTGTCGATATCGAACGCATAGGCCTGCAACACATTCGGGATCATGCCCAGTTTGTCTTGGCAGATGTCGAAATATTTCTGGGTGTCTGCGGGCAACGGGTCAACCATCGGAAGATCAAGGGCAGTCACTTTGTCGGTCATGTATTCAGTCCGGTTTGATACGATAGTGGTACTGTCCCACAACCTGCATCCCGAGGGAAGTGTAGAGCGCATTTGCTCCGGTGTTCCCCGCCACAGCGGCCAAAGTGAACCACTTTGCACCCTGCGATTGCCCCCAAATGGCGCTGGCACGGGTCAAATTCGCGGCAAGTCCCTGTCGACGGTCGTTTTGCAGCACCTCAAGCGAATGCAGCATCGTGCAATCATGCGCGACACCCGCAAAGGCGGTGCCTGCGGGGCGATCATTCACGCGCCCCAGAAATGTCGCCTTCGGACAATCCGCGCGTTCCATCACGGCTAATCTGGCCGGACCCGTCCCGCCTTCCGCCCAAATCTCGCGTTGGGTGGCAAGCGGCGGCCAGACCTGAAAACTGGTCACGGGCGGGGGCTTCACATCCGTGATGTCGGCCGATGGTATCGCGTATAAAAGCGTAGTGTCTTTTGCGACGTAGCCCGCGCTATCCAGATAAGCCGCCAAAGCATCATCACCGGGCCTGATCATGAACAGCGGGACCTGACCAAGCGCGCACATCGCGTCCTCTGCGCCCGCGATCTGTGTCGGATCGAATGCACCGACCGTTGTCGCGGCACTGACACGTTGGCCGCCGCCCTTGCCTTCGCGAATGGTGAAGCCCGGCACAGCGGATTTCGCAGCAGCTGGCCATGTTACATCAAGTGCATCGCAAACGGTCTGGGCATCGGGCAGGTTCATGCGGGAAATATCTTCGCCAGCTCTGCCATCGCGCCATCTAAACGCGTCGCATCAGCGCCACGGACAACAACGTTTGACCCGTATTTCCCATCTTTCTGGAACGGATAGGACCCGACTGACAGGTCAACATAGGTCTGTGCAAATTGCCCCAACGGGCCTGCAATAACCCCTTCACCACGATCAACGCGCAATGTCCGTGACAATAGTGGCGCGCCGCCCGTCAGGGTCGGCAAAACGCTCGCCACCATGGCCTGAAAGACCGACGGCACGCCCGCCATGACATGCACGTTCTGGACGGTAAAACCGGGCGCGGTACTGACAGGGTTGTCGATCAGCGTAGCGCTGTCGGGGATGCGGGCCATACGCAGGCGGGCATCATTCAATTCCTGTCCGCTGCGGTCATAGTGTGCTTGTAGCAAAGCACGAGCATCGTCGCGAACGTCGATGTGATCGTCAAACGCAGCGGCGATGCAATCCGCCGTAATATCGTCATGGGTCGGGCCGATCCCGCCACTGGTAAAGACGGTATCATAGGCGGCAGACAACGCCTTCACAGCCGCGACAATCGCAGGGGCATCGTCGCTGACCACGCGGACTTCTTTCAGGTCGATACCTGCTTGGGTCAGCTGACCTGCCAGATAATGCATATTGGCGTCGCGTGTGCGGCCCGACAAGATTTCGTCACCAATGACAAGCATTGCGGCTGTGGGATTTGGCATTGGTGGTCTCCTTGGTTACGACCATGTTATAGGGCGGTCCATGCAGTTTGCCACACCCCTTATCCCCGCCCGATTGATCAAACGTTACAAACGGTTCCTGTCCGATATGACATTGGAGGACGGAACGCAGGTTGTGGCGCATTGTGCCAACCCTGGATCAATGATGGGGCTGGCGGAACCGGGGATGAAGGTATGGCTGGAACCAAACGATGACCCGAAGAAAAAGCTGAAATACGGCTGGCGTCTGGTCGACCACGAAAACGGGCATTTCACTGGCGTGGATACGTCCGTGCCGAACCGTGCGCTGAAAGCCGCGTTCATGGATCATCGGGTGCCGGGGTTCGACTACGATCTTGTGCGACCCGAAGTGAAATACGGTGAAAATTCGCGGATCGATTTTCTGCTGACGGGACAGGAGCCGGATACCTATGTCGAAGTGAAAAGCGTGACGCTTTCACGGACCGCCGGGCTGGCTGAATTTCCAGATTCTGTGACGAAACGCGGTGCCAAACATCTGGCCGAATTGTCCGAAATGGTTCGGCAGGGCCACCGCGCTGTGATGTTGTATTTGGTGCAACGGACGGATTGCGCGGGCTTCACCCTCGCCGCGGACATCGACGTCGCCTATGCGCGGGCCTTTCGCGAGGCGCAGGCCGCAGGTGTTGAGGTGACGGTGTTTGATTGTGCGATTTCGCCAGATGGTGTGGACATTCGCAATCCGTTGGATTTTGTTGCGCCGTAAGGGTGCCTCCGGCGGGGATATTTACGACCAAAAGAATTGGGTCGGCTGCACTACTGGTTTTGTTGGGCATGATCGCTTATGTCGCGGGAAACGTGTTGAGGACGAGATGATGACGAATAACGGCCGCGTGACCAAAGATGGTATTCGGATTTACGAGCCAAGCGATTTTGCGGGCATGAACAAGGCTGGCCGCTTGGCCGCCCAAATTTTGGATGATGTGGCTGCCTTGGTCGCACCCGGTGTGTCGACCGCTGCTTTGGATCAGTTTATCACGGATCAGGTTGAACTGGCTGGCGCAACG
The DNA here is from genome assembly GCA_025141675.1 of Rhodobacteraceae bacterium S2214. Taxonomy (NCBI): domain Bacteria; kingdom Pseudomonadati; phylum Pseudomonadota; class Alphaproteobacteria; order Rhodobacterales; family Paracoccaceae; species Rhodobacteraceae bacterium S2214. The sequence goes on from CP081161.1 coordinate 552,447, forward strand.
TCTGCAACGATTGGCTACAAGGGCTATCAGCACGCAAGCTGCATTTCCGTGAACCACGTCGTGTGTCACGGTATTCCCGGTGAAAAGACGCTAAAAGACGGTGATATCCTCAATATCGACGTCACGGTCATCGTTGATGGTTGGTTTGGCGATACGTCCCGGATGTATGTCGCGGGTAAAATGTCGCGCAAGGCGGAACGTCTGGTGCAGGTCACCCATGATGCGCTGATGAAGGGCATTGAGGCTGCGAAGCCCGGCAATACGTTTGGCGATATTGGTCATGCCATTCAGGTTTACGCTGAAAGCAACCGCATGTCTGTGGTCCGCGATTTTTGCGGACATGGGCTTGGCCGCGTGTTCCATGCCCCGCCAAATGTGCTGCATTATGGTCGCGCGGGCACCGGTGCTGTGCTGGAAGAAGGCATGTTCTTTACCATCGAGCCGATGATCAATCTGGGCCGTCCCGAAACCAAGGTTCTTGCTGATGACTGGACCGCCGTGACCCGCGACAAAAGCCTGTCTGCGCAGTTCGAACATTCCATCGGGATCACTGCCCAAGGGGCCGAGATTTTCACGCTGTCCCCTGCCGGTAAATTTCACCCGACCTACGAAGTCTAAGCAGGCGGCATCGCGACGCTGATCAAGCCAGCGATGTCGCGCATCGACCTGACTTTTTCGACATCCACACGTGCGAGGTGGGCAAAACTACCGCTTGGGTCAAACCCGAAAGTGCGCACACCTGCGGCGATGCCTGCACTCGCCCCCGTAGGACTGTCGTCGATGAACACCGTTTCTGCAGGCGTTACACCCGCAATCTTCATCGCATGATGGATCATCGCCGGATCGGGTTTCGGAACATAGTCATGGCCGGAATAAATCCGGTCTGCAAAACGGTCAATTAACCCTGACGGCGTCAACGATATCGCCATTTTCTTTGGTGGGCCGTTCGATGCGATTGCGGTGGCGATGCCTGCGGCGTCCAATTGATCGAGGAACAAATGCACGTCATCGAAAACCTGCACGCCTTTCGAAAGCGCAGCGAACATTTCGCTGTAGATTTCGTCCAACCATCCGTCGGGCAGCGTTGCCCCCATGTCGCGCGCCGTTGTCATGACACCCGCCATGGTGCCGCCGACAAACAGGGTGTCCACGTCTTTAACTGAAATCTCCAATCCGTAGCGCGACAGGTTTTCCGCAATCACGATATTTGTCGTCGGTTCAGTATCCACCAACACGCCATCGCAATCGAAGATCACAAGTTTTACGGTCATCAGTTCAGCTCCAGCAGGGTAATCCACGTGTCGCCGTAGCGTCGTTGATCCAGTTTTCGAAACCCCGGTGGGGCAGGTAGGGCGGTGTTGTCTTCCAGTACAATCAGCGCGTCATCGGCGATCCAGCCTGATGCGCGCGCGGATCGGAGTGCAGCCGGACCAAGGCCCTGACCGTAAGGGGGGTCCGCAAAGATCAGGTCGCAGGGTTCGTCCGCGTCGGGCAGTTGCGTGACATCGCATGTCAGCATCTTGGTGTCTGCCGCCCGTCTACATTTGTCGATGTTTGCCGCGATCAGTTTTTGCGCTACGCGCCCACTGTCCACAAAGGTCGTGAAGGCGGCCCCGCGCGACAACGCTTCAAGCCCAAGCGCACCGGTCCCCGCAAACAGATCCAGCACCCGTGCCCCGTCAATAGGGTTGCCGTATTTGCCGCCCTGCAACACGTTGAACAGGCTTTCGCGCACGCGGTCGGATGTGGGGCGCAAATGAGCTGCCGCATCACCTTTCCCGACATCTGCAAGGGTCAATCCGCGATGCTGCCCGCCAATGATCCTCATGCTTTCAGCAGTGCTTTCATATCCGTATCGGGGTCAGTGATCAGATCAGGCGCGGGGCTTTTGCCCGCTTCAATCAGGCGTTTGCCGATCATGTAGTTGCGCGGGTCGTTCATCGCATCCACGGCAATCAATTGGTCACCCTTGTAGTACCAGTGCGACTGGGCATCGCCGGTTTTACGCACATAAACGGCGTCATAGCCGATGTTCAGGCCCGCAATCTGAAGTTTGCAATCGTATTGATCGGACCAGAACCACGGCTTTGGCACATAGGGCGTTTCCATCCCTGCGATATTCTTTGCCACCACTTCGGCCTGATCAATCGCGTTGCCGACGCTTTCGATCCGGATTTGATGACCGTCCAGCGGGGCAGAGGCACAGTCGCCAGCAGCCCAAATCGCAGGGTCGGATGTTTGCCCAAAACTGTTCGTCGCGATCCCGTTGTCGATGGTTAGACCAGCACCTTCGGCAAGGATTGTGGCGGGCGCAATGCCGACTCCGACAACTGCAAAATCAATATCAAGCGTCGTGCCGTCGGTCAGGACGGCGCCGGTCACCACGTCATCGCCGATCAAACACTCAAGGCCCACGCCCTCAACGATTTTCACGCCATGCGACGCATGCAGGTCGCGGAAGTAATCAGAGGTTTCAGGCGCCGCGACACGTTGCAGAATCCGATCTGCCATCTCGACCAACGTCACAGATACCCCGCGTTTGGCCGCCACGGCTGCCGCTTCCAGCCCGATATACCCGCCGCCGATGATCAGGGCCTTTTTCCCGTCAGCAAACGCAGGCGCCATGGCATCCGCATCCGCCAGATCACGGACGCTGAACACATTCCCCAGATCGCCGCCAATCGCGCTGGGCAATGTACGGGGATGCGATCCGGTCGTGAGAACAAGATGATCGTAGGTCAAAACGTCGGTATTCTCCAACGTCACCGTTTTACCCACCGGATCAATCGCCGTCGCGCGCGTAGATAGACGCAGATCGATGGTGTTGTCGGCATAGAAACTGGCGGGGCGCAGGTACAAACGTTCTTCGGCCATATCGCCGAGCAGATACGCCTTGGACAAGGGCGGGCGTTGATAGGGGGGCACTGGTTCACCACCGACAAGCGTGATGTCGCCGTCGAATCCTTCCGCGCGCAGCTTTGCCACACATGATGATCCGGCTTGGCCCGCACCGATAACGACGACATGTGGCATATGTTTGGTCCTTGAACTGGTCTTGGTTACCCCTCAAACCTATATTGTTGGCAACAACAGGTGCAATCGAAACAAGGATACAAACATGACGATTTCAATTGGGGCCACTTTGCCCGACGCGACTTTGCTTTACATGGGCGACGAAGGCCCGACTGGCGTACAAATGGCTGACAAATTGAAAGACCGGAAGGTCGTCATTTTTGGTCTTCCGGGTGCCTACACCGGCGTTTGCACCACGTCGCACGTGCCTAGCTTTATGCGGACCAAAGACGATTTCGCAGCCAAAGGTGTGGACGAAATCATCTGCGTATCGGTCAACGATCCATTTGTGATGGACGCGTGGGGCAAAAGCACGGGTGCGGCCGACGCTGGTATCACGATGCTGGGCGACGCCGAAGGCGCGTTCACTAAGGCCATCGGTATGGATTTCACGGCACCACCTGCGGGCCTGATCGGGCGATCCAAACGGTATGCGATGGTTGTCGAAAACGGCGTCGTCACTGCGCTGGGCGAAGAAGCAAGCCCCGGCGAATGCGACATCTCGGGTGGGGAAGCTCTGCTCGCCAGCATCTAACGCGCTGCCCAGAATCGATTTCAACGGCCCCTTGCGTCATTGTCGCAAGGGGCCTTTTTTGTGGGTGTAGCACTGCCCGCCTATCCGAATAGGGGATCGCCAAAATAAAGTGACGCTACGTCCGTTTTCGTTTTCAAGTGTGCCTTCCGCATAGGTTTTTAACTGAAATAGCAAAGCACTATACGGCAGACACCTAGAGAATCCGGGCCAATTGAGGGGAAATAGGAACTGGGGTTCCCATCGAACTTCATCCTCAGAGAGACGCAAGATCTCAGTAAGCGAAACAAGGCAATGCCATGAACCAGTTTATCAGTTCTTCGATCGACACTCAGGCAAGAGCCATCTTCGCGGGTACAGTCCCGGCCTCACAACAACAACGACTGACCCGCGAAGAGCTTCGTAAGCAATTTGAAGAAGACCTCGATGTTTTCACAAAAAAATCCCCTGCTGGAACAAATAAACGGAGCATCGATCATGACACCCATGATGATTAAGATACTAAGTCAATCGATCGAAGCTATTGCTCAGGGCACAGCAGGTCACGAGATCGACCGCGGCCATTATGACCGCTATCGCGGCATGCAGAAGATCGTGAACCGTCTGGCCGCAATGGATCTTGTCGTATTGGCCGAAACTGTTGAGGCAGATAAAATTATCCTAACGCCGACGCCGCGAGCCTATGAAGTCATGCAAAACGGCGCAACCAGAGCGGCGATTTGCAAAGCCGCTTAGGATTCGCTTTGCACAATTGTCCGCGTTGGGAACGGAATATCGACACCAGCTGCATCAAGGGCTTCTTTCACCTTACGCTTCATGTCGGCCTGATACTGAAAATAATCAGCCGACGGACACCAAACGCGCACCAGAAAATCCACAGAACTGGAATTCAGCGTATTCACCTGAATGAACGGTTCCGGATCATTCAGCGACCGTGAATCGGACATGATCGTATCGCGGATCACATCTTCGGCTGTTTTCAGGTTGGCACCATACCCAACTCCAAATTCCCACTCTGCGCGGCGGGTATCGTAGATGGAATAATTTTCAATCGTATTTCCCCACACGTCAGAATTCGGAATAATGATCTGAACATTCCCAAGCGACGCAATCTCCGTGAAGTTCAGGGTAATGTCTTTCACGGTCCCCATCTTGCCGTCGACTTCAACGAAATCGCCGATCTTGATGGGGCGGAAAAAGATGATCATCACGCCGGCCGCGATGTTGGACAGCGTGCCTTGCAGCGCCAGACCAATGGCCAAAGATGCGGCACCGATGATCGCGACCACGGACGTGGTTTCTACGCCAAATGTGTTGAGAACAAACAGGAACGCAAAGCCGATGACGACGTAGCGGACGATATTGCCAAGGAAATTGAACAGCGTTTCATCAAGATGCTGATGGCGTTCGCCCAAATGAACAAGCCGCCGACGTGCCCAGCCACCGATGACGAAACCGATAAACAGAATTGCGATAGCTGCCAGAACGGACCCCACGATAGAGGCCAGAAAATCAATGGTTAAGACATCGGCGACCGTCTTGCCGTTCATGATTTCGGTGTTCAGTAGCTCTTCCATCGTTATTCCTTTGCGAGCGCGTCCATTTTGGCGCCCAATTTTGCGTCTAGCGCGCTGATCCCATCGCAATCATGGGTCGTTAGCGTCACGTCGACGGTCTTGTATACATTTGACCACTCTGGGTGGTGGTTCAGCTTTTCCGCCCAGATAGCGGCTTTTGTCATAAACCCGAAAGCGTCAATAAAGTTCCGGAAAACAAACGACTTTTGGATTGCATCGCGTCCATCGGTCATCGCCCAGCCGTTTGCAAGAAGCGGCGCAAGCTGCGTTTCGCGTTCCGCGTCGGTCAATTTCTCGGTCATTGCTGTTCCTCTCGGTTTTCCTTTTTGAACGGGCCGTAAGATGTCAGGATTTCGATCTCGTTGTCCACCGCGTCACGTTCCGCATCAAGGTAATTGGCAACGGCTTCGCGGAACCCCGGATCGGTGAAATAATGCAGCGAATGTGTCGCCACGGGCAGATAACCACGGGCGAGTTTGTGTTCGCCTTGCGCACCCGCTTCGACGCGGCTCATGCCGTGTTCAATCGCGTATTCAATCGCGCGGTAATAACACAATTCAAAGTGCAGACAGGCGTGGTGTTCGACACATCCCCAATACCGTCCGTACAGCGTTTCGCGCCCGATAAAATTCAGCGCTCCCGCAATGTACTGCCCGTCGCGGACAGCCAGCGACAGCAGCATGTCGTCGCGCAGGTGTTCTTGTGCTTGATCAAAAAACGCCCGCGTCAGATAGGGCGTACCCCATTTGCGGTTGCCAGTGTCTTGGTAAAACCGCCAGAACGCGTCCCAATGTTCGGGCTGGATATCGTCGCCCGTCAACATCAGGATATCGCCGCTAAAATCATTGGCCTGTGCGCGTTCCTTACGAATATTTTTGCGTTTGCGGCTGGCAAGGCTGTTCAGGAAACCATCAAAATCAGCATAGCCGTCGTTTTCCCAATGAAACTGCTGTCCAATGCGGGGCAACAGGCCCATTTCTTCGCCCGCAATTGCTTCTGCCTCTGTGCAGAACGTCACATGAACGGACGACAGCTGGTTGTCGGCGGCAATCTGGATCGCGCCTTGAACGATCGCGGACATACCTATGACTTCAAACCCCGGACGGGTCAGAAAACGCCGTCCAGTGGCAGGGGTAAACGGCACCGCCATTTGCAGTTTCGGATAATAGCGTCCGCCTGCGTTCTCGAACGCATGGGCCCAGTTGTGATCGAAGATATATTCGCCCTGCGAATGTCCCTTGGCGTACAAGGGCGCAACAGCAATAACCTGATCGCCTTGCTTTGCTGTCAAATAGCGGGGCTGCCATCCGGTGCCCGGCCCGACTGATCCGCTGTCTTCTAGGGCCTTCAGAAACCGATAGGTCGTAAAGGGATCATAAGGCCTGCCGTCCTGCGTTTCGAGGCAAGCGCAAGCGTCCCAATCGGCCTGCGCAATGGTGCTCAGGTCGGGGTGGGCGGCGATCTCTATGGCGTCATCAGTCATGAAGGTTGATGTGTGCGCAAAATGCGGTGGGTCAAGCGAGGTAGCCTTCAAAAGTCACGTTATCGACTATTTTGCGCGCTTGCGCTTCCTCTTCAGCAGATTTGATCGTCCAGCATAATATATTGGCACCTGCGGCTTTCAATTCGGCGACGCGGGGGCGGTCCAGATCATGTGCTTCGTGACTGATGAATGATGCGCCCGTGCGGTCATAGTCAGGGATTTCACGCAGCCGTTCACACAGATCGACAGCTAACGGTTCCCAATCGGCGGGGTCATAACTGCTGGTCACCAAACCGCGTGGAATGTGCGGCGCAGCTCCGCCAAACGCGATCACAGCGTGCGGGTTAAACGACATCACAGCGACGTCGCCAGCGTAGCCCGCCAAGACATCGGCTGTCGCTTGCTGCAATGATCCAACATTTGGTCCCATGTTCAGGTCTTGATCTTTGATCTCGATCAGCAGCGGAACACGGCCATCAACAAGGGCCAAAACCTCTGCCAACGTAGGGATGCCAGCCTTGCCACCGCTCAACGGGATTTGCCCAAGCTCTGCCGCCGTCCGCATCGTGATCGGGCCCTGTTCGGCAGTCAAACGCGCGAGATGATAGTCGTGAAACACCATCGGCACACCGTCCTTGGACAACTGCAGATCAATCTCGATCGCGTAACCTGCATCAATCGCAGCGGTGATCGCCTCGATAGAATTTTCGGGGCGACCGTCCGTTTTGTCATGCAACGCCCGATGTGTGATGGGGCGCGTTAGGAATGCTGCGGGAAGTTTCATTTGATCTGAAACACACCATCAATTTCGACAGCAACACCCAGTGGCAGGCTTGGTGCGCTGACAGCGGCACGCGCGTGACGGCCAATATCGCCCAGTGCTTCGACCAGAAAATCAGATGCGCCGTTGATGACCTTTGGCTGATCCGTGAAATCAGGGGTCGAATTCACAAAACCACCCAGCTTCACAACGCGAACAAGCCGATCCAGATCGCCGTCACATGCGGCTTTCAACTGGGTTAGCAGGTTGATCGCACAGGTTTTGGCCGCAGCCATGCCTTGATCAACCGTGTAATCATCCCCCAACTTGCCCGTCAGTGGACCAGTCACATCCATCGAAATCTGGCCGGATACAAACACCATGTCGCCCGCAATCACGTAGGGCACATAATTGCCCGCAGCAGCAGGGGCTTCGGGCAACGTCACGCCGAGTTCGGCAAGTTTGGTTTCAATCGCAGATGTCATTGCGTGCTCCTTTAATGAACTTAAAGGAACGCTATCCTTGGCCGTGAGCAGGCGCAATGCACTCCGCGATCACGTCTCGCGGAATGCCTTGGCAAAGTAGTCAGCCAGCGGCTTGATCAGGTAATCCATCGGGCTGCGATCTGCGGTCCGGACGAAGGATTCCACCGGCATACCGGGGATCAACGTCATGTCCTCGGGCAGGCGATTGATTTCACCTTCGTTCAGCCGCAGTTCCACACGGTAGAATGAAGCCGATGTGTTTTCGTCCTGAAACGCATCAGCCGAAATCAGCGTCACAGTGCCAAATAATTCCGGCGTGCGGCGTTGATCAAACGCAGAAAAGCGCATCGTCGCTTCTTGGCCCACATAAATCTGGTCCACATCGGTCAGTTGCACTTGGGCGGCGATCACCAGCGGGCGGTCTTGCGGAACAAGAAACATCACCGGATCAGCAGCGCGAATAACAGATCGTTCAGCAAACACGGTCAGGCCGTACACGATGCCGGACAAAGGCGCACGAATATCCAACCGGTCTAGCTGTTCGGTCAACGTGCGCTGGCGTTCGGACAGTTCCAGTTCGTTGAACTGCAGATCGCGCAGACGCGTGATGGCTTCTTCGCGACGGGTGGTATCAAGGCTTAGCACCTCGATTTCAATCTCGGTGATCTGCTCTGCGGCTTGGGCTTCAAGCGCTGCCAATTCGCCAACGCGTCCCAGCATATCAGCTTGTTCACGCTGCAACGCCGACACGCGGCTGGCTTGGGCAAGACCACGGTCCAGCAGGCTTTGCTGGTCGGCAAGTTCCTGAACGATCAGCGACTTCTGACTTTCCAACGCTTCTTGTTGGGCTTTGATGCCTGCGATCTGGCTGACGATTTGGGCACGCCGTTGGCCTAACTGTTCCTTGGTCTTGGCCGCCGATTCCAGCCGCGCCTGAAACAAGCGTTCCTGACCTGCGATCAGGCTATCGATTTCGGGGCGATCAAAGGCGAGCAGTTTTTCGGGGAACGTAATCGTGTCACTTCCATCGCGTTCGGCTTCCAATCGGCCACGACGCGCAAGGATTTCAAACAACTGGCCTTCGACGATCACCAATTCGGATTTCAACGCGTTCGAATCTAGCTGGATCAACAGATCGCCCGCCTCAACAACATCGCCTTCATCGACCAAAATCGCCTCAACGACACCGCCATCAGGATGCTGGATCACTTGGCGGTTGCGGTCGACTTCGATCTGGCCGGATGCAATCACAGCGCCTGTGATCTGCGCCATGACGGCCCACGTGCCAAAGCCGCCGACAAGCACCAGCATCGCCAGCAGGCCAATGATCATCGGCTTGGCGACAGACCACCGTTTATTCGGGTTTTGCTCGCTCATGATACGCCCCCGCCTTGACCGGTTGTCTTTTTGATTTGATCGGCATTCTTGACCATCTCCTGGAGCACCTGATCCTTCGGGCCAAAGGCACGCCGCGCCCCGTTTTCAATCACCAACAACAGATCGCATTCCTGAATAGCAGCAGGACGATGCGCCATGATAAACACGATTTTGCCTTCCTCTTTGGTCAGCTTGATCGCGTTGTTCAGTGCGTTTGATCCTTCGTTATCAAGGTTCGAATTTGGTTCATCCAGCACCAGCACAACAGGGTTGCCATACATCGCACGCGCCAGCCCGATCCGCTGAATTTGACCGCCCGACAGGCGACCGCCATTGGACGCCACGCGGGTGTCGTAGCCATCAGGTAGCTTGAGGATCATCTCATGCGCCGCCGCCTTTTTCGCAGCTTCCACCACGGCGGCATCATTCGGCTGCATCGACATGCGGGCAATGTTTTCTTTGATGGTGCCGTCAAACAACTGCACGCGCTGCGGCAGATACCCAATATGTTGGCCCAGAACGTCAGGGTTATACTGGTCCAACGCAGCCCCATCGAGCCGGATTTTCCCACCCGCAGGACGCCAGATGCCGGTCAATGCCCGCGCCAATGTCGTCTTGCCCGCACCCGATGTGCCGATCACCCCAACCGCTTGTCCGGGCTGGACGGCAAAGCTGATCATACGCAGCGACGCGGTCTGTTCCCCTGGCGGGATCACAGTGACCTGATCCGCGACAATGCGTGCAGCGGGTTGCGGCAGGGTTGTCCTAGCATCATCGGCAGGCACATTACCCAAAAGCGTTGACAGATTGCGCCAGCCTTCACGGCCCTTTTGGAACGTCGCAAACTGTCCGACGATCAATTCAATCGGTGCCAAAGCGCGGCCCAGCAGGATGGAACCGGCAATCATAGCACCCGGCGTCAGTTCGCCCTGCAACACCAGATATGCACCAAGCCCAAGCATCGCGGATTGCAAAAACAACCGGAACGTCTTGGTCATCGCGCTAAAGGTGCCCGCGCCATCTGCGGCCGCAATCGTCGCATCAAGACTTTCGCCACGGGCGATCTGCCACCTGCTAAACGCGGCATCGCGCATACCAAGCGCGTGCACCATTTCGGATTCCTGCCTGATCTGAGCGCCCATCGTTTCGGATTGGAACGTCGCGGCATTCGCCTTTTGCAGCGGCTTGCGAGTGGTCAGCTGGTTTGTGATCGCAACACCAATCAAGATCACGCCACCAACAAGGCCAAGCAGGCCCATCAAAGGGTGAAAGATAAAGATGCCAAGAAAGAATAGTGGCGTCCAAGGCAGATCAAACACAGCCATCAGGGCAGGCGATGTAATCAAACGCTGGACGCTTTCCAGATCACGCAGACCTGTGGCCGCCTGTTTCGTGGCTTTGTTAATCGTGGACGCTTTCAACACAGCCGCAAAAACACGGCGGTCCATTGTTGCCTGAAAACGGGCTCCGACGCGGCCCATAATCCGACCACGCACGTAATCCATGATCCCCATCATCCCGTAAAGGAAGGCGACCAAAACAGATAAGGCGATCAACGTTTCTAAGCTACGCGACCCCAAAACCCGATCATAAACATTCAACATGTAAAGCGGGCCGGTCAGCATCAGCATGTTCACGAAGAAACTGAACACGGCGACCATCCAATACAGGCCCCGGCTTTGTTTGCGCGCATTGATTAATTCAGCGCGACCTTGTGCTGTCAATTCGTCTGCCATTGGCGGTTCATCGCTCTATTTATTTTTTGTTACTACTTGGGGTATCAATTACCCGATAAAGACAACAACGCCACTGCAAACTAAGGTTGTTGCAATTTTTACGGACAAGCGTCACATCACAATCACCTCTTTTAAAGATCGAAACTGTTGAATTCATGAAGTCACCTTTTGCCATTTGCTTGACCCTATCCTTGCTTGGCGCATGTAGCGTCGCCCCCGAAGGGGTTTCGGTCCATGATCCATACGAGGCCCGCAATCGGTCTGTCCACGAATTCAACAAAAACCTCACAGGTGGCTTGGGCAGTGGTGAAAGCAGCGGCCCGCGCATTCCCGCGCCAATCTCTGAACGTGTGATTGATTTCGCGGATAACGTCGCTTTGCCGGGTGTGATCCTGAATAACACATTGCAGGGCGATCTGGGTGCTGCTGGGTCCAATTCCCTGCGGTTCCTGATTAATTCAGTTTTCGGTCTTTTTGGCGTATTTGATCCGTCCGATATCATCGGGCTTGAAGAAATTGATGCCGATTTTGGTCAAACGCTATCTGTTTGGGGCGCACCAGAAGGCGCGTACCTCGAATTACCGCTCATTGGCCCGTCAACCGAACGCGACACTGCGGGTATGATTGTGGATGTCCTCATTGATCCGCTGGGTACTTTTTTGAACGAAGACCAATTGCTTGTCGCTTCAGTAGGATCATTGGCCGGACGCGTCGCCAAAATCGACCAAGTGGGCGATACCATTGGTGATGTTCTGAACGAAAGCGCGGACAGTTACACACAGGCACAGCTGATCTACCTACAGAACCGCCGTTTTGAAATCGGGGCCGAAGCGGCTGAAGTCGCCGACCCCTACGCCGACCTATACGGAGACCCGTAATGATCCTGAACCGTCGTCAAATGATCGCGGCCACCAGTGCCGCAGTGCTCATCCCGCAATCTGCGGCAGCCTTGTCCGTGCAGCAGTCGCAGGCGATCGTCACGGCCCTTGTGACCGAAGTGAACGCGGTCATCGCATCCGGCAAATCCGAAGCCGCCATGATCCGCGATTTCGAGGTGCTGTTTGATCGCTATTCCGATGTGCCGACAATTGCGCGGTACTGCCTTGGCGCAGACGCCCGCAGCGCAAGCGCGGCCCAAATGCAGGCCTATACCGTTGCCTTCCGCAGCTACATCGCCAGCAAATACGGCCGCCGTTTCCGTGAATTCGTGGGCGGTGAAATCGTCGTTGAAGGCGCGGCACCCGTCAAAAGCTGGATCGAAGTTGAGACAACCGTGAAATTGCGGGGGCGTTCCCCGCTCCGCATGGATTTCCACGTCTCTGATCGGTCCGGTTCGCACAAGTTCTTCAACTTCATCATCGAAGGCGTGAACATGCTATTGACCGAACGGGCTGAAATCGGGGCGCTGCTTGATCGGCAAGGCCGTAACCTTGATGCGCTGACAGCCGAAATCGGGGCAGCCTGATGCGTAGGCTCGCCGCGATATTGGCTCTGATGCCGACGCTTGCTGCGGCGGGGCCTTACGATGGCACCTACAAACAGGTTGCCAACGCGGATTGCGCGAACGTCGGCGTTGATGGTGGTGCGCTGAAGATCGAAGAAGGCATTTTCTTTGGCGTAGACGTGCAATGCCGCATGACGCGTCCGGTGGACGTGCTGCAAATGGATGCGACGCTCTACACGATGCAATGCTCCAACGACGACGAAGTCTGGACAGAACGCGCGATGCTGATGGACGCAGCGGACGACGACGGGATCATCATGATTTGGAACGGTTACGCGTTTGCCTATTCGGCCTGCGAACCTGAATAGACCTGACTGCTAGTTTGCGTTGTTTAGGATGTTATTCAACACATCCAGAATGGCACCGTCATTTGGCGATTCCGGCGCTGCGGGTGCGGGCGCTTGTGGTGCGGCGACGCCCGGCTGGAAATTCGGATCGCTGCGACGCAACTGATTGCCCGGGCCTTGCATCGGCAGCGGCACAGGCTGCTGACCGTCAAGCACACGCGTCATCGTCTCGCGCCAGATATCAGCAGGCAGACCTCCACCAGTCACACCGGACAGCGGGCTGTTGTCGTCATAGCCCATCCAAACGCCTGTCACGTAATCGCCTGTAAAGCCGATAAACCAAGCATCCCGCGCGGATTGAGTCGTGCCGGTCTTGCCTGCAATCTGCCAGCCATCAATCTTCGCACGCGCGCCAGTGCCGCGATCGACCACTTGGCTCATCATCCACGTCAGTTCGCGGGCGGACCGTTCACGGATCACACGTTCTTTGATCCCGCCAGCAAGGGCTGGAAAAATCTCGTTCGTGGCGGCGACTTCAAGTTCGACAAATCCGTAAGGATCAACAGCGGACCCACCGTTCAGGATACCCGCATAAGCACCTGTCATTTCGATCAATGTGCTTTCGGATACGCCAAGCGCCAGCGCTGGACCATCGGCTAGATCGCTTTCGATCCCGAAGCCTTCTGCGACAAGCCGCACAATATCGCGGCCCACGTTTTCTGACAGGATCACCGCTGGAATGTTCCGGCTTTCGACAAGGGATTCCGTCAGCGTCACCGGACCTTTGAACTGGCGGTCATAGTTTTGCGGACACCAATCGCCAGATCCGGGTGTGGACCAGCACATGTCAGTATCGTTGACGTAATCGTTGGGCGAGAAATCCATTTCCAAAGCAGCCGCAAAGATAAACGGCTTAAACGCCGATCCGGGCTGTCTACGGGCCTGAATGGCGCGGTTGAAATCACCGGGGTTCGGGGCAGATCGCCCGCCGACCATCGCCCGTACAGCGCCATCTGCGGACATCACAACAATCGCAGCTTCAGCTTCTGATCCTGCTTTCACCTTGTTTTCAAAGACCCAAGTCAGGGCGTCTTCGGCGCTGGCCTGAATGTCTTGATCGAACGTCGTGTGAATGTTCACGTCTTCTGTCGTGTTGCGCGTGAAGAATTCGGGGCCGGACGCCATCACCCAATCGGCGAAATATCCGCCGGTGTCTTGTTTCGCAGCAGACGACAACGTCGCTGGGTTCGCGCGGGCATCAGCGGCCAGTTCGGGCGACAGACGTTCTTGCACCTCCATCAAGCCAATGACGACGTTCGCGCGTTGTTGGGCAGCTTCCAGATTGCGGGTCGGCGCGCGCGAAGATGGGGCGGGAAGCAAACTCGACAGCATCGCAGCTTCCGCAGGGCGCAGGTCACTGGCTGATTTCCCAAAGTAGCGTTCAGATGCAGCCGCAAATCCACGCGATCCCGCACCCAAATAGGCGCGGTTCAGGTAGATCGTCAGAATTTCGTCCTTTGTGTACGCGACCTCCATGCCCATCGCGTAAACGGCTTCTTTGACCTTCCGCCACAAAGTGGTGCGGCGGCAATCGGCCTCATATGCGGCTTCTGAATCCCATTGGTTCGGATCAAACGGGGTGCCAAGGCACAGCAGCTTCGCCACCTGTTGCGTGATCGTAGACCCGCCGTTGCCGGACAACGGGCCACGGCCAGCGCGTAGGTTGATCCGGACCGCAGAGGCGACACCGCGCGGCGAAATGCCAAGGTGACGGTAGAACCGTTTGTCCTCGGATGCGACGACGGCGTTGACCAAATGGGGGCTAACCGTGTCGGTCGTGATCATCCCGCCGAACTGGTCGCCACGCCAAGCAAATGTATCGCCAAAGCGGTCCTGCAATGTCACCGAACCACGGGCGCGGCCATCAATGACGCTATTTGCAGGGGGCATTTGTGACGCGAAGTAGAACACGCCAAGACCAACCATAATGCAGACAATTGCAGTGCCGCCCCAGATCAAGCGCCAGACGGCGCGGAAAATGCCGCCAATGAACGCGGTTAACAGCCCGATAGGGCCGCGACGTTTGGCTGGCGCACGTTTTACGGCCTTGCGCGCACGCGCAGGTTTCTTGGGTGCGGGCTTTTTCGGTGCGTCCGCAGCATACCGTTTTTCAGCAACCAATGGGCTGCGTTTCTTACCATTTCCGCTCATGTCTCGCCTGCACCGTTCCGGTATCTTTCGGCCATCATACGCGCTGCAAGTACGAATGTAGAGAACCCAGATGGCCCAGCGGCGCTTTTATGTTTCGTCTAATTTTTAGGCGAAACGATTAATTTGTGCAAAAAATGTGCAAATTGCGTTGAGCACGCCCAAAAAGGGCCTCCAGAATCGTTGTTCCCCTCGGCGAGATACCGCCACTTAGGCCCACAGCCGCACGGTCGCGGCATTTGGGCAGAACGACAAGGGGACCCCTCGTGAAACTGATCATAGCAACAATCAAACCATTCAAGCTGGAAGAGGTCCGCGAAGCGCTGACCGGCATCGGTGTGCGTGGGATGATGGTATCTGAAATTAAAGGCTTCGGCGCACAATCCGGGCACACAGAAATCTACCGTGGCGCAGAATACGCCGTGAATTTCGTGCCGAAAGTGAAGCTTGAGATCGTCGTGCAGGACAGCATGGCAGAACAAGTGGTTTCCACAATCGCCACCACAGCCAAGACCGACAAAATCGGCGACGGCAAAATCTTTACGCTTGATGTGGAAGGCGCGATGCGCGTCCGCACTGGCGAACTAAACGACGACGCTATCTAAGGGACCGGGACAGATGAAACTCACCAATACACTTTTTGCGGGGGCAGCACTGGCAGCATTGCCAAGCTTCGCCTTTGCCCAAGAGGCAGCCGCACCGGGGTTCGATGAAATCGGCCCTTACATCATGACAACCTTCTTGTTCTTGGTTGCAGGCTTCCTCGTGTTTTTCATGGCCGCAGGCTTTGCAATGCTCGAAGCTGGCCTTGTGCGCGGCAAAAACGTTGCCATGCAGCTGACCAAAAACATCGCGTTGTTCTCTATTGCGTCCATCATGTACTGGCTGGTTGGCTTCAACCTGATGTACCCGGGCGAATTCAACGGCTACCTCGGCCCAATCTTCGGCACAACAACATGGCTCGAGCCAGTTGGTCTTGATGCAGCTGACGCAGCACTTGATTACGCATCAGTTGCATCCGACTTCTTCTTCCAGCTGATGTTTGTTGCGGCAACTGCGTCCATCGTTTCTGGTGCACTTGCTGAGCGTATCAAACTGTGGCCGTTCCTGATCTTCGTCGCAATCCTGACAGGCCTGATGTACCCAATCTCGGGTTCTTGGCAGTGGGGCGGCGGTTGGTTGTCCGAAATGGGCTTCTCTGACTTCGCCGGTTCTACAATCGTACACTCTGTCGGTGGCTGGGCTGCTTTGGCTGGTGCGATCATCCTTGGGCCACGTCTGGGCAAATACAAAGATGGCCGTACTGTTCCAATGCCGGGTTCAAACCTTGCACTTGCAACACTGGGTACATTCATCCTGTGGCTCGGTTGGTTCGGCTTTAACGGTGGTTCACAGCTTGCTGCGGGTACTGTTGGCGACATCACTGACATCGGCCGTATCTTTGCGAACACAAACATGGCAGCAGCATCCGGGGCAGTAGCCGCGCTGATCCTGACGCAAATCATGTACAAAAAGGTCGACCTGACAATGGTTCTGAACGGCGCGCTTGCTGGTCTGGTTTCCATCACAGCTGAACCGCTTGCTCCAACACTGCTCGGCGCATTGCTGACAGGTGCTGTAGGTGGTGTGATCGTGGTCTTCGCGGTTCCGCTTCTCGACAAGCTGAAAATCGACGACGTTGTTGGTGCGATCCCTGTTCACCTGCTTGCAGGTATCTGGGGTACACTCGCAGTGGCCTTCTACACAGGCAACTGGGGCGCACAGATCACTGGTATCGTAGCTTACGGTGTCTTCACATTCGTCATCGCTGGTGTGATCTGGTTCATCCTGAAAGCAACAGTAGGTATCCGCGTCAGCGAAGAAGCCGAGATCAACGGTCTCGACATGGCTGAGCTCGGCATGGAAGCTTACCCAGAGTTCAACAAAGGCTAAACCCCTCCTCCTTCCTTCCTAGGGGACTAGCAAACTTAAGCCCGGCCGCATCATGTGGCCGGGTTTTTTCGTTCCAGCAGGAGGAATTTCAACAGTCCTAGCTGTAGTGTGGGATAATCTTGCTTGAATTACGATAAATGCGGGTAATTCTTCCGATCACAGTTCGATTGGTGCCAATAAACGGAAAACCTTGCGCAATTTCTGGGCCATTCTCCCATCAACCACGAATCCTTCTATCTGCGGAGTGCCACCGATGATCCAGACACCATACCTTCTGTTCTTGGGCGACGCGCCTGACCAACTTGCCGCCAAAGTTGCCATCGGCATCAAAGACTGGCGTCCAGAGAATGCTGTCGGTCAATTCCGCATGGCGGGTTGCGGGGCTGATCTTGGGATCACTGAGATGACGCTGGAAGAAGGCCTTGCCGCTGGTGCCAAGACATTGGTCATCGGCGTGGCCAACCGGGGCGGCGTGATTTCCGACGCTTGGAAAGAGGTGCTCGTTCAGGCGTTGAACATGGGCTACGACATCGCGTCCGGTTTGCATAACCTGCTGCGCGACGAAAACGAACTGATGGCAGCGGCCCGTGTAAATGGCCGGACATTGTTCGACGTGCGTATCCCGTCTGTAGCGTACCCAATCGCGAATGGTGTGAAGCGGACAGGCAAGCGGTGCTTGGCCGTCGGGACCGATTGTTCCGTGGGCAAGATGTATACTGGCCTGTGCATGGACGCTGAAATGCAGAAACGCGGGATGAAGACCACGTTCCGCCCTACAGGCCAGACAGGTATCCTGATCACCGGTGGCGGTGTACCTTTGGACGCGGTTATCGCCGATTTCATGGCGGGTGCGGTCGAATATTTGACACCTGACAACGACGCGGATCACTGGGACCACATCGAAGGGCAGGGCAGCCTATTCCACGTGTCTTATTCTGGCGTGACAATGGCCCTGATCCACGGCGGCCAGCCTGACGCGATTGTTCTGGCGCACGAACCAACGCGGACGCATATGCGCGGTTTGCCGACCTATGACCTGCCATCGCTCGAGGCGTTGCGCGACATGGTCCTGCCGATTGCGCGTGTGGCGAACCCCGATTGCCAGATCGTCGGTATCTCCGTGAACACGCAGCATCTGTCGGATGAAGAGGCGAAAGTCTGTGTCGCGGAAATCGAAGACCGCATGGGTCTGCCAACCACCGATCCGTTCCGCTATGGTGCGGCAAAGCTGGTGGACGCTCTCGAAGCGATCTAAACATCTGCAAACGGGGGCGAATTTTCGTGAAAATTCGTCGGGGGCCAGCCCCCGTACCCCCGGGATATAGAGAAACCCAAAGAAGGTGGGCCGCATGGACATTCAAGTAACGCGTGACGTGTTTCAACTGGCGCAGGTGTTTACCATCAGCCGTGGGTCGCGGACGCAGGCCGAGGTATTGACGGTGCGGGTTGCGGACGGCGATCACGTCGGTATGGGTGAATGTGTGCCCTATGCACGCTATGGCGAGAGCCTTGATAGCGTCACGGCCGAGATTATGGGGCTGCCTGCGGATCTGACACGCCAAGCGCTGCAAGATCTGTTGCCGGCCGGCGCTGCCCGCAATGCCGTTGATTGCGCGTTGTGGGATTTGGAGGCGAAGCAGGCGGGCAAGCGCGTTTGGGATATGCTGGGTGTTCCTGCGCCAAAGCCAGAAATCACTGCGTATACCTTGTCGCTTGATTCCCCCGAAAAGATGCAAGAGCAGGCGGCGTTGAACGCCCATCGTCCGCTTTTGAAGATCAAGCTTGGCACGCCGGACGATATGGCCCGGTTGGAAGCTGTACGGCGCGGTGCCCCTGCGTCTCGGATCATTGTCGATGCCAACGAAGGCTGGACTGCTGAGGTTTACGCCGAACTCGCCCCGCATTTGCTGCGCCTTGGGGTGCAGATGGTGGAACAGCCGTTGCCTGCGGGTGACGACGACATGCTGTCCGAAATCGCACGCCCGCTGCCTGTTTGCGCCGATGAGGCCTGCCATGATCGCACGTCTTTGCCCAAACTGAAGGGCAAATACGACATGGTGAACATCAAACTGGATAAAACCGGCGGGCTGACAGAGGCGCTTTTGCTCAAGCAAGATGCTATTGCTGCGGGCTACGATGTCATGGTCGGCTGCATGGTCGGATCATCGCTTGCCATGGCCCCAGCGGTACTTTTAGCCCAAGGTGTGGCGTTCACGGACCTTGACGGCCCGCTTCTGTTGGCCGAAGACCGCGATGAACCTTTGATATTTGACGAGGCGGGCGTGCACGCACCTACCGCCGGACTATGGGGATAACGCGATGCGCACAGTATATTTGAACGGCAACTACGTACCTGAAAACGAAGCGCAGGTGTCGATCTTTGATCGCGGCTTCCTGATGGCGGACGGCGTTTACGAAGTGACGTCAGTCTTGGACGGCAAGTTGATCGACTTTGACGGTCACGCGAAACGTCTGGAGCGGTCCTTGAACGAACTTGGCATGCAAAAGCCTGATTGCTTTGACGATCTGCTGGCGATCCACCGCGAGCTGGTGAAGGTGAACGAAATCAACGAAGGCATGATCTATCTGCAAATCACGCGGGGCGCGCCCGATGACCGTGATTTTGTCTACCCTGATCCCGAAACGGTAAAGCCGACCGTCGTTCTGTTCACGCAGAACAAGCCGGGTCTGGCCGATAGCCCCGCTGCCAAGAAGGGGATGAAAGTGATCTCTATTGAGGATCAGCGCTGGGCCCGTCGCGACATCAAGACCGTTCAGCTGCTGTACCCGTCGATGGCGAAGATGGCTGCGAAAGCAGCTGGCGCTGATGATGCATGGATGGTCGAAGATGGCATGGTGACCGAAGGGTCATCCAACAACGCCTATATCGTCAAAGGCAACACGATCATCACGCGTCACCTTGGCAACGAAATCCTGCACGGGATCACCCGCGCTGCCGTTCTGCGCTTCGCCCGCGAAGCCCAGATGCAAGTCGAAGAACGCAGCTTTACCATCGCAGAAGCCCAAGAGGCTGACGAGGCGTTTATCACCTCTGCGTCCACTTTCGTGATGCCGGTGGTCGAGATTGACGAAAAGCCAATCGGCGACGGCACGCCGGGGTCCATCGCGCCGCGTCTGCGCGAAATCTACCTCGAAGAAAGCCGTAAGATGGCGATCTAAGCCAGATCACCACGCACAAAAAAGGGGCGTCCTTTGCGAAAAGGACGCCCCTTTTGTTTGATTTATTAGGATGTGGCTTCGGGGATCAATGCCACGACATTGATGTTCGTCGCTGTTGTCAGGCTGATCCGTGCGAGGATCGCAACCTCTTGCCCGTCAACCGTCACAAGCGTGTCCGCGCCGTTGTTCACAGGGCCAAGCGTGATCGTGCCAGTCCCATCACCCATCGCGATATTCAGGATATCCTCGGCCGGATCGAAATCCTTGATGGTCACGGGATCATCGGTCACGTCTTCGACGCTGACGACGGCCAGATCGTTACCTGCACCCAATTTCACAAGATCACCGTCGTCGGCCAAAACAGCGTCATCGCCAGAGCCGAGCGTCACCTCGTCTGCGCCATCGCTGGCCAAATCGCGGACATCGACGATATCGTTCTCGGACCCGCCGCGCACGGTGTCGTTGCCATCGCGATCAACGACAATATCGTTGCCCGCACCTGCCTTGATTAGATCATCACCGGCACCACCACGGATCAGGTCGTCACCGCTATTGCCTGCAATCACGTCATCGCCGGACCCGCCATACAGCACATCCGTCTCGCGCCCGCCGTCGATTGTGTCGTCGCCCGCGCCGCCATAAGCGATGTCCTGACCCAGACCCGTATCAATCGTTTCATCGCCATCGGTACCCGCAATAAGATCAGAGTCTTCGTCGGCGGTTTGCACGATTTCCCGACCGAATAGGCTGATGTTCACGGTTTCGGGGTCGGTTACGCCTTCAAGGATAATCGCGGTTTGGTCGCCTACGTTGATCAACGTATTTTCACCCGCTTCATCAGGCGTGATCGTCAGTTCGCTGCCGTCAAAGATCGCAGGAATTTCCAATTCGATCCGTTCGCGGGCCTCATAATCGGTGATGGTTGTGGGTTCGCCTTCGTTATCCCACCGCACGGCAAAGGCGTCGTTGCCACCCCCACCTGAAATCTCGTCGCCTTCATCACCAATCAGGATGTCATTGCCGAAGCCGCCGAATAGCGTGTCGGCTTCATCTTCACCGGTGCCCGCATCAAGCGCCATGATCAGGTCTGCGCCAAGATCGCCATAGATCGTGTCCGCACCGGCGTCGTCCATGATCGCATCGTCGCCATCACCACCACGTGTCAGATCATCGCCTTCGTTATTTCCGGCAGAGAAATCATTCCCCTCCCCCAAAAACACGCGGTCATCGCCCGCGCCGCCCGTGACTGTATCATCGCCGTCGAATGCACGGATCAGGTCGTCGCCTTCGGTGCCTTCTTCGGTGTCATCGCCTGCGGTCAGATCCAGAAAGTTTGTGACTGGGGCCGTGGCCGCCGTTGGTGTGTCCGGCTGATCCGCGTCATCACTAGAGCCGCTATCGCCTGCGACGTCACCGGCAGATGAACTGCCGCTGTCGCTAAACAAAAGGCCCGATAAGCCAAGCAAAATCAGTACTGGTAAAACAAATTCCATATTCGACCCCCATCGAAATGACTTTTACGCTGCACCCGTTGATCGGCGTGCAGCGCTATAATGACCCCAATAGGACCCGTTCAGGCTGTATGGTCAAGCAGTTAGGTTGAGGGTGTTTCTTATTGTGGATCAATGCGATGCCATGGCTCGCATTGTTTCCGCATCGGATTACTTCTCTGGATGGCTTTCCGCGAATGCGGCTTTGGCCGCATCGGACGCGTCTGTCTGGTGTTTGTCGCGCCAATCGGCAAACGGCATTCCGTAGAACGCTTCACGCCCTGCGTCTTTGTCCATCTCAATACCGCGTTCATTGGCGGCTTCTTGGTACCAGCGGCTCAGGCAATTCCGGCAAAACCCTGCAAGGTTCATCATATCGATGTTTTGGGCGTCAGGCCGATCTTCCATTAAATGCTTCTGCAGGCGGCGGAAAGCGGCGGCTTCGATCTCGATGCGGGTTTGGTCGTCCATGGTCTTATCCTTTCACAGGCCGGTATCGGCCAGAACTTTGTCTAATATCGGGGCGAGCCTGCCAGCCCACAAGGCCTGTCCGGCAGCATCCGCGATCAAATCATTGCGCAATTCGATCAGGACATTCGGGCGATTGTGGGCCGTTGCATGACGATCAATCGCATCGTCGGGGAAATAGCCAACATAGGGGGCGTTGTCGCCGACACACCAACCCATCGCTTCACAGGCGGCAATCAGCGGACGCGCCAGACGGTCATCATCCGCATAAAGCACACCGATCTCCCACGGGCGCGGCGGGCGTCCTCGCATTTGTGGCGTAAACGAATGAACAGAACAAATCACCGTGTCGTCGCGCCGAGCAGCCAGATCAGCAAGTGCGGCGTGATAGGGGCGATGCAACCGGTCAAGCCGACGTTCCTTTTCAACTGCATCTGCGTAATGGTTGGCGGGAATGATTGTGCCATCGGAAAGACGCATCAGCAGGGTCGGGTCACGTTCACCACGGTTCGGATCAATCACCAACCGCGAGAAGTTGGATAGAATCGCAGTTGCCCCTAGGGCAGTTGCAAGCCCGTGGGTCACCCCAGCGGCGCCAATATCATAGGCAATGTGGCGTTCCATGTCCGCCGCAGGCAGGCCAAGATCGCCCCCATTCACCCATTCCGGCACGTGATTTGACGCGTGATCGCTCGTAATTAACCAGCGAGACGGGTTTTTGGGCTCAAGAGTGGTGAAATATTCAACAGTCATACGTGTTTCATCAAAATAGAGTTGAGTGCAGTTGTGACGTCCGGGGTTATAAGCAATAAGGGCGCCAAAAGGTGTTATCGCTAACGAAGGCACCTCACGCAGTTGAAGTATAAGGATCACCCGTATGAGACGTCACCGCAATGTCAAAATCGTCGCAACACTAGGACCAGCATCTAACGACTACGACATGATCCGTAAGTTGGTTGAAGCCGGTGCCGACGTGTTCCGTCTGAATATGTCCCACGGTGATCATTCCGAAATCAAAGTGCGTCACGAAATCATTCGCCAAGTTGAAAAAGACCTCAACAGCCCGATCGGTATTCTGGCCGACCTTCAGGGGCCAAAACTGCGTGTTGGTGTGTTTGCAAACGACGATGGCGAAGAACTGGTGCCGGGCGCAGATTTCCGTCTCGACCTTGATGACGCGCCGGGTGATCTGACCCGCGTACAGCTGCCGCACACTGAAATTTTCGACGCACTTGAACCGGGCGCGCACCTGCTGGTGAACGACGGTAAGATCAAGCTGCGTGTCAAAGACTGCGGCGCGACTTTCGCGAACTGCGAAGTCATCGTTGGCGGCGTGATTTCCAACCGTAAAGGCGTGAACGTGCCTGACGTGACACTGCCATTGGCCGCGCTGTCTCCAAAAGATCTGAAAGACCTCGAATTCGTGTGCGAATTGGGCGTGGACTGGCTGGCGCTGTCCTTCGTGCAGCGTGCCGCTGACGTCGAACAAGCCCGCAAACTGTGCAACGGGCGTGCGGCGATCTTGTCCAAGATTGAAAAGCCAAACGCGGTGAAGGCGTTCGAAGAAATCCTCGCGGTGTCCGACGGTATCATGGTTGCGCGTGGCGATCTGGGTGTTGAACTGCCTGTGCAGAACGTCCCACCAATCCAGAAAAGCTTGATCCGTAAATGCCGTGCGGCTGCCAAGCCAGTGATCGTGGCGACACAGATGCTCGAATCCATGATCGACAGCCCGATGCCGACACGTGCCGAAGTCTCTGACGTCGCAACCGCGATCTACGAAGGCACGGACGCGATCATGTTGTCTGCAGAATCTGCGGCTGGGTCTTATCCGGTTGAAGCCGTGACAACGATGTCCAATGTAGCCGCCGAAGTCGAAGCTGACCCAACCTACACCGACATCATCGAAGCATCCCGCAATTCCACTGGTAAAACAGTGGCCGACGGGATCGTTTCTGCGGCGCGTGAAATTGCGGAAACCACAGACGTCAAAGCAATCTGCTGTTTCTCCCAATCTGGGACAACAGCATCCTTGGTTGCACGCGAACGCCCGCGGGTGCCGATCGTTGCGATGACCAGCTCACCTGAAATCGCGCGGCGTTTGTGCCTGACATGGGGCACCAACTGCGTGGTCACGGGCGACGTTCACCGGTTTAAGGATGCGGTGATCGCGGCTGTGCGTGCGGCAAAGGCTGAAGACTTGGTCGACGAATCCGACATGATCGTTGTAACAGCTGGTGTGCCCTTCAACACACCGGGTACGACGAACATCTTGCGGGTTGCCCCATGTGCAGAAAAGTTGATTTTCACAGCAGATGCTGATTAAGGTTTCCTAACGCGAAACAATCGCAGGAAACGGGCATGGATTCAGACGTCTTATGTGTTGTGGGCTTCATCATTGCGGTGCTGTCCATTCCGGCAATCGTGTCTGCGTTTTCCGACAATCGGTCGCCTCGGGTGCCTGCAATTGTTGTGCTGATCGGGGCCTTGATGATCGGTTATGCGATCAACGAACGGCCCGGCGCCTATAACTTTGATACTTTGCCGGACGTCTTCGTTCGGGTGATCGGCAAAGTCCTGAACTAAATGGCCTCAGGTGGGCATGTTTTGCCCACTTATCGCTTGCTTTCCAAAGGACACAGACCTAAAGAAGCGCTTCCACCCGCGCGACCGGCCAATCTGGCATGCCGAGTCGTGCGTTCAACCGAACTCAAGAGGAGACGGAAATGCCTAAGATGAAGACAAAATCGAGCTGCAAAAAGCGGTTCAAGACGACGGCGTCAGGCCGTGTCGTCGCAGCCCAAGCGGGCAAGCAGCACGGCATGATCAAGCGCACAAACAAATTCCTTCGTAACGCTCGTGGCACAACCACTTTGAGCAAAGCAGACGAAGGTATCGTTAAATCAATGATGCCTTACGCACGTTAATTAGAGGGATTTAGGATATGCGCGTTAAAGGTGGTACAGTCACTCATCGTCGTCACAAAAAGGTTCTCGACGCTGCCAAAGGTTATTACGACCGTCGTTCCAAGACTTTCAAAGTCGCGAAACAGGCCGTCGACAAAGCGAACCAATACGCTACTCGCGACCGTCACAACCGCAAGCGGAACTTCCGCGCGTTGTGGATCCAGCGGATCAACGCTGGTGTACGTTCGGTAGACGAAACATTGAACTACTCCAAGTTCATCAACGGCCTCGTTCTGGCTGGCATCGAAGTCGACCGTAAGGTTCTGGCTGACCTGGCCGTAAACGAACCAGACGCATTTGCGACAATCGTCGGCAAAGCAAAAGACGCACTGGCTGCCTAAGTCAAACGTCGATCAGAATACGAAAGGGCCGTCCACCATTGGGCGGCCCTTTTGCGTTAGTGACCAGCGGCGAAAACGCCAGTTTGCTGCCCCGTTGTTGTAATGCTAGCGTTGTTCTGCGCGCGAGTCGTAACAAATGATCGGGTGACGGTCCCTACAAGTTCGGCGCCTTCCGCCGTCGAACCGCCTAGCACACCAGAGTAATCAGTTGTCTCGATAGTCTCTCTACCGTCTTCTTCATTAACGGTGGTCTGCTCATCAATTGTACCAAAGGTCCCGTCTGCGAGAATGGTGCTTTCAGGAAAGCTAATTCGAGCGTCTTCATCTAGCACGAATGGCAAACCAAGCTCGAACAAATCCGTTGTCGCCTCTGTCACCTCACCACTGATCGTCATCGCGTCCAGGTCCACGTCAAACACGGCAGTACCTGTGATATAGCTTCTGAACGTGTCATTTTCGGAATTCTCAAAAACCCCGACGTAGCTGCCTTCTAATGTTGCGCGCCCCGTTGGCAGAGCACCCAACTGAGCGGTGCGACCAAAGAACGTTTCTGCCACGACGCCTTCATTGCGGGTCAATAAGATTGCAGCAAATGTCTCATCGCCTTCGCTCAGCGCGAGGATTTGACCTTCGCCGTCCTCCAATTCCGCAGCGCCTAGGAACGACCCGGCGTCAAATCTTTCGTTAAGTGGGAGCACAAGGTCATTATTTTTTGTTTGAAACGCAATGGTTTGACTATCTACCGTGAAAGACGGGACGTCTGTTGTTGAACCACAAGCGGCCAAAGTAAGACATCCCAGTGGGGTAAGTGAACGAATTAGAGAATGCACGTCGGGTCCAATCAAAGCTTTATGTAGGCCAACTGTGATCACCTATGCATCGAACTTCAAACAAAAATTGACGTTTCTGGCCTGAACGGCTTTCTTTGGGGCGACTCGGAACGCAAGGATTTCACACCATGGCACAAAACGACTACGACGCCGGTCGTTTGAACCTTCCCTTCGTTGGCATCTCGACCTTCGGCAAGCGGCCTTACGTTTCAAATTGGTCTGCCATCGACGCCGACGTCGCCATTCTTGGCGCCCCTTTCGATTTCGGCACCCAATTCCGCCCGGGCGCCCGGTTTGGTCCGCGTGCCGTGCGCGAGGCGTCGACCCTGTTCAGCTTCGGTCACGGCGGGGCGTATGACCACGAAGACGACGCCACCTATCTCGGGTCCGACGTCCGTATCGTCGATATCGGGGACGCAGATATCGTCCACACAGACACCGACAAAAGCCACACGAATATCAAACAGGGGGTCGCGGCGATCCTCAAAGCGGGGGCGTTGCCCGTCACCATTGGCGGTGATCATTCAATCAACATTCCCTGCATTGATGCCTTCGCGGATCAAGGCGACATCCACATCCTGCAAATTGACGCGCATCTCGATTTTGTCGACGTGCGGCATGGCGTACGCAACGGGCATGGCAACCCAATGCGCCGCGCGGCGGAAAAGTCATATGTCACCGGCCTGACCCAAGTCGGCATCCGCAATGTGTCGTCCACTGCTAAAGAAGGCTACGACGACGCGCGCAAAATGGGGTCCGACATCATCTCGGTCCGGCAAATGCGCAAACTCGGGGCTGATGAGGTGATCAACCGTATCCCCAAGGACGCCCGCGTCTACGTCACCATCGACATCGACGGGTTTTGCCCGTCCATCGCCCCCGGCACAGGCACGCCCAGCCATGGCGGGTTCCTCTATTATGAAGTGCTCGAAATGCTACAGGCCCTCGCCAATCGAAACGATGTCGCCGGTATTGATCTGGTCGAAGTCGCCCCCGCCTACGATCAAACCGACAGCACCGCGATCCTCGCAGCACAGGTCCTGTTGAATTTCCTCGGCTTCATCTTCCACGCACGGGGCTAGTGACCGACGGTTATCTCAGGGGCGTCGACCGATGCCCCACCGATCAATCCAGCGTCGTTTGCCGTCTCTTCGAACACGGCATCGCGCGTATTTTCACCCGAGATTGACACGCCCCCCACGCTTGCAACCCATCCCCCCATTCACTAACACCACATCAACCCATTCAAGAGGCGCGCCATGGACGATCTCAAATCCAAATACCTGACCCTGATTGCCGATGCTGGCGATGAAAACACCCTCGAAGACCTCCGCGTGCAGGCGCTTGGCAAAAAGGGCGAGATTTCCTTGCAGATGCGCGAGCTGGGCAAAATGACGCCAGAGGAACGCCAGACAGCGGGCCCCGCGTTGAATGCGCTCAAGAATGAAATCAACTCTGCGCTCGCCGCCAAGAAATCCGGCCTGCAAGACGCAGCGCTTGATGAACGCCTGCGCTCCGAATGGCTCGACGTCACGCTGCCCTCGCGCCAGCGCCCTGCAGGCACCATCCACCCGATTTCACAGGTCACGGATGAGGTCACCGCGATCTTCGCCGACATGGGCTTTTCGGTGGCCGAAGGCCCGCAGATTGAATCCGATTGGTACAACTTCGACGCGCTGAACATTCCGGGTCACCACCCTGCGCGCGCCGAGATGGACACGTTCTACACGCACCGCGCCGAAGGCGATAACCGCCCGCCGCACGTCCTGCGCACGCACACATCACCCGTGCAAATCCGGTCGCTCGAAGCCAACGGCGCACCCATCCGCATCATCTGCCCGGGCCGCGTTTACCGCGCCGACTACGACCAAACCCACACGCCGATGTTTAACCAAGTCGAAGGCCTCGCCATCGACAAAGACATCTCCATGGCGAACCTGAAATGGGTGCTCGAAGAATTCGTGAAAGCGTTCTTCGAAGTCGACGACGTCGAACTCCGCTTCCGCGCCTCCCACTTCCCGTTCACCGAACCATCCGCAGAGGTCGACATCCGCTGCTCATGGGAAGGCGGAACACTGAAAGTCGGCGAAGGCGACGACTGGCTCGAAATCCTCGGCTCCGGCATGGTGCACCCGAAAGTGCTGACAGCAGCAGGCGTCGATCCAAACGAATACCAAGGCTTCGCGTTCGGCGTCGGCATCGACCGCATCGCGATGCTTAAATACGGAGTCCCCGACCTCCGCGCCTTCTTCGACAGCGACCTGCGCTGGCTGCGACACTACGGTTTCCGGTCATTGGACGTGCCGACATTGGATGGTGGCCTGTCGCGGTGACGCTGAGAGAAATATGGTCATCTTTAGCATTTGCTGTGGATGACTATGTGTTTCATTTTAGCAGCGTCGGACTATTAGATTGGCCACTGTATTATCTAATCCCAACAGGGATTGTCGCGTGTTTCTTCGCGCTTTTGGCAATGGCTATATGCGAATCTTTGCTACGGTCAGTATACAGATATGTCATGGATGGCTTCGCGGGAAAAATGCTGTCATTTTTTCAGCGGAGATTTGGCGCTGTTGTTGGGTGGATTATCTTTTTGTTCGTCGCTGCCGTCAGCTTTGTGGTGTTGCTTAAGGTGTTTTCGGTGTACCTAGCTTGGCTTGAAACCATATGAAGTTTTTTATGCTCTGAAGCGGAAGACCAATTGACATAACATCAGGGCCATTGCCCCAAGCTAACCTCCCCGAGGCCCGCGCACTCTCCTCTGACGGAAAGCCCCACAAATGCTCTTCGACAACACCCACCACAAACACCCCGATCAACGCCGCCGCTACGCGCTCTACGAACTCGCCTACACCTTCGTCGATTTCTCGGCGGCCATCCTGTTTATCATCGGCTCCGTCATGTTCTTTTCCGACGAATGGACCTACACAGGCACATGGCTGTTCGTCATCGGCTCGATCTGTTTCGCGCTGAAACCGACCATCCGGATCGCGCGCGAAATCCACATGATCGCAAAAGGGCGGGCCGACGCCGTCGCAGACAACCTGAACAGGGACGAAAACAATGGCTGACACCGAAGACCTGAACGACACATATCCGGGTGCGGGCACGTTCCAGTTCGGCGATAACAAAGAAATGTGCCAGCGTCTGATCGACCTCGTCCGCAAAGGCAAAAAGACCGCCACCTGCGGGGCGGCCCGCGATTTCGAAGACGAACCCGAAGCCATGCCCGTCGTCGGCCGCTGCGACATCGCGGCAAACTGGGACACCACGCCCGCGCTGGTGATCCGCACAACAGCCGTGCACAAAATCCGCTTCTGCGACGTCCCCGAAGAACTGGCGCTCAAAGAAGGCGAAAACGAAGCGCTTGTCGGCTGGCGCAAAGACCACAAAGCCTTCTTCAAACGCAACGGCGGCTACGACCCCGAAATGATGCTGATCTTCGAAGAATTCGAACTCGTCGAAGACCTAGACGGACGCGCACTCTAACCCCATCGTCTCACACCACGGCAATCATCGCGCGAGACCTCGGCTTCTTTGGGTCCTTCCAAATCCCCGCCGGAGGCTCCCGCACGTCCAACACGCGCCACGCACAAAATCGTCATGTGACATCAGCCACGACACAGCTACAAAAGTCACATGATACGCATCCTGATTTTCCTCGCCTTGTTCTCCACCCAAGCGAACGCCCAAACCAACCCCGATTCAATCCTGCCCGACAACCCGTGCCACGGCCAAACGGCCTGCGAACTCGACGGGCGGGAATACCACGTCAAAGAACCGGACGGATGGGACGGCGTGTCACCGCTGCCCGTCTTGCTCCATTTCCACGGTTGGGCGCGGACAGGGGCGGGACCAGTCTATAACGGGCGCATATCTGGCGCGACCCGTCGCCGCGGCGTCCTGCTCATTGCCCCCACAGGCATCAACAAAACATGGAACTTCCGTCAATCCGGCAGCGCGGACGTTGATTTCGCGAATGCAGCCCTCGAAGACGCCGCAAAACGCTATCCCATCAACACCTCGCAAATCTACGTCTCGGGCTATTCCTACGGTGGCCTGATGGCATGGCGCTACGCCTGCGAAAGCGGTGATCGGGCGCTGGCGGTGATGAGCATCAGCGCGACGCTCGCGTCTTCTGGCCACTGCGACCAGCAGCCAACCGAATTCCGCGAAGTCTACGGGCTGCGCGACACCGTACTCGATTTCCCCTACGGCCCAGACGGGGACACCACATTCCCTGTCATTTTCTGGCGCGACCAATACGGCTGCGGGGACGCGACCGACGAAATGGACTACGCGATCACCCAGCGGCGCACCTTCACGCGCACAACATGGGATTGCGGCCCGAACAAAGTCACGCTCGACGTCCACCCAGGCGGCCACCTGATCCCGCGCGGCTGGATCGGGCGCCAGCTTGACGAACTGCTGGACCGGACGCCCACCTATCCGTGACCCGCACTTCCCCCCAGCACAGCTTTGGGTTAGGACAGCATCAACACATCTGATGCACGGACGACGTTCATGAAATTCACGCTATCTTGGCTAAAATCCCACCTCGACACCGACGCTTCTGTAGCGGACATCGCAGAGGCGCTGACCGACCTCGGGCTCGAAGTCGAAGGCATCGAAAACCCGATTGAAAAGCTGTCAGCCTTTACCATCGGCTACGTTGAAAGCGCGGAAAAACACCCCGACGCGGACAAGCTGAAAATCTGTCAGGTCGCAACCAAAGACGGGCCAACACAGATCATCTGCGGGGCGCCAAATGCGCGCGAAGGGATCACCGTCGTGATCGCATCGCCGGGGACTTACGTTCCGGGCCTTGATATCACCATCGGCGTCGGCAAAATCCGTGGCGTCGAAAGCTTCGGCATGATGTGTTCCGAAAAAGAGATGGAGCTGTCCGACGAACACGACGGCATCATTGAACTGCCATCAGGCGACGTCGGGCAAAGCTACACCGACTGGTTGGCAGCGAACGATCCGTCCAAAGTTGACCCTGTGATCGAAATCGCCATCACACCAAACCGGCCAGATGCGCTTGGCGTACGCGGGATTGCACGTGATCTGGCGGCACGTGGCCTTGGCAAAATGAAACCGCGCGACGTCGATGTGGTGCCCGCGACGATCACATCCGATCTGTCCGTCACCATCGCGGACGACACGCTGGACGGTTGCCCCGTCTTCACGGGCCGCCTGATCAAAGGCGTGAAAAACGGACCGTCGCCTGCGTGGTTGCAAGACCTGTTGCGGGCGATTGGACTGCGTCCAATTTCCTTCCTCGTCGATGTGACCAACTTCTTCACCTACGATCTGAACCGCCCTTTGCATGTCTTCGATGCCGATAAGGTCGCGGGCAATCTGCGTGTGCACCGTGCGGCTGGCGGTGAAACGATCACTGCGCTGGACGAAAAAGAATACACGTTGCAAGCGGGTCAGATGATCATTTCCGATGACAATGGCGCGGAAAGCATCGCGGGCATCATGGGTGGTCTTGATACGGGCTGCACCGAAGAAACAACCAACGTCTTTGTCGAATCCGCGTACTGGGATCCGGTGCAGATTGCCTACGCAGGCCGTGCGCTGAAGATCAATTCAGACGCGCGCTACCGCTTTGAACGCGGCGTTGATCCGGCGTTCACGCCCGAAGGTCTGGAACACGCGGTGCGCATGATCGTCGATCACGCAGGCGGTGAAGCGTCCGAGATGATCGTCGCAGGTGCCGTGCCGGACGTGTCGCGTGCGTATAAATTGGACGCCAAACGGGTGATTTCACTTGTTGGAATGGACATCCCTGAAAGCACACAACGCCAGACGCTGACAGCCCTTGGGTTCCGTCTTGAAGGTGACATGGCGCATGTGCCGTCATGGCGGCCTGATGTGCAGGGCGAAGCTGATCTTGTTGAAGAAGTCGCACGGATTGCGTCGCTTACCAAACTGGAAGGCAAACCACTGCCGCGCATGGCTGGTGTGCCGAAACCTGTGCTGACACCGATGCAGCTGCGGTCTTCTGCAGCACGGCGTACTGCTGCGGCTTTGGGCTATAACGAATGCATCAGCTATTCTTTCATCGACAAAGAAGCAGCGAGCCTTTTTGGCGGCGGTGACGATGCAACGATGCTGGAAAACCCGATTTCCAGCGATATGTCGCACATGCGTCCGGGCCTTCTTCCGGGCCTTTTGCGGGCAACATCGCGCAACCAAGCGCGCGGTTTTGCTGATATGGCGCTGTTCGAAGTCGGGACAGCCTTCCAAGGCGGCGAACCGGGCGAACAACACACCCAAGTGGCTGGCATCCTGATTGGACGGACTGGTCCGAAGGACGTGCTAGGCGAAGCGCGTGACGTTGATGTGTACGACGCGAAAGCAGATGCAGAAGCGATCCTGTCCGCCGTTGGCGCCCCCGCAAAAGTACAAATCCTGCGTGGCGGTGAAGGATGGTGGCATCCCGGTCGTCACGGCCGGATTTGTCTGGGGCCAAAGAAAGTGCTGGGTGTCTTCGGTGAAATTCACCCGAAAATCCTGCGCGAAATGGACATCAAAGGTCCGGCCGTTGGGTTCGTGATTTACCCTGAACAAGTGCCCGTGCCGAAGAAGAAATCACCGGCGCGACCTGCTTTGAAGGCCACAGATCTGCAAGCCGTCGAGCGCGACTTTGCCTTTGTGGTGGACGCGGAACTAGAGGCCTTGACGCTGGTCAATGCAGCGACCGGTGCAGACAAGGCGTTGATCACTGACGTGCGTATCTTCGATGAATTCATCGGTGGGTCACTGGGCGAAGGTAAGAAATCGCTTGCGATGACCGTACGTTTGCAGCCCGTTGATACGACGCTGAAAGACAAAGAGATCGAAGCAGTTGCTGCCAAGATCGTCGAAAAAGTG
Organism: Rhodobacteraceae bacterium S2214; assembly: GCA_025141675.1. Taxonomy (NCBI): domain Bacteria; kingdom Pseudomonadati; phylum Pseudomonadota; class Alphaproteobacteria; order Rhodobacterales; family Paracoccaceae; species Rhodobacteraceae bacterium S2214. The sequence goes on from CP081161.1 coordinate 585,560, forward strand.
ACGAAAGCCACGGGCGGTACGTTGCGCGGCTAATGCCGCGCCAGATTGGGGGCCAGCCCCCAAACCCCCGAGGTATTTTTGACCAAAAGAAAGGGAACGTCCCGATGAAAGTCTATCTGTCCGGTGAAATTCACACTGATTGGCGCGATGAAATTATTGCGGGTGCTGGCGCGCTTGATGTGACCTTTGCAGCCCCTGTGACCGATCATGCCGCATCCGATGATTGTGGTGTTGCGATCATGGGCGCTGAGCCGAACAAGTTCTGGCACGACAACAAAGGCGCCAAGCTAAACGCGATCCGCACGCGGCACGGCATTGAAACCGCTGATGTTGTGGTCGTTCGTTTTGGCGAAAAGTACAAACAGTGGAATGCGGCATTTGACGCTGGCATGGCAGCCGCCCTTGGTAAATCACTGATCGTGATGCACGGCGCGGATCATCAGCATGCGCTGAAGGAAGTGGATGCTGCGGCGTTAGCCGTTGTGGAAACGCCGCAGCAAGTGGTTCAGATTTTGGAATACGTCCTGTCAGGATCGCTTCCGGGTTAAACGGGCCGCGCCGGAATGTTCATAGCTTTGCCCACGGCAGGGCGCGCCATGAAACGTTCCAGATAGGCGGGCACGTTTTTCAGATCGTCAAAACCGACAGCGTCTCGCGTTCCGTAGAAGTTCAACGCGTTCAGCCAAGGCGCGATCGCCATGTCTGCGATGGAATAGTCACCGGCGATCCAGTCTTTGCCTTCCAGCGCGCCATCCAACACGGCCAGCAGCCGTTTGGCTTCATCGCGGTAGCGTTCGCGCGGGCGGGGATCTTCGATTTCTTTACCTGCGAATTTGTAGAAAAATCCCATTTGACCAAACATCGGCCCAAGGCCACCCATCTGGAACATCACCCATTTCGTGACCTCTGCTTTTTCGGCAGCGTTGGTCCCAATGAACTTGCCGGACTTTTCACCCAAATACAGCAGGATCGCGCCGCTTTCCCACAACCCGATCGGGCCTGTCGGGCCATTCGGATCAATGATCGCGGGGATTTTGTTGTTCGGGTTCAGCGACAGGAATTCGGGGCTTTTGACGTCGCTGTCAGACAGCGTCACCAAATGTGGTTCATATGCAAGACCCATTTCCTCAAGCGCAATGGATACCTTCACGCCGTTTGGTGTCGGAAAGGAATACAGCTGGATGAGGCTTGAATCTTTTGGGGCCCAACGTGTCGTGATCGGGAAGTTCGCGAGAGATGTCATGTGACATAGCCTTAAATGAAAAAACGTTATCCCCAACTTAGGGGGAATGGCCCTGAATAAAACCCATGGAAATCTATCACGACTGCAGTAAAGATGTGCGTATTCGCGCAGCTGGCATCAGATCAGACGCGTTTGGAACTGAAATGTGGGGACTACAATGATCAACGAATTCAAAGATTTTATCGCCAAAGGCAATGTCATGGACATGGCTGTTGGTATCATCATCGGTGCGGCGTTCACGGCAATCGTGGGCAGCCTTGTGGCCGACCTTATCAATCCAATCATCAGCCTCTTTATGGGCGGTCTGGACTTTAGCGGCATGTTCGCAATTCTGGGCGACGGCGAGTTTGCAAACATCACAGCCGCTGAAGAAGCAGGCGCTGCGGTCTTCGCATACGGTCGTTTCATCATGGCCATCATCAACTTCCTGATCATCGCGTTTGTGGTGTTCATGCTGGTGAAAGCAGTGAACAAAGCCAAAGGTCCAGAAGTGGAAGAGCCACCAGCAGCACCAGCTGGCCCAACACAAGAAGAACTGTTGGCCGACATTCTGGTACAGTTGAAGAAGTAATTCGCATTCATTGCGAAGTGAGAAAGGCCCGCACATTGTGCGGGCCTTTTGCGTTTTAGGCTTTCAAAGCAAGCTGCGGCGACAACACATCAATTCCCAACGCCTTGCCGACGGCGAAATACGTCAGCTTGCCTGCGTGAACGTTCAGACCGTTCAACAAATGCGGATCGTCTTCGCAGGCCTGACGCCACCCCTTGTCGGCCAAGGCCAACATGAACGGCATCGTTGCGTTCCCAAGTGCGATGGTAGACGTGCGGGCCACAGCCCCCGGCATGTTGGCGACGCAATAATGCATGATCCCATCGACGTCGTAGATCGGATCTTGGTGGGTTGTGGCTTTTGATGTTTCAAAACACCCGCCCTGATCAATCGCCACGTCGACAAGCGCCGCACCCGGTTTCATCTCGGACAATTGCGCGCGTGAAATCAGCTTGGGGGCAGCCGCACCAGGGATCAGGACAGCCCCCACAACCAGATCAGCCTCGCGGACCAATTCAATCGTGTTGCCGGCGCTGGCATAAGACGTCTTGAACTGGCCACCAAACACATCGTCGAGATACCGCAAACGGGGCAGGGACCGATCCAGCACGGTCACGTCAGACCCCATGCCAGCCGCGATTTTCGCGGCATGCGTCCCAACAACACCGCCACCGATCACAACCACCTTCGCAGGGCCAACACCTGGCACACCACCCATCAAAACACCGCGCCCGCCGTTCGCCTTCTGCAAGGTCCACGCGCCAACTTGCGGCGCAAGACGGCCAGCAACTTCGGACATCGGGGCCAGCAAAGGCAGGCCGCCGCGATCATCGGTCACCGTTTCATAAGCAATGCACGTCGCACCAGATGCGATCAGGTCATGGGTCTGTTCTGGATCAGGGGCGAGGTGTAGATACGTGAACAGGATTTGCCCTTCGCGCAGCATTTTACGCTCAATCGCTTGGGGTTCTTTGACCTTTACGATCATGTCGGCGGCGGCAAATACTTCGGCGGCGGTGCCAACCATCTGGGCACCTGCATCCGTGTAATCGGCGTCGGTAAAACCCGCGCCGACGCCTGCGCCAGCTTCCATCGTGACGGTATGGCCGTGGGCTACGGCTTCGCGGGCGGCGTTTGGTGTCAGGCCAACGCGGAATTCCTGTGGCTTAATCTCTTTGGGGCAACCGATGTGCATGGTGATTCTCCTTCTCCCTATCGCCCGATAGTCTGCCGCTCCGGTTGCAAATGCTTGTGGAATACCGTTGCTTGTTAGCGAAACCATTCGTAGGTTCGTGCAAGGCTGTGGCAAATATTCGAAGGATCGTGCGCCAAATGGAAATAGACCACATCGACCGCCGCATCCTAGAGGTGTTGCAAAAATCGGGCCGGATGTCGAATGCGGACCTGTCGGAAATGGTGAACCTCTCGGCCTCGGCCTGTCATCGGCGGGTACAACGGTTGGAAAAAGACGGCTTCATTCGGGACTACGTGGCGCTGCTGAACCCGCGCAAAGTCGGGCGACCCACGACCGTGTTTGTCGAAATCACGTTGTCAGGGCAGGCGGACGAGGTGCTCGACGCTTTTGAGAAAGCCATCGCGCGTATCCCCGATGTTTTGGAATGTCACCTGATGGCGGGGACGGCGGATTATCTGCTCAAGGTCGTGGCTGGCGACACGGAAGATTTCGCGCGCATCCACCGCCGCTACCTCGCAACGCTCCCGGGGGTGGCACAAATGCAGTCATCATTCGCGCTGCGAACAGTGCGGAACACAACAGCGATGCCGGTTTGAGTGTGAATGGCTGGATTGCGGGACAAAGCGGACTCCGACACTTTGTCTTTAGCATAGGAATTCACTTTGGCTTTGAGGCTTTTTCTTTTCGGACAATGGCTTTCACGCCGTCCCATTCGGTTGAACTGAGTTGATTTTCAGACAAGCGCCAAAGAAAATCTTTAGTGCTTCTGAAGAGTGGGTCAGCGATTAAGTCGAAGTCTTTAACTACCGGAGCCAGAAGTTCATCAAAAACCTCGAATTTGGTTCTCCAACTGTTTGGAATGCTTGTGTCGAGAAACTCCCAACTCTCTATTCTACTGAAGAAAACATCTCCAAGCATGTCGGAATATGGTATGAGCAAAAGCAGGCATCGTCCGCCCCTTTTGCTAACGCCCCAAACGTTCACTTCTGCCCCCACACCCATCTCATTGAGATGGGATTGCCAGCTGTGGGCTAAGTCCTCATCGAGTTCCTGCTGAGCTGGAAAAGGTTGTAGTCGCACTCTCATTGCTGAATTCCGGTGGAATTTGAATTGATTGTCACCAACCAAATTGCATGGAGAATATAGAAAATACTAGGGCAGGTATGGGCTCAAAGCAGACGCAAGGGTCCTGTCCTAACGTTCAAGCCTTTGAGCCCCCGAAATCACCCATCCTCCAATATCAAATCAGACGCCTTTTCCCCGATCATGATCGCGGGCGCGTTGGTGTTGCCTGACACGATCTCTGGCATGATCGAACAATCCGCGACCCGCAGCCCGCTGATCCCGTGTACCCGCAATCGCGCATCGACGACCGCGTTTTCGCCTTCACCCATCCGGCAGGTTCCCGTCGGGTGGTAGATCGACGCGGTGTTGTTGCGTGCCCAATCCAATGTTTGATCGTAGTCATCCATCGGCATGTCTTTGTTCGGACGATATTCTTCCGAGATTTTTTCAGTGAGGGGCGCATTACGGGCAATTTTGCGGGCGATATTTACACCTGCAACAACCGTATCGCAGTCGGTTTTCGTCGACAGGTAGTTCGGAATGATCGCCGGATAGGCGCGCGGATCGGATGATTTCAGGCGAATCTCTCCCTTTGATTCGGGACGCAATTGGCAGACTGACATCGTGAACGCCGAGAATTTGTCAGCCCCTTTACCCGGATTTTCGGCCGACAAAGGTTGGACATGGAATTGCACGTCAGGCGTTTCGACCTCTGGCCGTGTCTTCATAAAACCGGTGGCAAGGGACGCGGCCATGGCCATCGGGCCGGTGCGGGTGGTGATATATTTCAGCCCGATTTTGGCCTGACCGAACAGCGATGACACCTCGTCATTCAGAGTCGGTTCGTGTGTCTTGTAAACCAGCCGCGCTTGCAAGTGATCTTGCATGTTTTTGCCAACGGCCCGCAGGTCCTGCTTCACCTCAATCCCGTTCTCGATCAACTGCTCTGCGTCGCCCACGCCGGACAACATCAATATCTGTGGAGAGTTAATCGCACCCCCCGACAACACGATTTCTTTGCCCGCTTTGACGATCTGCTTTTTGCCAGCACGGTCTGTATATTCAACACCCACAGCACGTCTGCCTTCGATGATCACGCGGTCCACTTGGGCATGTGTCCGAATTTCGAGGTTCGGGCGTCCCTTGATAGGATTCAGATACGCCACAGCCGCAGAACACCGACGACCATTTCGGGCGGTCAATTGAAAAAAGCCAACGCCTTCTTGGGTTTCGCCATTGTAATCGGGATTAAACGGATAACCGCCTGCTTCGGCAGCGGCGACCCATGCATCGGTGATCGGGCGCTGAATACGCATGTTGGAGACGGACAGCGGCCCTTGGTCGCCATGGAAATCATCCGCACCGCGTTCGTTGTTTTCCGCGCGTTTGAACAGCGGCAAAACATCGTCCCACGACCAGCCGGTATTCCCCATCTGGGCCCAGCGGTCATAGTCCTGCGCTTGACCGCGCACATACAGCAAACCGTTCAGGGACGACGATCCACCTAGAACCTTGCCGCGCGGCCATTCAATCGACCGGCCATTTAGGCCGGGATCAGGTTCCGTCTTATAACACCAGTCGACTTTGGGATTATGGATCGTCTTGAAATAGCCAACGGGGATATGAATCCACGGGTTGATATCACGCCCACCTGCTTCAAGCAGGATGACCTTGTTCGTTGGATCGGCGCTCAACCTATTGGCAAGCACGCAGCCAGCTGACCCGGCTCCGACGACGATGTAATCTGCGTGCATTTCGACCCCTTCCTGCGATTGTTGAAAAAAAGTCTATGCAGAACGCTCATCCCATACTAGTCTTTTTTTGAAACTAAAAGTCTCAATAATACGAGACGCCAAAGGGAGGAACTACAATGAGTGTTGGAAACAAGCTAAGTCAGATCTCGCGTCGTGATCTGTTTAAGCTCGCGGGCCAGTACGGGATGAGCAGCACGCTCATGGCGGCTGGTACGTTTGGTGGCGCAATGTCACTGGGCAATCTGGCGTCCGCTGCTGAATCGACATACGAACGCCGCTTCGCGAAAGAAGCAAAGCATACGCTAAAATTTGGCGCTGCGGGCTTTAACGCACGCAACTTGCTGATCGAACGCGCTGGCGCACTTGAATTTGCACGTGATCTGGAGGCCCGTACTGACGGTGAGATCCGTGTTGAATTTATCGGCGACAACCAAATCTGCGGTCAGACATCCTGCGTTGAGAAAACACAGCAGGGTATCGTAGACATCTACGCTGCATCCACACAGAACTCTGCGGGTGGTGCGCCATACCTTAACGTTCTGGACTACGCGTATATGTTCCGTAACCGTGCGGATCAGTACCATTTCTTGTACTCTCCGAAATCTCAGGCATTGCTGCGTGATCCATATGAAAAGCGCCACGGCCTGAAATTCTTGTTCTCACACGCTGAATTGCGCGGCATCCAGCTGGGTCTGGCATGGGAAGACAAGGACACAGTCACAAGCATCGACCAGCTTGCAGGCACAAAGAACCGCGTTACAGGGACACAGCTTGGCCGTATCGCCATGGAAGCGTTGAACCTGAACCCAGTTCCAGTGGCGTGGGAAGAAACACTTGATGGTCTAAAGCAGGGCCTGATTGATGGTGCTGAAACATGGGCGTCTGCGGTTGCATATGCGAACATGTCACCTGTTGTATCCCAGTCTGTTCACCTGAACTTCTTCTGCGGGACAGAGCACACAGCAATGTCAGCATCCATCTTTGATGGCATGACAGGCGAATTGCAGGATGCGATCATGGAATCGTCTTACTGGGCACAGACACACGTGCAGGCCGCAAACGAAGCCGCACTTGTGAAAACTGTTGGTCAGTCCGATCCACAGCTTCCAAACACAATCTTCGCGCAAAACAACGTTCGCAACGCGTTCTTGTCTGCCGAAGAAATTCGCAAAGCCGAAGAAATGTGTTCACCAGAATTCCAACCACAGCTGTGGGAAGAATGGCGCGAGCGGCTTAACGGCTGGTCCGGTGGTCTGGATACATATCAGGAAATCTATGACGAAGTACGCACAATCGATGCGGACACGCTTCCTGAAAATGTTGAACCACGCCGCTGGTGGAAGGGCTAATTTAGCGCTTTACTCATTGCGAGGGCCGGCCGAGGGAGGAACTGTTCGGCCGGCCTTTTCACATAGAACGCATTCCGCGCAGGCGCGGTTTATCAAGTTGGGGGAGACCTTCGGATGTCACTTATCACCGAAGCATTGGCAGTCGTGCCAGCCATCTTTTCAGGCTCTGCCTGGGAGATGCGGGACGCTTTTTATACAGATGGAATGTGGCTCTTCTGTTTCTTTTTGACGATTGCCGCAGGATTTCTAGGGCACTACTTTTTCCGGTTCCTGCCGTTTATGGATCGCCACCTTGAACGCGGTATCGCAGTTGCGACTTATATCATGATCGCAGCGATCATCTGTTGGGGCGTCATCGACCGGTTCGTATTTTCCAGCCAATGGTCTGGGTCAACGACAGTGCCGCCGTTCCTGTTCATGATCATGGCATGGTTCGGGTGTTCGTATAACGTCCGCCTGCGGACCCACCTGTCCTTCAACGAATTCCGCAACAAGATGTCGCGCAACGGCCAGATGGCCGCGCTGACAATGGACACTGTGCTTTGGTTCGGCTTCTGCTGGATCGCGATCACAACGTCCTTGAAATTCACCGCGTATTCCGCCGACAACTTCCAGTTGGTTGATGGCGTCGACAACACAATGAAGTGGTGGTTCTACATCACCGTCCCTGTAGCCTTTGGACTGATGTCCGGCCGCGTATTTGGAAACTGGATCGAGGATTGGAAGAACTACAAATCCGGTGATCCGATCTTGAAACAAGCTGTTATTGGGGGGGACGTCTGATGACTGATGGTACTTTGATTACGCTCATATCTGTTGGTGTGACGATCCTTTTCATGCTCGGCGCGCCCGTGCTTCTGGTCATTTTCTATTGGGTAATCGGCTGTAGCTTTGTCATCGACCTGCCCATCGACAACACAGGCAATGAACTGCTGAACGTATTTAACAAGGGCTTCGCGCTACTCGCGATGCCGCTGTTCATCCTGACGGGGGACTTGATTAACCAATCAGGGATCGCCCGACGATTATCGGATTTCGCGTATTCCTGCCTTGGCTGGTTGCGCGGAGGTCTAGCGATGGCGTCATTGGCGGCATGTGGTCTGTTCGCAGCGATCTCTGGGTCGAACTCAGCGACGACAGCGACCATCGGGTCCATGTTGCACCCTGAAATGGTCAAAGGCGGCTACGACGAACGGTTCTCGGCGGCGACTGCTGCTGCGGGTGGTACGGTCGGGATCATCATTCCGCCGTCAATCATCTTCATCGTTTACGGCTTCTTGCTGAACCTGCCGATCTCTGACCTGTTCGTCGCCGGGATCATTCCGGGTGCGTTGATGGTCTTGGCCATGATGACCGCGTGTTTCATCATCTGTACGCTGAACGGTTGGGGCTACCTGATCCGTTTGTCCGTAAGCCGCATCTTCAAAACGGCCATCGGGGCTTGGCTTGGCTTCTTTGCCATCGGTCTGGTGCTTTGGGGCATCTACACCGGCAAGTTCTCTCCGACTGAAGCCGCAGGCGTGACCGTTGGGTTCTGTATGCTTGTGGGCCTTCTGTGCTTCCCGTTGAACAAAATCATGGGCAGCAGCGCGGATTTGCCTGCCGAAGAAAAAAGCGTCCTGTCCATGTTCGTGGTCGAAGGGTTCACATTGCTGCAACTGCCGGCCATCGTGTCGCGGTCCGCGCAGATCACAGGTATCCTTGTGCCACTGATCGCGGTTTCTGTGGCGATGCAGCAGGTGATGTCATCACTTGGGGCGAAAGAATACATCGGTGACTTTGTGACGGGGATGGGCGGCTACTACGCAGTTCTGTTCACATCCATGGCCATCGTTTTCGTGACCGGGATGATCCTTGAATCCCTGCCAGTGACGATCATTCTCGCACCAATTTTGGCGCCGATCGCAGCCTCTGTGGGCGTCGATCCAATCCACTTCTCGGTGATCTTCCTTGTGGGTGCATCCATCGGGTTCATTACGCCGCCGTACGGGTTGAATTTGTACGTCGCGTCAGGTGTGACAGGCGTTCCATACTTTAGATTGTTACGTTACACGGTCCCATACCTCGTCGCGCTGATCTCAGTCTGGTTCCTTGTAGCACTGACACCGGAGTTGGCGTTGATGTTGCTCCCTGAGTAAGTGGAAATAAGAAAATGGCACGCGACGATCTAAACGAGAAACAGAACATCCCAACCAACATGCGGTTGCTCTTGTTGCTCGAAGAGGTCGCAGCGACCGGTGTGCCTGTCACACCCACCGAAGTGAACAGTCGGCTTGGCCTGCCCAAGCCGACGATCCACCGCCTATTTGCCACCCTCGAAGAGGCAGGTTTCCTGCAACGTGATATCGACGGACGATCCTATAGTCCGGGCCGCAGGCTGCGGCAGATGTCGGTCGATATTCTATCAAGCTTACGGATCAGAACCGCACGCCTTGCTGTTCTGAATGCACTTGCGTCAGAGGTCGGCGAAACCTGTAACGTCGCCACACCTGACCGCGACGCCATGATTTATCTGGATCGCGTCGAAACCAAATGGCCCCTGCGTATTCAGTTGCCTGTCGGGACGTCGGTTCCGCTACATTGCACAGCATCGGGCAAGATGTACCTGTCGTCGCTACAACCCAGCCATCTGGAACAATATCTCGGGGCGGCGCATCTGGAAGAAATGACGCCTCAGACGATCACCGATCCAGTCAAGCTGGCAGAACGGCTGTCGCAAATCAAAGAGCAGGGTTATTCGACCGACAACGCGGAATTCATGGAAGACATGGTCGCGTGCGCCGTCCCGATCTTGGATGGGCGCGGGCGTTTAGTGTCAACACTGTCGATCCACGCACCCACGCAACGCATGAGCCTTGACGACGTCAAAGCACATGTTCCGTTGATGCATGAAACAGCAGCGAAGCTAACGCACCTGGTTCTGGACGACTAAAGCTTTGGGCGATTAAAGACCGGCCAACTGAATGACGGCTTCAGCATTGCTCAACGCGGCAAAACATGCGGCCAATACAACCATGACAGCAGCGACCAGCTTCAGGTTCAGACCGCGAGACCGCTTTGTCTGCTCAGGGCCTTCCTCATGATATTCCGGCATCGGTTGCGGAACAATCGTTGGATCCAGCGACATTGGTTTGAACGGCGGGATCGTCTTTTGACGACCAAAGCGGCCAGCAAATTTCGGCCTTTCGTCCAGTTCAATTGCACCATCATCAACGCCGTTGCGGGTTTCTTCGTTGAATTCTTTCACCCAATCAGCAACGTCGGTTGACGTGTTTTCCTGCAGCAATTCCAACGGGGTTTTCTTTAGTGGGGTCGGTGGAATTGTCAGCAATTCCTTGTTTGTCTCGGACACCAGACTGGTCAGCGTCATGCCAAGACTTTCGTTCACAACGGGGCGGACATAATCGTCGACATGCGTGTTGTGCGGGTCAACCATTTCAAACCACGAACGGGCGGACTGGAGACGGTCTTTGGGTGCGATCTGCATCGCTTTGTCGATCGCGGCCAAGAACAATTCGTCATATTCAGGGAACGATCCGACCAGCGGACGGCAAGGATCAGGGTTCTTTACCGCAATTTCGGCAACGCGGGTCTGACTGTTCACGGGGGCTTCACCCGAAATCAGATGATAGAACGTGGCGGCCAACGCATAAAGGTCGCTGCTTTCGTTCTGATTGCTGCCAGCGAAATAGAATTCCTGCGGAGAATATCCGTCTTTCACAACCATCAGCGTCGAAACGGTGCGGGTCTTCTTGCTTGCCTCTTCACGAGCAGCACCAAAGTCGATCAGGAACGGATTGCCCCACTTATCCAGCAGGATATTGTCAGGCGAAATGTCACGGTGCAGCAAATCGTGTGCATGCACCAGTTCAATGGCGTCTAGGACCTTGAACAACATATCGCGGATCTGAGTAGGTGTCAGATCGCGATTGTCATCTTCAATGATCTCTTTCAGGTCACGCCCTTCGATCAGATCAAGCGCCATATAGGCGGTGTGATTGTCTTCGAACACGCGGTGCACGCCAACGATATTGGGGTGGCGCATTTTCGCGATACTGCGGGCTTCGCGCATGAACATGTGCACGATGGATTTGTACTGGTCTTGATGTGTGGACGACCGAACGATGACGCTACAATTGTCGCGGCGGTTACAGAATGCCTCTGGGAAGCATTCTTTGATCACAACGGTCCGGTTCAGGCTGTTGTCGCGGGCGAGATACGTAATCCCGAAACCACCACGGCTAATCTGCCCTGTAATAGTAAATTCGCCGTCCATCAGCAATGTGCCGTCAGGAAGACCTACGTCGTCAGAAGAGACATCATCGATCAACTTTGGTATCGCGGTCATACGGTCACCGGTCATCGCGCGTGAAATAGCGCGTCCTTCACATTAAAAAACTGTTGGCACATCTGACGACGCGAATGTGTTGGATTTGAGACGAATTTGAGGAATCCTGCTACACAGCAGCTGCGCGCGCGACCTCGGCACTAGTCAAACCGTATTTCGGGGCGAAGCGTTGGCGGGCCGAAACAAGACGCGGATCATCAGGCCGCAAACCCAAAGTGCGAATAAATTCAATGCGTTGTTGTGATCGCAGCGTGTCGCGATCAATGGCCGTGCCCATCGCCCGATCAATCACCTCACCTCCGGGCGACACGTGAAACCATTTCGAAAAATCGCGGAAATGGTGCTGGTTGTGCAGCGTTGTGACATACCGTTCGACCCGCGTTTTGGGGATATTCAGGTGGGATGTCATGTGGAACCATTCGTATCCCAAGAACGTCAAAACCCCTCCCACGACAACAATTGCAACCGCAATTTCAAAGGCAAACGGCAGTCCGATTATCGCGGCAACACCCCAAACCAGACCAAAGTTGAACGCCAAAACGGGTAGGGCGACCCAGACCGGCACAAAGAACAATCCGTGGTTCGTCGGGAAATCGTGATGGCCGTAATGCGCCTGATACAACAGGTCAAAGGCCCACTGTCGTTTCGGCGGGGACAGGTGAAACACATAGCGATGCAGGTTGTATTCGTTCAGCATTTGGGCACCGATCCCAAGCGGGACAAGCAGCCAAACCCACCACGGGGCACCGGCGAGCACGACAATGCCAACGGCGGCGGCAAGTGCCATCAGAACGACGCTCAAATGCGAAAACATGATCTTTAGTCGCGCCATACTAGCCTCCCGCGTGGGGGAAGTATTGGCGCGACCACCAGACCTGTCAAACGCGACGCTACGACAGCGTTAGATCGCGACGGGCTGGCCTGTCTCGCAGCTTTGCGTCGCGGCATCGGCAAGCATCTGTGCCTGCAGCCCATCGTGGATCGTCGGGGTGACGGGGGCACCTTCGTTCAGGCACGCTACGAAATGCTCCATTTCGCGACGGTACGCGCTCTCGTACCGCTCAAGGAAGAAATTCAGCGTGGGCGCACGACGATAACCAGCCTCTGTCGCGACCTCGACTGTATTCTCAAGATGGTTCTCGGCGCGCAGCATCCCCTTGGCACCATGCACTTCGATCCGCTGGTCATAACCATAGGTGGCACGACGCGAATTGCTGATCTGACAAATCTTGCCGGACACCGTTTTCAGCATCACACCAGCAGTATCCACATCACCGGCTTTCCCGATCTCGGGATCAACCAAGGCAGACCCGTAAGCGACAACCTCAATCGGGTCTTCGCCCAACAGGAAACGCGCCATATCCAGATCGTGGATCATCATGTCGCGGAAGATACCACCGGATGATTTTACATAAGACAGTGGGGGCGGAGACGGGTCGCGGGAGAGGATCGTCACCATCTCAACGTCCCCCACTTCACCAGCAGCGATCCGCGCCTGCACATTGGCAAAGCTCGGATCAAAGCGGCGATTGAAAGCGGTCATAAACTGAACGCCGGTTTCCTCGACGATCTTGATCAGGTCGCGAATGCGATCCGCAGACATATCAACGGGCTTTTCGCAGAAGATATCTTTGCCCGCTTTTGCGGCGGCGGCGATCAGGTCAAAATGCGTGTCGGTTGGCGTGCCAATCACGACAGCATCCACGTCTTCGGACCGCATAATCGTGTCGTTATCCCGCACCTCGGCGCCAAGCGTATCAGCAAGCGCTTTGGCCGTTTCGGGAAAGAAATCTGAAACGGCCGTGACCGTTGCATTGTCCATGCCACGGATCGTACGGGCATGCACTTGGCCAATGCGGCCAGCGCCTAACAAAGCGAGTTTGATCATCGTTTTAGCCTTTCATCATGGGGGCCGCAAAAGCGCGCAGAACAGTTTCTGCAGCGGCTTGAACGGGGGCATGGGTGTCTTTCAGGATCGTATTGCGATCAAAACGGTCAGGGTCTGCATTTACGGCGTCGCGCAAGGCGGAGCCAAATGCCATGCGTAATTCGGTCCCAATGTTAAATTTGCACACGTTTGACGTCTTAGCCAGCAACGTGCGTTGATCCATCGGAACACCGGACCCACCGTGAATAACCAGCGGCACGGTTGTCACAGCCTCAATCGCTTTGATCCGGTCCATGTCCAATCCGCCGGATTTATCTTGCTGCAAATGGACGTTGCCGACGGACACAGCCATCGCATCAACGCCGGTCTCGGTTGCGAAAATCGCAGCCTCTTCCGGATCAGTGCCTGCTGACGCCTCACCGTTGTCGTAGCCCACAAAACCAATCTCGCCTTCGCAGGAAATACCAGCGGCATGGGCCATATCTGCGATCTTTTTCGTCTCGGCGATATTGTCGCGCAACGCCTTTCGCGATCCATCAAACATCAAAGAGGTGAAACCGCTGTCCAGCGCCTCAGAACAATCATCATAGGTGTAGCCATGGTCGAGATGAGCGACGACAGGCACCGACGCATGCTCTGCCAAATGGCGGAACATCTTCCCCAAAATCGGCAGCGGCGTATGTTCGCGACAACCGGGACCGGCCTGTAAGATCACAGGACAGCCCACGGCTTCGGCAGCGGCGACATAGGCGTGCATATCTTCCCAGCCAAGGGTCACAAGGCCCCCAACGGCATAACCGTTTTTTAGGGCTGGTTGCAGGACGTCTTTCAGTGTGACGAGAGGCATGCGTATTCCTTTAGCATAGCGCTTGTGGAGAGTGCGGACCCTCCGGGGGGGATATTTTTGACCAAAAGAAGCGGGGCGCGGTGCCCTACTTGAACTTCGCGATCATGTCTTTGATGCCTGGAATCGTTTCCAACTGATCCGCGTGGGATGGCTGGAAAAACTGCACGAGACTGCGTTGCGACAGACCACCAAGGATCGTGAA